>JAEUQE010000571.1 GCA_016789785.1 Bryobacterales bacterium
GGATGCGCCGTTGCCATAGTCGTACTTGCCTTGCAGCCGTCCCAGAATGATCTCCTTGGGACAGTTGATGTAGGTGGGGCGCGAGATCACCTCCGCCACGGAGGGACGGTTGCCCATGTTGTCGATGTGCTCACTCGCAAGATGCAGCGCCTTCAACACCGCCTTCACCGTCCTCGGATTCTTCATGGCGAATTCCTCGGTGAACGCGCACACTTTCTCCGGATGGTCGGGCCAGATCTTCTGCGACGTGATTGCCGTGAAGCCGATTCCATCGGCGATGGCGCGCCCGTTCCATGGCTCACCGACGCAGAACCCATCCATCTTGCCGATCTTCATGTTCGCCACCATCTGCGGCGGCGGAATCGTGATCAGGTTCACGTCCTTGTCGGGATTGATGCCGCCCGACGCCAGCCAGTAGCGGATCCACATCGCGTGGGTTCCCGGCGGGAACGTCATCGCAAACGTCATGGCCGTGCCCGAAGCCTTCGCTTTGTCCACCAGCGGCTTCAGATCCTTGGCGGACTTCACACCCTTCAGCGTGTTGGCGAGCGTAATGGCCTGGCCGTTGCGGTTGATCATCCACGGAATCACCATTGGCTTCACCGGCGAGCCCATCAGCCCCATCGACGACGCAAACGGCATCCCGATCAGCATGTGCGTCGCCTGATTCTCACCGAGCGAGAGCTTGTCGCGAATCACCGCCCACGACGCTTCCTTCGACACCACGGAGTTGATCCCGAACTTCTTGAACAGGCCAAGTTCGTGAGCCATGACAATCGAGGCGCAATCCGTCAGCGCGATCATGCCGAAGCGGACGTTCGGCGACTCGGGCGCGTCACTTGCGAAGGCGCCTCCCGCCCATCCCGCCGGAAGTCCCGCCAACAGCCGCGAAAGCGGTGTCGCCGCGATTCCTTTCAATGCTTCTCTACGATTGAGTTTCATCAGTCCTTATCTCCCTGACGCCAGTTCGACACGGACGGCGCATTGCTTGTAGTTGGGTTCTCGCGAAATCGGGTCAAACGAATCGTGTGTGACCTCATTCACGTTGGTTTCGAAAAAATGAAATGGCATGAACAGTTGTCCCGGCGCGATGATTTCCGTGAGCCGGAGTTCCACGCCCGCAACCGTTCCACGCCGCGAGATCAGCGTGACGCGATCATGCGGCTGCAACGAAAGCTGCCGCGCATCCCGGGGATTCATCTCAAGCCACGCGTTCGGCGCCATTCGCTCCAGAATCGCCACCTGCGCGGTCTTCGTACGCGTATGCCAATGTTCCACCGTGCGGCCCGTGTTCAGCACGAACGGATAGCGCTCGTCGGGCTGATCATCGAATGGCTTCCACTCCACCGCGAAAAACTTCGCGCGTTGATCGGCATGCTGGTAGCGGCCATCCTGATAGAGTCGCGACGCTTGCCCTGGCTCGGATCCACGCGGGTATGGCCATTGCAAACCACCGTTCGCTTCAATCGCTTCGTAGGTCATGCCGGAGTAGTCGCACAGCCGCCCCTCGCTCACCACACGCATCTCCTCGAACGCATCGCGAGGGCCCTGCCAGCCGGCGAACAGCTCTTCGCGGCAGCCAAGTTCTTCCGACAGCGCAAGGAAGATGTCGAAGTCGGAACGCGCTTCACCGGGCGGATCCACTGCCTTGTTCGCCTTGCCAACACGGCGCTCAGAGTTGGTGTACGTGCCTTCCTTCTCGCCCCAGATGGCCGCGGGCAGCACCAGGTGCGCGGCTTGTGAAGTCGGAGTCGGATGAAAGCCGTCCTGCACCACCAGGAACTCAAGATTCGCGAACGCACGCCGCAGCAGATCCTGGTTGGGGAACGACACTACGGGGTTGGTCGCGATAATCCAAAGCCCGCGAATCCCTCCATCGGCCGCGGCCTGGATCATGTCGGGATAGGAGAGGCCGCGCGCCTGTGGAATCCGCGACGCGTCCACATTCCACAGCCTCGCGATCTCCTCGCGATCGGCGGCGCGTTCGAACTTGCGGTAGCCCGGAATGCTGGATGTGAATCCGAATTCGCGAGTGCCCATCGCATTGCACTGCCCTGTAATCGAGAACGGGGAAGCGCCCTCGCGGCCGATGTGTCCTGTCAACAGCGCGAGATTGTTGATCGCGTTTACGGTCTCCGCGCCTTGCGTGGAATGGTTCACTCCCATGGTCCACGCAATCATGCCCGCCCGCGCGGTGCCGTACGCCTTCGCAACGCGATACAGCGTCGCTGTGTCCACGCCGGTGATCTCGGCCACACGCCGCGGCGTGTAGTCCGCCACGTGACGCGCAAGTTCCTCGTAGCCGTTGGTGTGCGCGGCAATGTAAGCGTGATCGACCCACCCTTC
>JAEUQE010000572.1 GCA_016789785.1 Bryobacterales bacterium
TTCCACGCGGATATCTCCCTTGTGGGTGGAGCGGGTTTTGAAGGTATGCCCACACGCACAAGTCACATTGCACTCGTTGTAGGCGGGATGAATAGCGGCTTTCATCGTTACTGCGTACGTCCTTTCAGCTTTCCGGGCAACCTTCCGAGTATAACATAGGACACCGGGTTTCCCTACCCGTACTCGAACGCCGAAAGCGCATAGATATCGCCGTGCCATCCGCGCGCCGCCGTCCTGTCCGGACCGCGATACATCCGCGTCAGCCGGCGAACGGGCTCGAAACCCAACTCCCGTGCAATCTCACAGGCGGACTGGTTCTCGTCAAACAGATCCCAAAGCATTGGCACCGCCTGATGCTGGTCAACCGCATAGCGGAACAGCATCGCGGCACTCTCCGGGTCTTTCGCGAGACAAGGCCCGAGATGCCGCGCCGTCCTTCCTGGCCGCGTGAAAAGCATCGCCCGGCCGGGCACCGAGAGCGATCCGTGCGCCGCGAGTTCCCGCAGGAGTGGCGACCGGTCAGCGCCGAACAGCGCCACATCCTCTGTCAGCAGAGTCTCATCAAGCCGCTGTTCCACCACGGGCGCAGCCTCGCACTCCAACGGAGCAGCCTTGCGCAACCATCGCGACACGGGCCGCTCATCGGCAAAACCAAGCTTCAGATAGACCGGACGCCCAAGATCGGTGGCATCCAACTTCACGCACTCCACTCCCATTGCGTCCAGATCATCGAGACACTGCTGCATCAGGGTTCGCGCATAGCCTTTCCCTCGATGAGCCACCGCCGTCAGCACCATGCCGATCCAAGCCATGCGCCGCTGATAGGGAAACGCAATAGCGGTTGCCACCAACCGCCCTTCCTCACGCACTCCGATGCAGCCTTCGGGCACCAGCCGTAACAGCCGCTGCCAGTCGCCGATGGTCTGATTCCAGCCCGCTTCGGTCGAAAGCGCGAAGCCTTCCTCAGGCGCGAACCCGCGCACCAGATCAGCCGACGAGCCACTCATCAAGATGCTCCTTTACAAAGGCGTCATCCGTCAGGTGTGGATACATGCGCGTCACACGATCGAGTTCCCCGGCCTGCCCCGGCGACAGACCCTCGTTCGGATCCAGACACCAGATGCCCTCCAGCAATCCCTGTCTACGAAGGATTTCGTGGATCCCGGCAATGCAGCCATGGAAGTGGTTCGCCACGTCAAACACCGCGGCGTTGGCATCGGTGAGGTGCACGTTCCAGGTGAGCATCGCATCGGTGTTGCCACTTCGTGCGACCGCCATCAGTTCCACGGCGCGATGCGTCCACACGGCCCATTGCCCCAGCAGTCCACCAGTGATGCGCAGAGGCGCACAGCCGGGGAATTCGTAGGATGTCACGAGGTCGGCAAGAATGTTGTCATCGTTGCCCGTGTAAAGGGCGATCTCGCCACCCCGTCCGCTCTCCGCCACGGCACGCACGACATCCAGCGTCTGATAACGGTTGAACGGCGCCATCTTGATCGCAACCACGTTCTCGATTTCGGCGAAACGGCGCCAGAAGCCGTAAGGCAGCAACCGGCCACCGACGGCGGGTTGCAGGTAGAAACCGAACACCGGCATCACTTCCGCCACTGCCCGCACGTGCGCGATCAACTCGTCCACCGAAGCCGTCTTCAACGCCGCCAGGCTGAGCAGCACCGCGTCGTACTTCAGTCTCGCGGCGAGTTCCGCCTCCTTCACTGCCTGTGGTGTGAGTCCGCAGGCACCAGCAATTCGCAGCACACCGGCCGACTCTTCCGCGGCGAGCGCGAGCACTGGCTCCAGCAGCCCCTGTTCCCGGATGGCGAACTGCGTGGTGTGCACGCCCACCGCGACACCGCCGGCGCCCGATGCCGCATAGTATCGCGTCAATGCGCGCTGCCGCCGTTCGTTCAGCTTACGCTCGGAGGTCAAGGCGAGTGGGTGCGCCGGGATCACCAATCCGGCCATCAGTCTTTGTCTCAGTTCGTTGTGCATGTCCGTTATTGAAGGAAGTAGTGCCGCACCGGGCCCGCGGATGGTCCTGGAACACGCTCCTCCGGAAGCCTCACGATGTCGCAGGAAAGCAGCGCCCGCATAGCGTCCAGGAATTGCTCCCGCGGAACGTTCCCCTTCTTCTGCAGGGATTCGTGCAGGCTTGCCAACGTGTTCTTCCCATTGCAGTCCGCAACCACCATCGCAATCCATGCGGCCACGTTCAACTCCACATCGAACGGCTGCTTCGTCTGGAACATGTACGATACGGGCGCCAAACGTCCTTCGCGAAACGCGTGCTTCGCCACCAGTTCCCAGTGCGACGTTGCCACCGGCGTCGCCTGCGGAAGCTTCG
>JAEUQE010000573.1 GCA_016789785.1 Bryobacterales bacterium
TTTCCGCAGTCCATCAGCTTCTACAACCTGATTCCGCAGGGCATGGAGACGCTGTTTGCGCTCGCCTACGCAGTGGGTGGCGACTCCTCCGCGAAATTGCTGCATCTCACGTTCCTCGGCGCGACGGTGCTTCTGATGCAGTGGATCGCATCGCGGTTTGGTGATCCGCACTCGGGATGGTGCGCGGGCGCGTTGTATGCGTTGACACCTGTCGTGGGCATGAGTGCGACGTGTGCCTTCAATGATGCCGCGGTCACTTGCTGCGTTCTTGCAGCGTTCGCGGTTGTGGCGGAGTGGTGGCGGAACCGCGAAGACTGGCTGCTGATGGTGGCGGGTGTCTGTGCGGGCTTCTGCTACGCCATCAAGTTTACGGGCGGCATTGTGGCTCCGGTTGCATTGTTGTTGATCGCGGTTCGAGCGAGGCGTATCCGGCCGATTGGGCTCTTCGTGGCGGGTGTGCTGGCAATGTCGCTTCCGTGGGTGGCACGCGCATGGATCCTCACCGGCAATCCTTTCGCCCCGCTCCTCAATCGCTTCTTCCCGAATCCCTACTTCCGAATCGAATCGGAGCAGGCGCTGGGCCGGTATCTGCGCAGCTACGGTGACGTGGAGTGGAGCAGCATCGGCCAGGAACTGACGCTCTATGGCGATCTGCTGCAAGGTGTGCTGGGGCCGGTGTGGTTGCTCGCACCGCTGGGACTACTTGCGCTGCGCAAACGGGAAGGGCGGCTGTTGTTGGGCGCCGGCGCGATTGCCGCGATCCCATGGACTCTCAATGTCGGCGTTCGATTTCTTATGCCCGCGCTGCCGTTCGCCGCACTTGCGTGGATCCATGCGATGCCTCGGGCGGCGCGCGTGGCATTGGTCATACTGCATGCGGTGTTGAGTTGGCCCGCGGTGCTGGAGCGCTACACGCCACCGGACAACTGGGCGCTGATTGGAGAGATCCCATGGCGCGCGGCCTTGCGGCTTGAATCGAAGGAGCAGTATCTCGCGCGGCGAACCGATGACTCGAACATCGCCGAGATAGTGCGCACGCACACGAATGCGCAGGATCGCATTCTCGACCTTGCCGGTGCGCCCGCCGCCATCACGCCACGAGTGCTATTCAACGCGTGGCAGACCGCCGCCGGCGAGAACATGGTGAAGGTACTGCAAACCGGCGCCATTCCCGATCGCGGATTGATGGTGGAATGGAGATCACGGTTTCGGGAGATCGCGGTTGATGCAGTTCGAGTGGAGTTTCAAAGCAGTCAGGTGATGTCAGCAGGGCTGCATGAGATCCGGCTTCTGCGCGCGGACGGAAACGCTTTGAAGCCCAACGCGCTGTGGACCATTGAAGCGGAGCCGAACATTTGGGAATCTCCGATGGCGCTCGACCGCTCGCTGGTTACGTCGTGGTGGACGTGGGAACCAGTGCGGGTCGGAATGTTTTATCAGGTGGAGATGCCAGCGCGGGAACGCATCGCGCAGGTGAGGATTGTCGGGCACCGGTCCGCGGCGTCCCTCGTGCTGTCGTTGCAGGCCAGATCGGGAACATGGAAGGAACTGCCGCTCGACAAGCCGGTCGCGCGCCCCGGCTTGAATCTTCGTCACGAAGCGATCGCCTACTTGCGAAGGAATCAGATAACGCACCTGCTGGTGGTCGGCGGCACGGACGGCTTCGGTCTGCTGTCACAGGATCTGATTGACAGGCGCAACGATTGGCAGTTGCGCCTGATTGCGAATCACAAAGGGGTCGCGTTGCTGAAGATCGCCGAGCCAGCGCCCTAGAAGGGCACCTTCCGGCTCTGCGGTACGCTGGTGGCTGCTTTGCGCTCGGCCACCATCTTCTTCGACTTTTCGATGAGAGCACGGGCCTTGCTCAGGCTTTCGGCGGCCTTCAACACTTCGGGATCGGTGCCCATGGCGACTTCGTCCGCGTGCTCCTTGCTCACACCCGTAGTGATCATCTCGACACGGAGCTGACGCTTGACCCAATCGATGTTCTGTTGGAACTCACCTTCGAGGTAAGGGATGTTCTTGTCACCGAGGAATTTCTTGAAGTCCATCAGCGTGACCTCATCCACTTCCCAGTTCTTCGGCAGCTTGGCCTCATCCTTCGGACCGAAGTGTGCCGCCGCGAAGTAGAAGAATACGCCGCGGCCCAGCAAGGTGAGTTGAAGACGGTTGAGTGCCGGCTGTTCGTACTTTTCGTCGGGCGAAATTCCGCCTCCGCCATAGACCACGCGCCCGCTGTCGGTCGACCTCTGATCACGGGCATTGCGAGTGGCGGTGTTCTGCTTGTAGTAGTACTCGAAGAAGCTGCCTTTGGAATAATCGCGCTGAATCAG
>JAEUQE010000574.1 GCA_016789785.1 Bryobacterales bacterium
GGGACAAGTGGATGGTACGGTCCTTTCCGCAGTGGCCACGGCTGGTGCTACGCGAGCAGTGACGAGCGTGGCAAAGGGCTCTACCACCACGAACTTGTATCGGGCCGTCGACACCGCCGAAGCCACCAGCATCCACTCCGCACGTGCGTTCACGGCGGCACCGAACGGCACCGAGTTCAAGGGATTCTTCTTTGCAGAGGCTGATGCCCAGAGCTTTGGATCGCGTATGACCCAGATGACAGGGGAGACGCATTCCGTAGTTCAGGGCGTAGCACCGACGAAGCTTGTAAAGAACTCTCCGTCCCATACTGCCGCCACTGAGGGCCGGGGAGTCCTGATACGAAACGAGGATTTGCCCAAGGTCAGGGTAAGGAACCAATAGCGATGGTCAAGTGCATTTCGCGCGCAAGCACAGGCGATTCAGGATTTGAGGGAGTTCAGATCGTCCTCTATGGAACCGACACTGCCCTTCTTGAGAGACTTCAGCGGTCCTCCGATCGCATGCCGTACATTTCAGTCCAGCCGGGATACGGTCCGGAAGCCGTCCGAAACGGTAGGCTGGATGCGCTGTGGGCGACTCCAATGGTGGGTGTTGAGTTGTTCGGTGCGACCCCTCCGTTTGTCATTCATGAGGCCTGTATCGTGGAAACGCCGACACAACACCGTGATCGCGGAATGCCGCGGTACGGAGTCGTTGGCGTAGCGACGAATTCAGATGATCCAACGACACCCGAGTTCGTTCTTCGTTTGGTTCTTTCAGCGTTCTTGAGGGCTGTGAGGGCTTTCAACGCTGCTCATGATCAGGGCATCGGGAGGGTGGGGTTTCTCCCAGAGGATTTGAGACTGGGGGATCTCGACGCCGACCGGGCACTTGTGATCATACGCGAGGCGTTTGAGGCAGAGGGATTGCGGTGACGCGGTAACTGGGTTGCATTCGAGATGCTGGGATATCAAAGACAGTGTTTGACTGGTTTGGCAGGGCGATCGAGGAGCATCAGCCGAAACGGCGCGGTGATGCGTTTGGGCGGGTGGTGTAGGTGACGGAGAATCCGTCGGTAGCGGGCAGTGCGGAGACGACAACCCCGGGAAGATACGTAGATCCTGACGGCAAGGCTCCAGTACTTGCTGCCGCTTTTATTGGCTTTGCCGCTGGAGCCGGTGGCGAACTGTTCTCACAGTGGCAAGCGGGCGCAGGATACGATTGGCAGAAGGTCGCGGCGAAGGGAGTGGGAAGCGCGGTCTTCGGTATCGGAATCGGACTGACCGTCGGCGCCTCTCTTCCCGCAACTGTGTTTACGGGAGCCGGAGCAAGCCTTGCTGGTGGGGTAACTGAGAGGGCAATCGATGGCGATGCTGAAAGCGAGGCTCTTGATAGTGTCGACTTGACTGCAGATATCGCAGCGGGGCTTGCCGGTGGTGCAGCAGGCCACGTAGCCCAGGCGCTACTAAGGGCGAAGCTGCCGCTGCCAGAATGGGCGAAAATCCAGCTTCGCCAAGCGAAGCGGCTCAGGAGAATCGCCAGGTGGCGAGTTAACTCGCGTCCGACCAGCGCCGCGACATTGACAGAGAAGGCTGCGAACACCGAGAGTTTCATTGACAAGGTCTTTTACGTTTGGCCTGCAAGTGCAGCGCGCGGCGGGACCAAGACGGGAACGAAGGCAGTTGTGAAGAGTACGATTCGTTACTTCGCTCCGGATGAAGAAATACCGGCGATACCGCCGGAACTGAAGTGAGATCGCGGAGAGTGGCGGCAAAAGGCACAGCGCTTCCCTTTGTCGCGAAGTACGGGCTTGGCATGCGGCTTTTCGCTTTGGTGATGCTGGCGCTCATGCTGTGGATCGTTCTGGGAGCCGAGGGGGCCGATGGCCGGCCGACTGTCGTCCATGTGTGGGAGCAGGGCGGGATCGTGAAGAAGCTTGGCGTCATTCTGATTTTCCTGATGACTCCAGTCTTGCCGTTCGATGTTTTCAGAGTCAGGACGGTCTTCACCGAAAACGAGATCCGACATTTGCCTATGTTTGGGCGGTGGCGGATCTTTCGATACCAAGACATCGTCGAGATTGAGACCTATCCGGGTGAGTTCGCCCGAATCCGCTTTCGTGACGGACGCAAACTGAAGATCTGGGCAATGCGCGCTGACCCGCGGGTCATTGAAGAGATCGTTCGCTCAGGGGCATCGAAGCCCAGCATTGGTCGTGATGCGTGACATCTGAATGATGGGTTCGGGATTTGGAGTTGCCGGAAGTGCCTTGCACAGCGCGACCGCCGCATCCGCGACTCAAGCAGGAACTTCGCATCGCAACTCAAGTGGGCCAGTTGCCGTACTTGAGC
>JAEUQE010000575.1 GCA_016789785.1 Bryobacterales bacterium
TGGAAAGCTACTCTCAGCGGATCCCGATGGACGTGTCGCCGAGTTCCGCCCACATGTACATCATTCAGCCCCTGACCGGCGCGAGTATGATGCGGCTCTTCTCGACGCACCCCGCCACTGAGCAGCGGGTCGCCAACCTGCAAAGGCTCGGCTAGGCAGTGGCAAGTCTGCCCGAAGTCCGCGTCAACCGGAAGGGCGCCAATCGCGTGGCTTCCGGGCATCCCTGGATTTTTTCGAGTGACGTAACCGATCGAAATGCCGCCTCCCCGGGTGATTCCGTGCGCGTGGTCGACCCTGGGGGGCGACTGGTTGGGACCGCGCACTATAGCTCTACCTCGCAGATTACGCTGCGCCTGCTTTCGCCCCGGGCCGAAACGGCAGATCGGGCATTTCTCCGCGCCCGCATCGAAGCAGCAACCGAGCACCGCAGGCGGGTGGTCACCGATACCGACGCCTACCGTCTGGTGTTCAGTGAGGCGGATCAGCTTCCTGGGTTGATCGTGGATCGTTATGGCGACCATCTGGTGATCCAGACCCTCACCCAGGGCATGGACCGCCTGCTGCCCGAGATCACCGCTTGTCTGCGTGAGCTTTTCTCGCCAAAGTCGATCCTCGCGCGCAATGATGCCGCGGTTCGTAGCCGGGAGAACCTTCCACAGCACATCACTGTGATGGAAGGCGAGATCCCCGCCCGAGTCGCAATCCGGATGAATGGGCTGCAGCTCTGGGCCGATCTGCTCGGAGGACAAAAGACCGGTGTGTTCCTCGACCAGCGCGAGAACTACCTCGCGGCGCGGCGCTGGGGGCGAGGACGTGCACTCGATTGCTTCACCTGCACGGGCGGATTCGCCCTTCACCTGGCCGAGAGTTGCGAGGGCGTGGAAGCGATTGACTCGTCGGCATCGGCGCTCGCGGTAGCGGAAGAGAACCGCAAAACAAACGGCATCGCCAACGTGAGTTTCCGGGAAGCCAACGCATTCGACGTCCTGGCCGGACACGATTCCGCTGGGCGCCGTTTCGATACGATCGTGCTCGATCCGCCGGCCTTCGCGAAGTCGCGCGGACATTTGGACGCCGCGGTACGGGCCTATAAGGAGATCAATTTGAGGGCGCTGCGCCTGCTTGGACCGGGCGGCGTGCTGATGA
Organism: Bryobacterales bacterium; assembly: GCA_016789785.1. Next base: position 1,147 of record JAEUQE010000575.1, read on the forward strand.
GTTGCTCGTGCTCACATCATGTCGGCGAAGCGGAACTTCTGGGGATTGTGGCCGAAGCGGCGCTCGATGCAAAGCGGCAGATCCGAGTGCTGGAGCGGCGCGTGCAGAGCCTGGATCACCCGATTTTGCTCACGGTGCCCGAGACTCTCTATCTGAAGTGTCTGGTTTTGCAGGCGCTGTAGCGCGGTTCCTTACAGATTCACCGCTTTGCGAGGACGGCCGGACTCCATGGAGGCGCCCTTGCGATTCCGTTTCGTCTGGTACATGCGTTCACTAGCGGAGGCAGTCGCGTCGGCGAGTGTCTCACCCTGAATCTCGACGGCGCCCCAGCAGAAAATCACCGAGAAGGCCCCGAGGGAACGGAGCTGGAAACTCCACAATCGCTCGGAAATCGCGTTCAGGCGGCGTTGCGCGGCAGTCCCCGTTTCGCCCGGAAAGACGAGTACGAACTCGTCTTCGCTCGAACGGCAGCCGAAGTCCTTTTCGGTCAGCAGGGAACGGATCATCGTTTCCACCGACGCCATCCATTCCTTCATCCCCGTCCGTCCCATCCGTTCACTGTGATGGGAATAGTCGTTGATGCCGATGACGACCACGACGCCGTTCACAACGGCCGTGGACTTCAGCAGGTCATCGAGAACCTGGCGATGATGGAACCCGACGGGCAGTTCGAGAGGATGCAGTGCGTTCACCACTTCCGGTATCAGAGCCTCCAGTTCCGGCTCATCAGCGAGTACGGATTCGGCAAACTGCGGCTCGCCACGCGCGGGCTCGACGGCAACCTCCTCGTTAGAGATCGTTCCGGCGGGCTCAACGGGCTCTGGTTCAACTTCCGGCTGTGGGGAAACCAGAAACAGTGACGAAGTCTCGACACCTTCGGGCAGTTGCTGGTAGTCAGCAACCGGTTCAGTCACTTCCAATGCGGCCACCTCGGGCTCGGCAGCTTGGGCCGGGTCCGATTCGAGCAAAGCGGTCGTAGAGCCGTCCGGTGCCGGCAGCGGCGTGTCCTCTTCGACCAGCAGCAGGACTGGCTCACTGTCATGAAGGTCAGCGACGAATGGTTGCGGTTCTGCCAACGCTTCCTGCTCCGCTACCGTTTCCTGCGCGATCGGGGTTTCCTGCTCGATCGCGGTTTCCTGCGCACCGGCCGTTTCGGGCTCAATCACATCCAGCATCGGATGC
>JAEUQE010000576.1 GCA_016789785.1 Bryobacterales bacterium
GCATCCGATGCTGGATGTGATTGAGCCCGAAACGGCCGGTGCGCAGGAAACCGCGATCGAGCAGGAAACCCCGATCGAGCAGGAAACGGTACCGAAGCAGGAAGCGTCGCTGGAACCGCAACCATCTATTGTTGACTTGCATGACAGTGAGCCAGTATTGCTCCTGGTCGAAGAGGACACCCCGCAGCCGGCACTGGAAGACTCAACGACGGCTTCGCTCGAATCGGACCCGGTCCAAGCTACGGCCGAGCCCGAGGTGGCCGCAATGGAAGCGGCTGCTGACTCTCAGCAACTTCCCGAAGGCGCGGAGACTTCGTCACTGTTTCTGGTTTCACAGCCGGAAATCGAAACACAGCCTGTTGAGCCCGTCGAAACGATTTCCAGTGAGCCGGTTTCTGTCGAGCCAGCGTATGGCGAGCCGCAGTTTGCCGAGTCCGCGCTCGCTGATGAACCGGAACTCGAGGCTCTGATACCGGAAGTGGTGAACGCACTTCATCCTCTCGAACTGCCCGTCGGGTTCCATCATCGCCAAGTTCTCGATGACCTGCTGAAGTCCACGGCCGTCGTGAACGGCGTCGTGGTCGTCATCGGCATCAACGACTATTCCCATCACAGTGAACGGATGGGACGTACGGGGATGAAGGAATGGATGGCGTCGGTGGAAACGATGATTCGTTCGCTGCTGACGGAAAAGGACTTCGGCTGCCGTTCGAGCGAAGACGAGTTCGTGCTCGTCTTTCCGGGCGAAACCGGAACTGCCGCACAACGCCGCCTCAACGCGATTTCCGAGCGATTGTGGAGTTTCCAGCTTCGTTCGCTCGGGGCCTTCTCGGTGATTTTCTGTTGGGGCGCCGTCGAGATTCAGGGTGAGACGCTCGCCGATGCGACTGCCTCCGCTAGTGAACGCATGTACCAGACGAAACGGAATCGCAAGGGCGCCTCCATGGAGTCCGGCCGTCCTCGCAAGGCCGTGAATCTGTAGGTAACCGCGCTACAGCGCCTGCAAGACCAGACACTTCAGATAGAGAGTCTCGGGCACCGTGAGCAGAATCGGGTGATCCAGGCTCTGCACACGCCGCTCCAGCACTCGGATCTGCCGCTTTGCGTCGAGCGCCGCTTCGGCCACGATCCCCAGAAGTTCCGCTTCGCCAACATGATGCGAGCATGAGCAACTCATCAGCACGCCGCCCGGTCCAAGCAAGCGCAACGCCCTCAAATTGATCTCCTTATAGGCACGCACTGCGGCGTCCAGATGTCCGCGCGATTTCGCAAACGCCGGCGGGTCGAGCACGATCGTATCGAAACGGCGTCCGGCGGAATCGTGCCCGGCCAGGACGTCGAAGGCGTTGGCTTCCCGGAAACTTACATTGGCGATGCCGTTCGTCTTGCGGTTCTCTTCCGCTACGGCGAGCGCCGATGCCGACGAGTCAATCGCTTCCACGCCCTCACAACTCGCGGCCAGATGCAGGGCGAATCCGCCCGTGCACGTGAAGCAATCGAGCGCACGCCCTCGCCCCCAGCGCCGCGCCGCGAGGTAGTTCTCGCGCTGGTCGAGGAACACGCCGGTCTTCTGCCCTCCGAGCAGATCGGCCCAGAGCTGCAGGCCATTCATCCGGATCGCGACCCGGGCGGGGACCTCGCCTTCCATTACAGTGATGTGCTGTGGGAGGTTCTCCCGGCTACGAACCGCGGCATCATTGCGGGCGAGGATCGACTTCGGCGAGAAAAACTCACGCAGACAGGAGGTGATCTCGGGCAGCAGCCGGTCCATGCCCTGGGTGAGGGTTTGGACCACCAGATGGTCGCCATAGCGATCGACGATCAACCCAGGAAGCTGATCCGCCTCACTGAACACCAGCCGGTAGGCGTCGGTATCGGTGACCACCCGGCTGCGGTGCCTGGTTGCTGCTTCGATGCGGGCGCGGAGAAAGGCTTGGTCTGCGGCTTCGGCCCGGGGCGAAAGCAGGCGCAGCGTAATCTGTGAGGTAGAGCTATAGTGCGCGGTCCCAACCAGCCGCCCCCCAGGGTCGACCACGCGCACGGAATCACCCGGGGAGGCGGTGTTTCGATCGGTTACGTCACTCGAAAAAATCCAGGGATGACCGGAAGCCACGCGATTGGCGCCCTTCCGGTTCACGCGGACTTCGGGCAGACTTGCCACTGCTTAGCCAAGCCTTTGCAGGTTGGCGACCCGCTGCTCAGTGGCGGGGTGCGTGGAGAAGAGCCGCGCGAGGCTGGCACGGGTCAGGGGCTGAATGATGTACATGTGGGCGGAACTCGGCGACACGTCCATCGGGATCCGCTGAGAGTAGCTTTCCA
>JAEUQE010000577.1 GCA_016789785.1 Bryobacterales bacterium
GCAGCATTGGCCCGCCGGGCGCTGCTTGCGGCAGCGATCATGGCCAGTGGATGCGGCCTGCTCGGCGATCGCACCATCAACGTCACCAAGCGCGTGCGGATGGTCCCGCCGCCACCGTTCACAGGGCCCGACCATGTGGGCGTCGATGTCGTCGCACTGGTGTTTGTGGAAGATACCGCGCACGGATTCACGGTTGCCCAGCCAGGGTTGCGGGAGCGTCTTGCCGCGCAGGGCAATGAAGTGGATGTCGAGTTCGTCGTGCGGGTCAGAGGCGAGCGGGTGATCGGATTCCACGTGACCAGGATCGGCGGAATCGAATACGTGCCGGACCCGCGGTACACAGGCGGTGGAGCGTTCCGGTTCGGACAATCCGGCAACCAGTCGCCGCTCGACAAGGTTGTGCGAGACCAATGATTCCGTGTTTAAGCTTCCGGCCCGTGCGCCTTCCACAGGGAGATCGCCAGCCACCCACCGATCACGATGTCGATCGTGCCGCAGAAGCCCGGCCACCAGACCGGCATGCCGGGGTTCGTGACAAGTGCGTGATGCACGAAGAAATCAAAGAACCCGTGGCCGGCGATACCAACCGCGGCCCACCACATGCTCTTTCGAAAGCCGAGCACCGCACAGACTGAAAACACCAGCCCAACGGCAATCTCAATCGCCAGCGTCGAGTACCGAGAGGCCCCCATGGTTGCGAACAGGACATAGTAGGACGCAATCACAATCAGCGCGGTCGGGTAAAACGCACGGTCCCTGTCAAACCCCGTAGTTCTGGCAAAGCCAACGACTACCACTCCCAGAATCACGCCCACCAGGTATTCCATGAGATCTCCTTCCCTTACGCTTCGACGCCAATGAATTCGGCCACGTCCCAAGTAACCCGGGTGAACGGTTCGACGATCGGGAAACGTGATTAGGTCCGGACATCATAGATACCACGAACATCGCCTCCGCACCGGGCATGCGAAGGCAGAGGCCTTCATCCGGCGGAATCGTCTCGACGAACGGGCGGCCGGCAACTGATATCCTTAGACAGTGAATTGGCAAAACCGCATCACCGTCGACCCGAAGGTCCTCGTCGGCAAGCCAGTCGTCAAAGGCACCCGTCTCGCCGTCGAGTTCATCGTCGGCCTCCTCGCCGCCGGTTGGACCCACCAGCAGATCCTCGACAACTATCCCCACCTGCGTCCGGAAGACATCCAAGCCTGCCTGGCCTACGCCGCCGAACTCCTTCACTCGGAACACGTGATACCCCTCGAACCGCATGAAGTTCGTGGCTGACGAGAACTTCCCGCGCGTCGCCTTGCTCCTGCTGCGGCAATCCGGATTCGATGTCGCTGCCATCGCTGAGACCAATCCCGGACTGCCCGACACCGAAGTCCTGGCTCTCGCTTCCGCAGAGGGGCGTACGCTGCTCACTTTCGACAAAGATTTTGGCGAACTCGCTTTTCGTCGCGGCTTGCCGGCTTCGTGCGGAGTCATCCTGTTCCGGACCGGTTTCCTCACGCCAGCGGAATCCGCTGACCTCGCGCTCGCCACGCTGCGTTCGGGAGCAGCCTGGGCCGGTCACTTCTGCGCCGTCAGCGACCGCAAGATCCGGATCACTCCCCTGCCGCCTCACCCTCGCGACTGACCGAACCCTCTTCGCACCCGCGCCAACGCGCGCCGGCAGCCACGCCAAACACACACAAGTGACGGAATGCCCGGAACCCCACACCAAGTGCGTTATCCTCATTCGAGAAGCGTGATTCAAAACCTGTTCCTCAGAACCCAATGGCTCAGGGGTTCCCCGCGTTCGTCCTGGTGGGTCGACTTTCTCCTCATACTCGCGATGGCCACTGCACTGGTCTGGCCCGTATTCCAACTCAAATACTCCGACAAGTGGTCCTCCATCGAAAGCACCTTCATCTCCGACGCGCGCTTTCTTCACAAGCACTGGCCGCATCCCCAATGGCAACCGAACTGGTACACCGGGACGCGCTTCGATTACGTCTATCCCCCCGCACTCCGCTATGGCACGGCCGGCCTCATGAAGGCCTACGAAAAGCTCGGCGCCCCACAGGCTTATCACATCTACATCGGCGTCATGTACTGCTTCGGAATCGCCGGCGTCTATCTGCTCGCACGGATGGGCAGCGGTTCGCGATGGGCCGCCATCCTTGCCGCCCTCGCCGTGGCCACCGTGTCACCGTCGTTTCTCATGATCGCCGACATTCGCCAGGACGCCATCAATAATCATTGGGAGCCGCACCGGCTCGGTGTCCTGATGCGTTATGGCGAAGGTCCGCACATGTCGGCTC
>JAEUQE010000578.1 GCA_016789785.1 Bryobacterales bacterium
CCGAGAGCTGGCGGCGTTGGGTTATCTCGACAACTGGGAACTGCTGCGAGGCGGAGACCGTGATTTCACGCTCCGCTTCTTTCATGGAGACCGGTTCCGCCACGCCGCTCTGGCGCCGCTGGACTAGCATCAGCTACGTCTGGACAAGCGGCTTCCCGGTGTAGGCGGCCACCACTTCATCCGTATTGCCATCCATCACCAGTTCTCCGCGTTCGAGCCACAGCGCGCGGTCACAAAGCTGCTGAATGGTCTTGCCCGCGTGGGACACGCACAGCAGACCACGTCCCGCCCGCTTGAACTCCATGATCTTCTCGTGGCACTTCTGCTGGAAGCTTGCGTCACCCACCGCCAGAACCTCATCAATGATCAGGAAAGCTGGGTCAACGTTGATGGCCACCGAGAATGCCAAGCGCATGATCATGCCCGAGGAATAGGTGCGCAGAGGCTCTTCAATGAAATCGCGCACGCCGGAGAACTCGATGATCTCATCGAGCTTGTCCAGCGTCTTCGTCCGCGACAGCCCGAGCAGAGAAGCGTTGAGCAGCACATTCTCGCGGCCCGTCAGGTCGCCGTGAAAGCCCGACCCCAATTCCAGCAGTGCCGCTACCCGGCCGTCCACCGTGACTTTGCCTTGGTCCGGATAGGAGATCCCGGCCACCAAGCTCAAGAGCGTGCTCTTTCCAGCGCCGTTCCGGCCCACCACGCCAACCGTCTCGCCATCCCGGATCTGGAACGAAATGTTCTTCAGAGCATAGAACTGATTGGCGCCGTTGCCGCGGGAGCGGTTGAACAGCAAACTGCGAAGTAGCATGCGGGAGCTGCTGCGCAGGAACGTCTTCGAAACCCCTTCGAATCTGATGAGAGCCACAAATTTTCACGGTAGCATGCCAGCGTGAGAAGATGAAGGGATTACCATCGAGCGCGCAAAGGAATGGATCCGCCCCTTCTACCTGAAGTGGCTCTATTTTCGCCTCAACCCCGGCGCGCGGCCATCGTACTGGCGGGACTGCTGGGAGTATCCGGAATGGGTTCCGGGCAGTGCTGTGCCACCGGCGGAGGGCTTCGATGTGCTCTTTCTCCCGATGGTGGATTGGCATGCCCGCATGCAGCGTGCTCAACAGTTGGCAAATGCGCTTGCCGGGCGCGGACACCGCTGCTTCTACCTGAGCCCGCACCTTGGCCGCGAGTTTTCCTATCCCGTGCGGCTGGGAAAGCGCACGCGGATATGCGCCCTTGGCGAGCGAGTTTGGGAGTTGCACACGGGACTCGGCAGCGAGCCTGTTTTTCACCATCGTCTGCTGACATCCCGTGAGTCTGCCTCCGTGGCTGAATCCGTTCTCAACGCGCTGACGGCCTTCGGCAGTAGCAAGCTCTTGATGATTTCTCAGTTCCCGGTGTGGACCGAAGCCGCAGAAATCATACGTACAAACATCCCGTCCGTCCTTGTTTACGACTGCCATGATCTATTGTCGGGATTTCGCCGTATCTCGCCTGAGATTATTTCCGCCGAAAAGCAACTCTTTCAAAGAGCGGACTTCAGCGTGTTTACTGCCAGATCATTAGTGGAGCAACTTCGGACCGAGTATCCGGTTCTCGGCGAATCTTCAATCGTGATTCGCAACGGTGTCGACGTCCGGCACTTCCAGCCGGTTCCAGGGGGTAAGTCAAAGGTCGCGGGTTACGTTGGGTCGTTGGACGATTGGTTCGACGTGCAGGCGGTCCGGCAAGCGGCGATGGATCATCCGTCTGTCCAGTTTGTGTTTCTCGGAAGAATTGAGAGCCCGCGCGTGCGGGACCTGGAATCTCTTCCGAATGTGCGTTTCTACGGGGAGGTGCCCTACCATCGTCTGCCCGAGTACATGGCGGAATTCGACGTCGCACTGATTCCGTTTCTGATCACTCCTCTCACGTTGGCGACGAATCCGATCAAGCTCTACGAGTATTTCTCGTGTGGAATCCCTGTGGTAAGCACTGCGCTTCCGGAGGTGCAGAATTTCGGTGATCTGGTCTACACCGCGGCGACCCCGAGCGACTACTCGGCGCAGGTGGGAAGGGCGCTCGCGGAGCATAGCCCGGAGCGCCGTGAAGCGCGGCGTTCGGTCGCCATTCGAGAGAGCTGGCACGCCCGTTCCGGTCAACTTCTGGATGCGGTGAACACCTACATGCAGCGGAGGTAGGCCTGCACGCAATCTGTTCACTCTCACATTTCGGCACCACGCACCTCAGGTAGCGCAGGGCTTCAGTCATCTGAGTAAATCCGTCAAGTGAAAAAGACGAGTCAGGCCGCATTCGCGATCCTCGC
>JAEUQE010000579.1 GCA_016789785.1 Bryobacterales bacterium
GCAATCCAGTTCGCGAGAGCACTTCGACGGCCTGCCACGGTATCCGGAATCGCGGGCTCGGCGAATCCGCCATAGCGAGCAACCAGGCTGAGCACGCCGGGAGTCACTTTGTCCGCGGGCGACTGCACGTTGCCACCTGTAAGCACGAACGTGTCCGGCGCTTGATAAGTGGCGCGCTTCGGATACCGCAGATTGGGGCCGCCGTCACCATAGCCGTCGAGGGGACCGCTCGATACCGCGAAGGCCTTTGCCTCGAAGCGGTCCTGCGACTCTTTGTAGAGCGCCATGTGCTTCTGATGGAGTTTGAACTCTTCGAACTCAGCAGGCGAGATGCCGTCCTTATTGCGGATGGCCTCGGCGAGCTTGTCCTTCGGCACATCTTCCACACGGCTTACACCGAGCTTGCGCATCATGCTGGTGGTGACATGCTGGTCCACGCCATCCAGGCTCTGCTTCGTGCGGTCAACGAAGACGCCAAGGTACCGCTTGCCATAGTCCAAGTCGGCTGTGTTTTCCGAGGGGAGGAACGGCAGCTTGGGCCGTGCGAACTCGGTGGTCGCAAACACAGCCTGCATGCGGTAGTAGTCTTTGGTGGGCAGCGGATCGAACTTGTGGTCGTGACAGCGCGCGCAGCCGAGCGTCAGGCCAAGGAAGACGGCGCCGGTCGCGTGGGTGACGTCATCAAGAAACATTTGCCGGGTCACGGCTTCCACCGACATTCCGGTATGCTCCCAGGGACCCGCGCGGAGGAAGCCGGTCGCGATGAGTGCCTCGGGGTTGTCTTTGTACAGTTCGTCGCCTGCGATCTGCTCGCGGATGAATTGATCGTAGGGCTTGTCGTGATTGAAGCTGCGGATCACGTAGTCGCGATAACGCCAGGCATTGGGACGCTCGAAGTCATTGGAGTAGCCGCTGGAATCGGCATAGCGGACAACGTCAAGCCAGTGGCGGCCCCAGCGTTCGCCGTAGCGTGGCGACGCAAGCAGCCGGTCGATGAGGCGGGGCCATGCATCCTTGGACGTGTCGGCGGCGAAGGCGGCCACTTCTTCGGGAGATGGAGGCAGGCCAGTGAGGTCAAGGGTGACGCGCCGGATCAACGTGCGCCGGTCAGCCCTGGGAGCAGGCTTCAGGCCCTTTGCCGAGAGTGCGGCGTTGAGGTAGCCATCAATGTTGCGGGACTTGTCGCGAGGGCGAAGGGGCCGGAACGCCCAGAGGTCCTCATCGCGATAGACGCCCCAATGAGCGGCGGTTTCGGCGGCCCAGGGCGCACCTGCGTCGATCCACTTGGCGACCGCCGCAATCACACCGGCGGGTAGACGCTTGGATGCGCCACCCGGAGGCATTTGCAGCGTGCCCTCGCCTGCGATCACGCGATAGAGAAGGCTTTCGGCGGACTTGCCTGGAGAGAGAGCAGAGCCGCGGCCACCGCCTTTGAGAAGACCTTCGCGGGTTCGCATGTCGAGGCTCGCGAGCGTCTGCCCTTCCCCGTGACAGCCGTAACACTCCCGTTTGAGGACGGGCTGAATGGTGGTGCGAAAGAGATCAGCGGCTGGTTGAGCCGGAGATAAGGTGGCGGCGAGGAACACACAGACAGCAAGTCGCATACCCAGTCTTTGAATTGTATACAAGTGCCGCGCCGGTACGCCGAAGCGGCCTCGTGAGTTGACCAGGCCAGGCAGCGGGGTTCAATCGTGCCGTAGCGCTTCTACCGGGCTGACTCTCGCCGCACGCCAAGCCGGGACCGACGCCGCGACAACGGTAGCAAGCAGGATCGCCGCGCAACCCAGCCCCAATGCGAGAGCCGTGTTGCCGCGTTCGACGCTCTCGATCAGCCGTGAGCCGAGCGCAAGGGAATAAAGTGACAGCGGAACTCCGAGCACGACTCCGGCAGCCACCACCATGAGGGTCTCGCGAGTGACCATGGTCACGATTCGCGCCCCCGTCGCGCCCAGAGCCATGCGCACACCAATCTCATTGGTCCGCCGAGACACCGAATAGGCCAGCAAACCGTACAGCCCCACTCCCACCAGCAGCACGCCCAGCAGACCGAAGAAACCGGAGAGCGTCGCCATCGCTCGCTCCGGAACGATGGAGGAATCGATCTGGTCCGACAGCGTTTTGACGTCTGCCACTTCAATTCCGGGCAGCGTCTCCACTGCGATCTGCCGGGCACGAACGGCGAATGCCTGTGGGTTGATCCGGGTGCGCAGAACGAAGGTGCTGCCCAGCACGCTGCCGCCTCGAAAGGATGCGAGATAGATGCCGCGATAGGCGTCCTCACGGATCTCCCC
>JAEUQE010000057.1 GCA_016789785.1 Bryobacterales bacterium
GTCATGGTCAGCACCCGCGCCCATTCTCGACTCTACCGAGGCGGCAGAGTGAAGTCTGCGTTACCGTAGCCGGGTCCCGACTCCTCATAGCATACGCGGCCAGAGCGCTGGAATCCAGACGACGATCGCCGGGACGCTCGGAGCCATCCTTCAGCCTCGCGGACGCTTTGGCTCCATGCGGACCGGAACACTGCTGCTGCGCCTAGCGGCGCCCCCTGGTTCCGTGTCGTCTCACCATCGAAGCCTCGAAGCCCGCAGCCCCCGGCGCCATCACTCACTTCCCCTCGCGTGCCTTCGCGAGTTGCTCCAAAAAGCTCCTCTCGTGACGCTCAACGGCCGCCTTGTAGCCCGCCGGATCCACGAATGTGCCCTTCTTCAACTTCTCCTGCATCCCATACTGCGACGCATGCGCGGCCACCCAGATGTCAGGTGACAGCTTCTTCTGCGCGGCGAATGTCCGCGCGAAGTCGTCCGCAATGTTTGGGTACTTGGGGTTTCCGATTAACGGCATTACGACGCTTCCCATGTTGGAAATTGCAACACTTTGACGCTTCCCGCCCTCCCTAACGTTCATCCAATAGGACACGCTTCCCTTGGAATGCCCCGGAGTTGAGATGACTTTCAATTCCACTCCCCCCAGCTTGATCAGGTCGCCGTCCTTCAGCCGGCGGTCGACCTTCACTGGAGCGAACCGGGAACTCTCGCCGAAATGAGGGTCGCTCTTGCCGCCATCCTCCAGGATCGGCGCATCGCCCTCGGTCGCGAAAACCTTCGCCCCGCTGATCTTCCGCACCTCGGCCATTGCCGCAACGTGATCGAAGTGCGCTTGCATGTTGAGCAGGATCTTCACGTCCTCCAGGCGAAAACCGAGTTGGCGAAAGCTGTCGCGCAACAGCGGAGTCGAGGCGGCGAGCCCGGTATTGATGAGGATGTGGCCTTCCCCGGTAGTGATGAGGAAGCAAGCAAGATCCTCGGTTCCAACGTAATAGAGGTTGCCCGCGATCTTGTGCGCGGGGAACGGCCGGTTCCAGTTGGCGGGCCACTGGGCTGTCAGAAGTGTCGCCGTGAGGAACAAGGATGGAAAAAGGCGCATCTCCGCAGTGTACCTCCATCCCGCCGGCACGCGAAAAGCGTCATTTGTTGGGTCCGGAGAGCAGATAACCTCTTGAAATACTTTACTTCAATGTTAAAATAAAGGCCTACACAATAAAACGGAGAACGCTTGGCCACCAAGTCTATTCGCGTCCTGTTAGTGGAAGACAGCGAAGCGGATGCGGAGTGGATCCGCAGGGTTTTTGCTTCTTCCCACTTGATTTCCATTGAGGTGCATCGCGCACCCTCGCTTCTTGACGCCCTGCGGGCGCTGCGCCTTACCGCGTATGATGCCATCGTCCTCGATCTCGGGCTTCCTGACTCAAGTGCTCTCCACACCGTGCTCCGTGTGCGCTCTCAGTGTCCCGACCTGCCCATCGTCGTGATGTCGGGCAACGATGACAGCCAGTTCGCGCTGGATGCGATCAGCGCGGGTGCGCAGGATTACATTGTGAAGGCGCCGGAGTCGGCACAACAACTCGTGCGGGCGCTGCGGTTTGCACTCGCGCGAAATCGCCAGATGGTCACGCTTCGCAATTCCTTGCTTCGTGACCCGCTGACCGGCCTTCTCACCGAAGCCGGATTCACTGCCATCTGTGACGAGTATCTGAGCGAGGTTGACTATGCGCGAAGAAGGCCCAGACTGTTCGTCTTCGACCTTCCCGCTTTCGACAACGAACTGCCGCTCGAGGCCGATTCGCTGCTGCTCGACGCCGGCGACGTTCTCACGCGCAGCTTTCACCCTGCCGACCTCTACGGCCAGTTGAAGGTTGGGCGTTTCGCCGTGATGACAAAGAATACGCACGCCCTTGCCGACGGTGACCTGCTTGCGCGGGTGGAGGAAGCGCTGGAGGATCACAACCGCAAGCCCGGCAGCCGTTACATGTCGTTCGCGGTGCGCACCGCGGATTGTGGGGCCCTCGGGCTGCGTTCTTCCGCCGAGTTGATTGAAGCCGCCCTCGCGGCCCAAACATCAGACTACCCATGAGCCAATCCCCATCAGAGCCCCTCGCGTCAGAAACGGCTCCCGCCACCGGCGCTCCGCTGTTCCTCGTCGGAATCGGCGCGTCCGCCGGCGGACTGGAGAGCATCGAGGCTTTCTTTGACAAGATGCCGCCCGACACGGGAATGGCCTTCATCGTCATTCAGCATCTCTCGCCGACGTTCAAGAGCCTCATGAGCGAGCTTCTCGCGCCCCGCACGCAGATGCGGATTCAGCGCATCGAAGACGGTCTCCTGATTGAGCCCAACACGGTCTATCTGAATCCACCGAAGAAAGAAGTGCTCATCGAGAAAGGCAAGTTCGTCGTCCAGGACATCGACGAAAGACAGCCGGTTCACCTGCCGATCGACATCTTTTTCCGGTCTCTTGCGGAGTACTCACGCGATCGAGCGATTGCCGTGATCCTCTCCGGATCGGGCACCGACGGATCGCGAGGCGTCCGGACCGTCCACGAGTCGGGCGGCTACGTGGTCGTGCAGGCGGTCACTTCCGCGAAATTCGATGGGATGCCGCGAAGTGCCATCGCGACTGGCTGCGCACATGCCGTGCTTCCCGCGGAAGAGATCGCCGAGGTGGTCACGCGCTATGCGCGAAACGGTGGAATCAGCGCGTTGTCCGCCGCCGCCTATGACGATTCCTCGGTGCGCGCCGCTTCCGATGGGGACGCTCCCCTGGACATCGACATCGAAGCGATCCTCGGCATTCTGCGCGAGCGCTACAACCTCGACTTCACGCAGTACAAACCCGCTACTGTGAGGCGCCGCATCGAGCGCCGTCTGCAAATCGCACGCGTGCCCGACATGAAGTCCTACGAAGCTGCTTTGCGCAACGACCAGGAGCAGGTCGACCTTCTGTATCGGGACCTGCTGATCGGCGTCACCAAGTTCTTTCGCGATTACGAGGCCTATGGGGTGCTCGATCCGGAACTCTCCGTGCGCTTTCAAAACTGCGCGCGCTCGGGACAGACCTTCCGGGCGTGGGTGGCCGGATGCGCCACTGGTGAAGAGGCCTACTCGGTCGCCATTCTGCTGTCCGAGATTGCCGATCGCGCGGGGATTGCGCCGAACTTCAAGATCTTCGCCACCGACGTGCACCTGGGATCGCTCGAGCAGGCAAGTGTCGGTACTTACAGCCGCGACGAACTCGCCGAGATCTCGCCAGTGCTGCTGGAGCGCTACTTTGTTCAGCAGGGAGCGCAATTCCGCGTGGTCCCCGAGTTGCGCCGCTCCGTGATCTTTGCGCCCCACAATCTCATCAAGGATCCGCCGTTCACCAAAATCGACCTGGTAAGCTGCCGCAACCTTCTCATCTACCTGCTGCCGTCCGCTCAGCGAAGAGCGCTGTCCTCCTTTGAATTCGCCTTGAGCCCGGAAGGCTTGCTGCTGCTTGGCCCTTCCGAGACCATTGCGGACTTCGGAACCGAGTTCGAACTGATCGACTCCCGCTGGAAGCTGTTCGTCAAGCGCCGCAACGCGCCACCGTCCATGACCCGTTTACCGGCGCGTGCCGCCTTGGGGGCACGATCGATGCCATTGCGGCAGCCCGGGCCCCCTCAGGACTCACGCCTGCTCCGCGCATTTGAGCAACTCCTCCAACGTTTCGTCCCTCCCAGCCTGCTGGTGAACCAGAACGGCGAGTTGCTGCACGTCTTCGGCGACGCGACCAAATTGCTGCATCAGCCCGTGGGCCGCGCCACGCTGAACGTCCTCGATCTGGTGGAGGACGAACTCCGTATCGCGCTCGGCACCGCCATGCACCGTGTCCTGCGCGAGAAGAAGGCAGCCACCTACGAAGGAGTTCGTATTTCGGGAGAGGACGGCGAGACCATGGTCCGCCTGATCATCGATCCCCTCGCCAGCCGCACCAACGACGGGTACCTCCTGCTGAGCTTCGAACCTGTTCGCAAGGTTTCACCGTCCGCCTCCAGCACCAGCCAGTTTCAGGTGAACGAGGAGTCCCGCGAACTGATCCAGGAACTCGAACAGGAGTTGCAGTACACCAAGGAACACCTCAATGCCGTAGTCGAAGAACTCGAAACCAGCAATGAGGAACTGCAGTCTACCAACGAGGAGCTGATCTCCTCCAACGAAGAACTCCAGTCCACCAACGAAGAGCTTCACTCCGTCAATGAAGAGCTCTACTCGGTCAACAGCGAGTTCCAGACCAAGATCGACGAACTCACGCAGCTCAGCAACGACATGGAGAACCTGTTGCAGAGCACCGAAGTGGGTGTTCTGTTCCTGGATCGCCAGTTGCAGATCCGGCGCTTCACACAAGCGATCGCACAATCGTTCAATCTGCTCGACCAGGACATCGGCCGTCCCATTGAGCACATTTCGCACAAGATCCTGCACGATGGATTGCTCAGTGACATCCAGTCCGTGTTGCGTTCCAGCAGGCCGCTGGAACGCGAAGTGATGACACACAAAGGCGCTCCACTGCTGATGAGAGCCTTGCCCTATCGAACCGCCGCCGCCTCCTGCGATGGCGTCGTTCTCACCTTTGTCGACATCTCCATCGTCAAGGCGACCGAGAACGAACTGCGCCGTAGCGAGGACCGTTTTCGCAGCCTGATCGAGCATTTGGAATGGGTGTTCTGGATCGGTAGTCCCGACGACAGGGAGTTGCTCTACGTCACACCCGCCTACGAGCGCATGTTCGGCCGATCCCTCGCGGGTATCTATGACAACCCCAAGGATTGGATCGAGGTCGTGCACGCCGAGGATGTGGACCGCGTGCGCGAGATGTATGCGCGCAACCCGATGGCCGACTATCAGTCCGAGTTTCGCATCGAGCCTCAACCCGGTTCCATCCGCTGGATCCGTGCCCGCGCCCACCCGGTGCTGGACTCTTCGGGACGCATTCAGCGGACCGTAGGCTTCTGGGAAGACATCACCGAGCAGAAACAGAAAGAGCACCATCTCCGGCTCACCCAGTTCGCCGTGGACCGTGCCGCCGATGCGGTGTTCTGGTTGAGTGAAGCCGGACGCTTCGTTTACGCCAATGAGGCCGGCCGCGCGCTGTTGCGGATCACTCACACCGACCTGGTGGGCGCCAGTTTCGATACGTTTCACGTGCCGGATGACGCCGCCATGTGGTATGACTTCTGGCACGGCCGCGCCCACAGAGATACGTTGTCCCTCGAGTCGACCGTGGTGGACCGCACCGGCGCTTCGAAACCCGTCGAGTTGAACGCGAGCCGGCTCAACGTGGATGGCGTGAACTACGTCTGCATCATCATGCGCGACATCACCGAGCGCAATAAGCGCTTTGAAATGTTGCGGCAGATGAACGAGGTGCTGCAGAAGAATCAGGACCTGGATGATTTCGCTCATCTTGCAAGCCACGACCTGAAGGAGCCTCTGCGCAACATCATCACGTTCTCTTCCCTGCTTGCGGAGGATCTTGGCGCCGATGTCACCGATCAGGTGAAGAAGGATCTCAGCTTCATCACGTCCGCGGCTGCGCGCATGCAGGCTCTGATCAACGACCTACTGACGCTTTCGCGGGCTGGCCGCGCGGAGATGGGTCTGGCCATGTTACCCCTTCGCGACTGTGTGAAAACGGCGCTTGAGGCACTCTCGCTGCAGATTGCCGAAAGCGGCTGCGAAGTGCGGATCGCTGAACTGCCGGAGGTCTATGGCGACCGGACCATGCTCACGCAACTCTTCCAGAACCTCATCGGCAATGCCCTCAAGTTCCGTGGCGAGGACAAGCCCCAGATCGAAATCACTTGCGCCAGTCAGCAGGGCGCTTTGGTGTTTGGTGTCAAAGACAATGGCGTGGGAGTCCGGCCTGAGCACAAGGATGTGATCTTTCAACCTTTCCGCCGTGTGGCCTCCGGTACCCGTCGCGACGGAACCGGAATTGGACTCGCCATCTGCCGCAAGGTTGTGGAGCGCCATCGTGGACGCATCTGGGTGGAGTCCGAACCCGGCCAGGGTGCGCATTTCCGTTTCACGCTCGGAGGTTTGGAGCAGTGAACGGCGGAATGCGCCGGTTACTGCTGATTGAGGACAGTGCGGGCGACTTGGAACTGGTGCGCCGGAGCCTGCGTTCCGGACTCCAGAACATCGACCTGTCGGTCGCCCACGACGGCGAAGAGGCCATCGCCGCATTGCGCGACACCGCGTCCCCGCCGGACTTGATCCTTCTTGATCTGAACCTTCCGGATATGCACGGACGCGAGATTCTGCGCTACGTCCGTTCGCATGCGGCTCTGTTATCGACGCCCGTCATCGTGATGACAACTTCGGACTCGGAGCGCGAGGTCCATGAGTGTTACCGGATGGGCTGCAATGGCTATCTCATCAAGCCCGCGTCGTTCATGGATTTCGCGCAACTGCTGCTCGAAACCTGTCACTACTGGCTCGACGTGGTGCGGCTCCCCGCCGCCCGCACGGCGCCGCGTGTCCCCTTCAGCTTGCCTGCGGAAAGCTGAAGGCGCTGCATAGCGGCCAGGTTTCGAGAGGCCACGTAGCCACGCGCGCGCGCCTGCTGTGCGGCTCTCAGATTACAGCGACAAACGCAACTCCTATTTATCCGGGCGTAGGGACGATGCACTTGATTATCACATCTTGACAGACAAGATGTAAAAGCCGTACACTGAAGCCATGACTGAACCCAGCACCGACGTGATCCAGGGAACGCTTGACATGCTTATTCTCAAGACCGTGAGCCTGGAACCCATGCACGGGTTTGGCGTGGCGCAACGGATTGAGCAGGTGTCCCGGGGTGTGTTCAAGGTGAATCCAGGTTCGCTCCTGACAGCGTTCCAGCGGCTTGAACGACTCGGCCTGCTCGAATCGGAGTGGCAGCGGACACCGAATGCCAGGCGGGCGAAATACTACTCTTTGACGCGGGCGGGGCGAAAACGGCTTGATGCCGAGACAGCGGAGTGGACGAGGCGGGTTGCAGCGATTTCCCGTCTTCTCCGAGTGGAGGGCTGACACGCGATGATCACCTGGAATCAACTAAAGCACGGACTTCGCGGCCTGTTTGGCGGCGAATCAACCAAGGCTCTGCTCGATGAAGAGGCCGAGCATTACCTTGACGAACTTACCTCCAGCCTGGAGTCGAAGGGCTTGTCTCCGAGCGAAGCCACACGCGCTGCGCGCATGCAAATGGGCAGTGTAGTCGCGATCCGCGAACAGATACAGGACTCCTTTTGGGAGAGCACCATCTCTGGCTTCGCCAGCGACTGCCGTCAAGCGCTTCGCAGATTGGGACGAAGCCCAGGCTTTGCCGCCGCCGCCCTTTTGATGCTTGCAATCGGAATCGGAGGCGCATCCCTCTTCCTTGTTGTGATTGATAGCGTTTTGCTTCGGCCGCTACCATACCCCGAGGCAGATCGGCTGATCACGCTCACTCACACGGCCCCGGGAATCAACCTTGATACGCTTCGTATGTCACTGTCTTTCTATTTCACGTACCGGGAGGAAGCGCGCGTCTTTGAGAACCTGGCTCTTTGGAACGGCAACCGGGCCACAGTCACCGGTGTTGGCGATGCGGAAGAAGTGCCAACGCTTTTCGTGACGCATGAGTTTCTTCAAACACTGCGCATCCGGCCAACGATAGGGCGAGACTTTGCGGCCTCGGACGGTGCTGCGGATGCGGCTGGCAGTGTCCTGCTTTCTGACGGCTACTGGAGACAGAGATTTGCGGCTTCAGCCTCTGTGCTCGGCAAGCAGTTGATGGTGAATGGCAACCCGCACGAAGTCATTGGGGTTCTGCCGCCGGGTTTCGAATTCCTCGATGAGAAAATCTTGCTGATAGTTCCGATGCGTCCAAGACGGAATGAAGTACGTCTGATCGGCTTTGGCGATGCTGGAATCGCCCGGCTCAAACCAGGTGTCACGCTGTCAGACGCCAATGCCGAAATGGCACGCTGCATCCAACTCGCCCCATCGAAGTTCCCGCTGAATCGGGGATTTGCCGCCAGTGCCTTCACTGCTGCGCGAATCGCTCCGAAGGCGCGCCCTCTTAAGGATGAACTCATCGGGGACGTGGGAGAGACGCTCTGGGTTCTCTTTGGAGCTGCCGTTACACTGATGTTGATCGCCTGCGCCAACGTCGCCAATTTGCTCCTTGTGCGAACGGATGGCCGGCAACGCGAACTCGCGGTTCGTGCGGCACTCGGTGCTGGATGGGGTCGTTTGGCGCGAGAGTTTCTCTTGGAGTCATCGCTGCTCGGCCTCATCGGCTGGGCGCTCGGAATTGCACTGTGCGGCATGACACTGCCCCTGTTGAGATCCACCGAGCCCGGTCTTCCTCGCATCTCCGGGATCTCCATGACCTCGGCAACGTTGGGGATCATGCTCGCTGCTTCTTGCACTGCGGGCGTCGTGATGGGACTGATCCCCGTCTGGAGATACGCAAGGCCTCGAATGGAAAAGATGACGGCACGCTGGACTACGGAATCCAGGGAGCGGCGGCACGCCCACGATGCGTTGGTGATCACTCAGGTGGCGTTGGCGATGGTGTTGTTGATCGGAGCCGGGCTCTTGCTGCGCACGGTCCAAGCCTTGCGGAACGTCGATCCGGGCTTCGCACACCCAGAAACGATACAGGCCGTTCGCATTTCCGTGCCTGCGGCGCACGTGACGGAACAACTTCGTGTGCTGCGGCTATACGAGGCCGTGCGAACCAGGTTCAAATCGATCGGAGGAGTCGACTCGGTTTCCATTACAACCGCTGTTCCCATGGAAGGCGGAGCCAGCAACCCAATCTTCGTCGAAGGTCACGACTACAGCACCGGAAAGGTCCCGCCAGTCCGGCGCTGGCGAAACGTCTCGCCAGGTTTCGCTGAGTCCATCGGCAGCCGCCTGATTGCGGGCCGGGACTTTCGCTGGGATGAAGTGCGAAACGGCACGCCTCGCGTCTTGGTATCGGAGAATCTCGCGCGAGAGGTCTGGGGTGGGCCACATCAGGCTCCGGGCAAGCGAGTCCGCCCATCCTTAAGCCACGAGTGGGCCGAGGTGATCGGTGTCGTTGCCGATCTGCGCGACGATGGACTCCGGAATGAGGCGCCCAAGAGCGTCTACTGGCCTTTGATGATGAGAAGTGGGGATCGGGCTGAACTGCCTCGCAATGTCGATTTCCTGATTCGTAGCCAGCGGTCAGGATCGGAGGCGTTCGTGCAAGAACTCCGAACCGCGCTGCGTGAGATAGACCCGAACATCCCATTGGCGAACATCAGGACCTTGGAATCAATCTACCGGAAATCCCTGGCTCGGACGACGCTCGCTGTGGCCTTGCTGGCAATCGCCTCTGCGGTAGCGGTGCTTCTTGCTCTTATTGGCATCTACGGCGCGATCGCTTATTCGGTGTCCAAGCAAGCCCGTGAAATTGGCATTCGATTGGCACTTGGCTCTCGGCCACAGGCGGTGGTCAGAATCTTCTTGCTTAAGGGTGTCGCGCTTTCGCTTGCCGGCGTATGTCTTGGCCTTGCCGTCGCCTCGGCTGGCACTCGACTGGTCCAGTCTCTTTTGTTCGACGTCAGTGCCGCCGACCCGCTGACCTACGTGCTCGCTCTGAGCGGATTGCTGGGCGCGGCGGCGCTGTCGAGTTGGTTGCCAGCCAGCCGGGCTGCTGCGGTGAACCCCATTGAGAGCCTTCGTGGTGAGTAGACCTCGGCGGTCCTACCATCGGCTATGCACTTCGCGATCCACCATCACAAGATGAACTGGAATCATCTCCGCCGTCTGCACCGCGAAAAACTAAGAAGCAGATCAACGAGAACACGAAAGCCGTGCCGCGATCGACTTCTGACCTCCGCCGGTGCTGAGCATGCCAGTTGAAAGCGAGAGCTCACGCTCTCAAGTCGCGATCTTGCTGAAGAGAGCCCTGGCAGCGGATAGGAGTCGCCGTTCACCGCACAAAACTCATCGCGCAGTTACCCTGGCACAATATCCAGCGTGCCGGCACAACTCGCGGAGGGTGGCACGGCCAACCCGTCGGCCCTCAGCGTTTCGATGTGAAGCTCGACGGCTTCGCGGACAAGAGACTCCACTTCCTCTCTCGAATCGCCCACCGGGATGACGCCGGGCAGGTCGGGGACATAGGCCCCCCAACTGGAATCGCCCTCTTCGTAGATCACTGTGTACTTCGAGGTTTCAGTCTTCTTCCAGATCGGCTGCCTTCAGAATAGCCCGAAGTGTCCCGATCGGCACATCTTTTGCGCGATGGCCCGCTACCGTGACGACGGAGAGCTTGTGCGGATGCTTGAACTGACGGCGGGTGGACTCCAACTTTCGAATGGGGTCACGAACCTTCGCGACCTGATCGTACCGCAGGCCGGCAAAGAAAGCCCCGCTTGTTTGTGAGTGTCACCTCGTAGCCGGCATCGTTCCGTTCGGGCCGGCAACCCCGCACACGGAGTACTCTGTCGGCTTGCCACCGAACACTGACGGCGCCGCCCACCCGCCACTTATTCAAGCGAAGCCGGAATCGCAGCGCCATCCGCCCGCGAGTCACTCGCGCCCTGGTTCAATTTGCGCGACGCATCGTGCAGTACAGCGTTGCCGCGTCCCATCGCCGGCGAATGCGCTTTGCGCACATTCACCTGATGGCCCAGCCCAGAGAGCGCTTCAATCGTCGCCAGCCCGGCGCGCGATTCGATCTGCACATCGCAGCCACCGCGATTCCTCTTCGTGAATCGCGCAGTCTCCAGCGCCGCCTGAATGTTCATCCCGTAGTCAACGATATTGGAAACGAACTGCGCATGCGCAAGCGGCTGGTTCGACCCTCCCATGATTCCGAACCCAATGCGCACATCGCCCTTCTCGAGGAACGCGGGAATGATCGTGTGAAACGGACGCTTGCGGCCCGCGAGCACATTGGGATGCTTCGGGTCAAGCTTGAATCCGGCGCCGCGATTGTGCAGGTGGAAGCCCATGCCTTCCACGCCCACTCCCGACCCGAAGATGCTCGACACGCTCTGAATCCACGACGCGATGTTGCCTTCGCGATCCACCGTTGCCAGATAGGTGGTGTCGCTCGCCGGCGGTTCACCGGGCTTCATGGTGCAGTTCGCCTTCTGTGGATCGATCAGACTTGCGCGCTGCCGCGCATATGTCTTTGAGAGCATGCCGGCCACGGGCAGCTTGGCGAATCTCGGATCGGCAATGTAGGACTCCAAATCGCCATAGGCAAGCTTCATCGCTTCGATTTTCTTGTGCATCTCCGCGGGGCTGTGCGGACCCGCCGGTGACGCCGCGCTGATCTCCATCATGTTCAGCATCTGCAATGCCGCCATCCCTTGACCATTCGGAGGCAACTCATACACACGCCAGCCCCGGTAGTCACTGTGGATCGGCTCCACGAATTCCGATGCGAACTCCGCGAGGTCCGAGGCTTCCATCACGCCGCCCAGCTTCTGCGACGTGCGCAGGATCGCCTTTGCAATATCGCCCTTGTAGAATGCATCCGGCCCCTGTTCGGCGATCAACCGCAGCGCTCTTCCGAGATCAGGATTGCGAAAGATGTCGCCGGCTTGCGGCGCCTTGCCTCCGGGCAAAAAAACACGTTTGCTCTCTTCTGTTTTGGAGATCGTGTTGACATCCCAGCCGCTCGACACGATTTCGTGTACCGGAAAACCTTCTTCGGCGTAACGCACGGCCTCGGTGAACAGGCTCTTCCAGGGAAGCTTGCCATAGCGCTGATGCATCCTGTGCCAGCCGTCGACAGTGCCGGGCACGGTTGTGCTGAGGATACCGCTTGACGGCATCGTCTTGAGCTTGCGCGACTCCAGCAACTCGCGAGTCAGCGCTTTCGGCGACCATCCGCTCGCATTCAGCCCGATCAGCTTCTGCGATTTCGCATCCCAGTAGAGCACGAACAGGTCACCGCCAATGCCGCACATCATCGGCTCCACTACGCCGAGCACCGCATTTGCCGTGATCGCCGCGTCCACTGCGGAGCCGCCTTTCGCCAGGATTTGCGCAGCCGCTTGCGACGCCAGCGTCTGGCTGGTGGCGGCGATGCCTTGCCGCGCCAGCACGGGCGATCGTGCATAGTCGCGTTCCATTCGCTGTGCGGTGGCAGGAGTGCTGGCAAGCAGCAGGTATGGCAGAACGGGAAGGATGCTGCGGGGATGCATAGGTACAAACTACAGGATCAGTTCACGCTTCGTCCACTCCTGAAGAAGAAGGCGCGCAGCGCCGGCACGCCTTTTCCTCAAATCAGACTACTGTCCCGTGACCGCGAAGCAATAGAACAGCCCCGCGCCGCCCGATCCGGCAAGATTCTCCTGGCTGCATCCGCGAGAAGCGTGCGTCGAGTTCCACGAGATACCACCGCCGTTGCGATCATGATGCCCGACCTGCGCGCTGCCTTCACTGCTGCTGGTCCAGTTCTTGCACGTGTGGTCGGCCGAATCCGTGTAGGCGCGGCCATCGGGCTGCGTGCCAGTCAGAATGTCGTGCATGTTCGGCTTGTCTCCCACACCGTTGACCAGTTCTCCCTTCTCCGTGATCGCGTTGTTTTTCGTGATCAGATTGCCCAAGCGTGCGAGTTCCAAAGTATCTCCGTGCAGATGCGCGAGATCGCGCGCCACCACTGTGCCGCGGAAGTTGTGCCACGGCCCCGCGCCGATGCGGTCACGAGCATTAACCGCGGGTTTGCCTTCGGATGCCTGCGTGCTCAGATAGGCACGCCAGGTCTTGTCGCCGGCGCCCGCCGCCGCCGCGAGCTTCTGGCAGTGGGCATCCGCCCCCGCCAGCCCGCCTATGTTGGCGCCGTTGCCGCTTCCGGTACTCGTGAGAAAGAAGGTCATCGGCTGCCGGTTTGGCTGCTGCCCGTATGCAGCTACCGCAGCCAATGCGAAGAGAATCATTTTCATCAGGTGTCTCCCAGGATCGTGATTGGACGTGAAGATCCTCGGTTGAGACTACTACGTTTGGCCGTGCCCATGGAAGTGCTGCTTTTTCTGGTGACCGGCAAAATGCCGCGAATCCCATGCGCGAAGTACGTTACCTGCAAGCTGGTAACGGCGGGTAACGCCATGGCTACGCGACCGGAGACGCCGCCGCCCCGTAGACTGGGCTGATCGAGCAGGTGGATTCGTCAGCCTCGAAGGACTTGGTTGAGCGGCCGGCACACCTCGCCGTCAAACAGAAAAACAGGAGGCACGCGATGTCGATTGGGTCAGTTTCGAATGTCGTAAATACCGCTCGGATGCGAGGGGCGAACGCGGCAAACACTGCCAATGCGCAGGCGGGGCAGCCGGCGGGAGGGGGAGCCAGCGCCGGGCAACTGGCGGCGCTGCCAGCAAGAGTTGCGGCGTTGGAAGCCAACCAGAAGCAGCTCGATGCCACGATTGCGCATCAGAACCCTGTGATCGCCGCCTTGCAACGCTCACAGGGGGGCTACGACGCGGTGCAAGGCCAGCGGCAACACGGCCACAAGTGGTGAGCCGCCTGACTGAGGGATCCACCCCAACCTTCAGTGGCAACGGCCCCACCGGTTCCTCGCGTAGCGGAGCGCCGAACGGGCTCACCAACGCGTAGGGCACATTCGGATCACGTTGTTCCACCGCATGGATGTGAAGATTTCCGCCGTTCTTCACCCACCTGCGCTGTCTACCCGCTCTCGACAGAACTCACTCACCGCCATCCTTCGCACTACAATGTAAAGATATGAAACTCCTCGCTGTGGCCTTCCTGCTGGCCTCCCTTACGCTTTCCGCAGCGGAATGGGAACCCTTGTTCAATGGCAAGGACCTCGACGGCTGGAAGATGGTTGGCCCTGGCCGGTTCGTCGTGGAAGACGGCATGATGAAGACCGAAGGTGGAATGGGCCTGCTGTACTTCGCCGGCAAGAAGATCGGTGGCACGACCCTGCGCGTGGTCTTCAAAACCTCCGGCCCGCGCGACAATTCCGGCGTCGTCATCCGCCTTCCCGAGCCTCCGCCCGACCCCTGGTACGGCGTTCATAACGGCTACGAAGTCCAGATCGATGCCGGTGGCGACGAGTGGCATTCCACGGGGGCGATTTATTCGCTCTCCAAGGTCACGGCGCGCAATCAGAAACCAGCCGGCGAGTGGAACACCATGGAGATTGTGCTCCAGGGACAAGTCACCACCGTCATGCTGAACGGCCAGAAGGTGAATGAGTTTCGCGGCGATCAGCCGGTGCCTGCCCGTAAGATGTGGTACGAGCCGGTGCGCGGCCCGCGTCCCAACGAGGGCTACATTGGCTTGCAGAATCACGACCCTCGTTCCACCGTGTATTTCAAGGAGATTTCCGTTCGCAAGAACTAATCGAGGAACCAAGGAGTAAGTGCGATGGCGAGTTCGATCACCGTTCCTTCCCATGTTGCGGCCGGCCAGCGGGTAACCACACGCGAGGCCTCCGCCGCCATTCCCTGGTATATCTGGTGTGCCGTGTTTTCGGTCACCTCGGCGTTGGTTGGCGGGCATTGGGATATTTCCTGGCACCGCTCCATCGGCCGCGACACATTCTGGACCCCGGCCCATATCGCGATCTACCTGTGTGGTGTGGTCGGCGGCGTGACCTGCGCCTATCTCATTCTCTCCCGGACGTTCGGCTATGTGAAGGACGAAGCGACCATCCGCATGTGGGGCTTTCGCGCGCCCCTTGGCGCGTTCCTCGTGGCCTGGGGTGGCGTGGCGATGCTGACGTCGGCCCCGTTTGACGACTGGTGGCACAACGCCTACGGCCTCGACGTGAAGATCGTCAGCCCTCCGCACGCGCTCCTGATCTTCGGCGTCGCCATGGTGATCATGGGGGCACTGATCCTTACCCTGGGACACATGAACCGCGCGGATGGCGTCACCCGGAACCGTCTCAACGCCATCTTCCTCTACATCGGCGCGATGCTGATCGTCCTGCTGATGGTCTTCATGATGGAGATGACCGGGCGCGTGCAGATGCACACCGCGGCTTTCTATCAGAAGATCGCGTTTGCCGTCCCCGTCGCGATCGCCGGACTGGCTCGTGCGTCCGGCCTGCGCTGGGCGGCCACCATCACGACGGCGGTTTACTCCACATTTTTGATTCTTTGCATTCTGATTTTGCCGCAATTTCCGGCGGAACCGAAGCTCGGTCCGGTCTACTATCCAACCAGTTACTTCGTCCCTCCTGACTTTCCCCTGCTGCTGATCGTGCCCGCCTTCCTGCTCGACCTGTTCTGGCGGCGCACGGAGCATTGGAATAAGTGGCTTCTGGCGGCTGCCTCCGCCGCGTTGTTCCTCGCCGCATTCGTCGCCGTGCAGTGGCCCTTCGCGAATTTCCTCATGTCGGACGGCGCGCGCAACGCGTTCTTCGGCGCGCATTACTTCGGCTACTACACCCACCCGCAGTCTTACTTGTTCCGCCGCGTTTTCCTGCCCACGGAGGCCAACTTCGCCATGGGCATGGGACTGGCTCTCCTGTTCGCCACCGTCTCCATGCGCATCGGCTTCGGCTGGGGCGATTGGATGCGCAAGATCCGCCGCTGACCGGAGGTCGACATGCGCATCGCAACCCTGATGCTCGCCGCGCTCGCGCCGCTCTACGCCCACATCGGCAGCCCCGATATCTTCCTCGAAGGGAAGGCCGGCCCCTACCCGATCTTCGTCACCATCCGTCCGCCCCTCGTCATACCCGGCGTCGCGGAAGTGGAGATTCGCACCAGCGCGAAGGACATCTCCGAGGTCCGCATCGTGCCGATGCCGATGAGCGGCGCTGGCGCGAAGTTCGCCCCAACTCCCGATATCGCCCAGCGTTCGAAGGACGACCCTCAATTCTTCACTGGTGGTCTTTGGATGATGACCAGCGGATCATGGCAGGTGCGCGTGAACATTGATGGTCCGCAGGGCAAGGGAGAACTCGCGGTGCCGGTTCCCGCGCTCGCCAACAAAACCGAAAGCATGCAGACTGGCCTTGGCATCGCGCTCTCCATTCTGGGGCTGATTCTCTCGGTAGGCGCGGTGAGCATAGCCGGCGCCGCTTCCCGCGAAGCCAAACTCGACCCGGGCCAGCAGCCGACGCCCGAGATCCGCGGCCGTGCGCGCCGCACCATGGCCCTCACCGCCGTGATCGTTGCCGCGGTGTTGTATCTTGGTAACACCTGGTGGACCGCCGAAGCCAATAGCTACGGACGGATCATTTACAAACCCCTGCGCATGGACGCCGCGCTGCTCAATCACGCGACGCTACAACTTACATTGAGTGACCCCGGTTGGATGGGCCGCAAAGTGGATGACTTTGTTCCCGACCACAGCCACCTGATGCATCTCTATGTGATCAAACTGCCGGAAATGGAGCGCGTCTGGCATCTCCATCCCGACATGACCGCCAGCGGTGTGTTCACCCACCATCTGCCGCCCATGCCCCCGGGCACTTACGGATTGTATGCCGACGTGGTGCACGAGTCCGGTCTGCCGGAGACGATGGTTGCCGAGATCACTCTGCCTGCGATCGAAGGTAAGCCTCTCGCCGGTGACGACTCGGCGGGCAACGGCCATCCGCTCTCCCGTGCCGACTCGAAGAACAAAACGTTCGTATTCGAGGATGGTTCCAAGATGATCTGGGAGCGCGAGAGTGACACGCTTGTGGTGAAGCGCGCGCAGCCATTCCGTTTCCGCGTGGAAGGCGCGGATGGCAAGCCTGCCCCGGACATGGAACTGTACATGGGCATGCTCGGCCACGCCGCTTTCGTGAAGCGCGACCGCAGCGTGTTCGCTCACGTGCACCCCACCGGATCGGTGCCGATGGCGGCGATGACCATCGCGCAGAAGAGCGATCCCGATCCGCATGCCGGCCACCACATGCATCAAATGTCGTTGCCGGCCGAAGTCAGTTTTCCCTACGGTTTCCCGCAACCCGGTGACTATCGGATCTTCGTCCAGATCCGCCGTTCCGGCCAAGTGCGCACGGCGATGTTCGACACAACCGTGGTGGAAGCACCCGCGCCTGCGAAGTAACTGTCTTCGTTCTGACCTCTTCGTTCGGGCTTCTTTTTTCCTATATAGTGTGAATTTATGCTCACCCGCCGCAACTGCCTTCGCACCCTCGCCGCCGCACCCTTGCTCGGTCGCGCCGCCCAGTCGCGCAAGCCGAACTTCATTGTGATCCTCGCCGACGACCTCGGCTTCGGCGACCTCGCCTGCTACGGCCATCCGCGCCATGAAACTCCTCACCTCGATCGCATGGCGCGCGAAGGCGTGAAGTTCACCCACTTCTACACTCCGATGCCGTTCTGCGCTCCCACCCGCGCTACCCTCATGACAGGGCGTTATCCGTTCCGCTATGGCATGACCCGCAATCCCGCGCCGGACTCCGGCCTCAATGACTTCGGCCTCCCTGCCGGCGAAGTCACCATCGCGGAGGCACTGAAACCCGCGGGCTACGCGACATCCTGCATCGGCAAGTGGCATCTCGGACACACTCCGCGGTTCCTCCCCCGCACGCAAGGGTTCGATGAATACTACGGCATTCTCTATTCGAACGACATGCGGCCCGTGCAGATCGTCGAGAACGAGCGTGTGGCGGAGTATCCTGCCATACAAGCCACTCTCACCCGGCGCTACACCGAGCGAGCGCTGAACTTCATGGAACGGAATCGCAGCAAGCCGTTCTTCCTGTATTTGCCTCATGCCATGCCGCACAAACCCCTCGCCGCATCGGAGGATTTCTACAAGCCGGGCACGAACACCGACCTCTACGCCGCCGCCGTCAAGGAACTCGACTGGTCAGTCGGACAGATCCTCGCGCGGCTCAAGACATTGGGCCTCGACGACGACACGCTGGTACTCTTCACCTCCGACAACGGGCCGTGGTTCGGCGGCAACAGCGGCGGATTGCGAGGCATGAAGGGACGGCCGTGGGAGGGTGGCGTGCGCGTGCCTCTGATTGCGCGGTGGCCGGGCCGCGCCAAACCAGGTCATGAGACGAAGGAAGTTGCGGGAATCATCGACATCTTCCCAACCATCACCTCACTGGCCGGAGTAAGTCCCCCGCCAAACCCGCTGGATGGCAGGAATATCTTGCCGCTCCTCACGGATACGAGTGCGAAAACACCCCACGAGGCGATCTTCGTCACTTCCGGAGATAAGCTGGCATTTGTAAGATCAGGTAAGTGGAAGCTGCACGTCCAGTCGCCCGGCGCCGACGCAATGGTCGCCGACCGGCCAGACTGGGTGGACCCGCGCGCACCCGACGGCGTGACCATCATCGCTCCGTATGAGCAGGCGCGCCCCAGTCAGTATCCGGGAGTCTCCGGCGGCGCCAAGGCCAAGCCCATGATGCTCTTTGACCTCGATGCCGACCCCTCCGAGCAGCGCGATGTCGCCGACGCCAATCCGGACGTGGTCGAGCGGCTGAAGTCGCATTTTGACCGCATGAACGCGCAGGTTCCCGTTCCCCCGCCAGTCGCACCGCACCGCCAGTTACTCAGGCTGAAGGGCGGGGAACTGCGCTACGACCGCGTGCCTTAAGTCAAGTTACTTCTTCCCAAATCGTGAGAGGCTGTTGCGTGTGCGCACATACAGGTTTCCCTCAACGATCGGCGGCGTGGCCGTACATGCGCCATCCATCTCGTTGATCCGCAGAATCCCCCACTGCGCCCCCGCTTCCAGCACAGTGATCTTACCCTCTTCGCTCGCGAGATAGATCTTTCCATCGGCGGCCACCGGCGAGGCAAAGTAATTGCCCAGCGCGCCCGGCAACCGCCCCTGCTTGAGGATCTCGCCCGTTTTCGGATCGTACGACGTGAAGATGCCGCCCTCTTTCAGCGTGTACAGAACCCCCCGGTAGACCAGCGGCGACGGTACGTTCGGCAGGGACTTTGATTGCTTCCAGAGCAATCCGCTCTCGGTCAGGTCGCCCTTGCCGCCGAGTTTGTAGGCTCGCAGCGCACTCTCGCCCTGCCGCCGCTCTTGAAACTGACGCCAGTCACGCTCCTCCAGATAGCCGCTGTTATCCAGGTCCAGATACTCATCAAAGCGTGCTTTCACGCGCGGGTCCACAATTTCGTCCTTCGACAGCTTGCCGTCTTTGTTCGCATCCAGTTTGGCAAGCGCGTCCGCAAACGGCGGCACCTCTTCCTGCTGGCCCGGATCCGATTCCGCGGAGTAAGTCACAAAGTAGACCACATGGTCCGCCACCACGGGAGTCGGTTTCACCTGCCACGACAGTTTGCGGATCCACCACAATTCCTTACCTGTCTTCACGTCGTAGCCCGACATCCGGTAGGAGCCCGTCACAATCACCTGCTGGCTTCCATCCCGGGCCTTGTAGGGCACGGGCGTCGCGTATCCGCGCTGCGCGTGGGGCCGCTCTGTTCGCCACATCACGCGTCCGCTGTCCTTGTCCACCGCGGCGACGAACGCGTTGGTGTCCTGGTCGCAGACCATGATCAGGAGATTTCCGATGAGCACCGGCGACGCGCCATGTCCAAACGGATTATTGAAAGGACCAAGCGCCATCCGCCACCGCTCATTTCCATCCGGTCCGTAGGACAGTAAGCCGAAATCCTGAAAAAAGACATAAGTGTTCGTCCCGTCAGTAACTGGAGAAGCGGAAACGGGACCGTTCGCCGGCCGCTCAATTTCCTGTTTCCGCGGCCGCGGCGCCTCCCGCCGCCATAAGATGCGGCCAGTGGCTCGATCGAGGGCGAAGGTGAGTAACTTGTCACCTTCCGACGCAGTGAGATAGATGCGGTCCGCGGTCAGCACAGGCGACGAGTGCCCCGGTGGAAGTGGTGTGCGCCAGAGCAGGTTCGTGTCGCCACCGAACGCGGTGGGGAGGCCGGTGCTCTCCAGAACGCCGGACGCGTTGGGCCCACGAAACTGCGTCCAGTCGGACGCGTCGAGCGTGGACAGTATCAGGATGGCTGCGGGAAAGAAGGTCGCCAGTCGCATCCCTCGTTTGTAACACGGACGATGCCGCGGCGGGATCCACTGCCGCGTGATGCCACGGCCGCACGAGCCACTGCCGCACGAGCCACTGCCGCACGAGCCACTGCCGCACGAGCCACGGCCGCACGAGCCACTGCCGCGCGAGCCACTGCCGCGCGAGCCAGTGTTGCTCGAGTCAGTGTTGCGCGCGTCCTTCACCCGCCGCGCCCCGTCAACGCCTCCACGGTCCATTCCGCGCGATCCCGAACCACCACATGCGCCCCGGGATAAGCGTTCTTCACCAGTTCGCTATCCGCCCGCTCACCCGCGCCATTCACCGTTCCAGCCAGGACGATCCTCCGTGGCGCCATCCCCGCCGCTACCTCCGGCAGGTCTGTGTGTAGCAGCAGCCGCGGCACGAAGTTACTCATGGGGTGATTGTAATTCTCAGTTTCGGCTAAGTTCCGGTACGAGATCAGCCCTCCCGCGAGATAGAGGCTCTGAATCGCCGGCTCAATCGACGCTGCAAACAGTGCCGGCACGGTCAACATTCCTCGCGCCGCCACATGCAACGGCAGCCGGCCGAAATCGCTTCGCGCGCGCAAACCAGCCACCAGCGACAGAATGTCGCTGACGCGTTGGCCCGCCATCGGCTTGCCGAACGTCAGCCCCGACCATGCGTAATGCTCATCACTATTGTGTGACCGCGCATGCCGCGCCGCACCGCGCCCGAACTCCGGAGTCATATCGCCGATCCCGCGCAAATCCGGTGCGCACACCACGTATCCCTGCTGAGCAAGCAGATCGTACATCTCGTCTTCGCGCCACAGATTGCGGCCCCCTGGCTCAAGGACCAGCAGGATTTCCTTCGGCGCTCCCCGCTTCGGCCGGAACACATAAGCCGGCACCCATACCTTGTCTGCGGGCTGCACCTCGATCGCCTCAACCATCGTGTGACGGAACTCGGTTCGCGCAATCGCCGCCGCGGGGTCGGCGACAGGCACCGGATCCACGCCGAGAAGACTGCGCAGGTCCACTCCCGAGGACGCCGGGCGCGCCACCGCAAGCCGCTTGCGATTCAACGTGAATGGCGACTCTCCCCCAAACGACCGCACCAGGTTTCCGGAGTCCGAAACAAAAAGCGCCGATTCTGTTTCGGGCTCTGTGCCGGGCTCTTCGTTCACCGCCGACATGCCGGGCTGCAGCCACTGTCGAAACCAGCGATAGATGGCGAGCCGCATCTCATAAGCGAGGCCATGCGGCAGCGGCGTCGAGAACCATGCCAACTGCCCCTTCCTCCCGAGCACTTCGTAAACACGGCCCAATCGCGCGTACTCCTCGCGCCCATTCACAAGGTACTGTGGCGAATAGGTTCCAAAGAAGTCGCGTTCGCTCAAAGCAACCAGCAGCGGCTTCGCCGCGAGCGGATACAGAAGATCCCAACGATCGAAACCCACCGGTCCCGAGCCAGGAAAATTCTGCTCCGCGTCATCGGTCGACCCGGGCGAATGGAAATCCGTCACCGCGACGTTCTCCGTGTTCGGGCACGCGATGGCGGCGCACGCCAGCCGGTCATCCACTGCCGCCAGCAGCATCGTGTTCGTACCACCGCCCGATTGCCCGGTGGACGCCAGACGCAGACGATCCACGTACGGCAGGCTCGCCAGATAGTCCAGGCTGCGAACCGCATCCCACGTCTGCATCCGTGCGCTCGAATCGCCGAGCAGCATCATCTGCCGCGCGGGTACCGTATGCTCATCGTCAGCGCTTCCCAGGCGAGTCAGCGACGGCCGCGCGCCGGGGTAGTAGGTGCGCTCCCCTTGTCCCATCGGATCAAAGGCAAGTACCACGAATCCAAGTTTCACCAGACCCTGACAGCAACGCTGGTACAGCGGCGACGCTTTCCCGTCGAGCGCGTGGCCCATCTGGAACAGCACTCCCGGAAATGGCGGCCGTCCAGCCGTTGGCACGTAGAGGTTGGCGGAGATATGAAAGCCCGGCTGGCTCTCGTACACCACCTTCTCCACGCGGTAGCCGTCGCGATCGAGAGTGCCGGTCGTGCGCGCATTGAGCGGTGTTCGCTGAGGTTCGCCGCCCACCAGCTTCCAGAACATTTCGCGTATCCAACGTTTCCGCGCTTCCACTGCCGCCACCGATGTCAGCTTGTCCAATTCCGCGCCGCGCCGCGCCACTGCCTGCTGTGCGAGCCCACCGAGAAAATCCGGCAGGCATCGCGAGTAGTCGCGATAGAGCCCGGCTTGCCTTTGCGCCCAGATCTGAGGCGCTGCTGACAGAAAGCCGATGGCTGACAACGCATCGCGCCGGGATAGCTTCATGAGAGTATCTTGCCCCATTGCCGGTCGTACTGCCGCTTGTCCACAGTCCGGAAAAGTACGTTCGGCGTGTCGGGAAACAGGCTGGCCGCTTCCACCGCGTGGCTCCGCGACGGGAACAACCCAAAAATCGCCGCCCCGCTTCCTGTCATTCTTGCGATGATCGCCCCCGCCGCTTCCATCCTGTTTCGCAACTCGCCCAACTCGGGATGACGCGCGAAAACCGGCTCCTCGAAATCGTTGGCGCAGAATCGCCGCCATTGCTCCAGACTCGCGCCTTCGCCGATCCCCCAACTCTCCATGGCGAAGCCCACGCCAGAGACCTGAGTCAATGTACGGCCAAGGGACTGGTAAGCCTCCGCCGTCGACACATGGATCTCTGGAGTAAGTAAGATGCCGTAACTGGTGTCCGGCTGCGGGAACGGATACAACTCCTCGCCCCGCCCCATTCCTAACACCGTCCCGCCAATGAGAAAGAAAGGTACGTCGCTACCCAGGGTAGCCGCCAGCTCGGCCAGTTTCTCTTTCGGAAGTGGCCTGCGCATCAGCGCCGACAGCGCCAGAAGAACCGCCGCCGCATCCGTCGATCCCCCGCCCAGGCCGCCTCCCATCGGGATCCTCTTCTCCAGGATCAAGTGCACCTTGCCGTGCGCCTTCGCCGCCTCCAGTACGGCATGGGCCGCCTTGACCGCGAGGTTGTTCTCAATCGGAACCGTGCACTCCACGGTAACTTCGGTTATCCTTGCCGGCTGATAGATCAGCGTGATCTCATCCGACAGGGAAATCGTCTGAAAAACCGTACGTAATTCGTGGTAATTATCGGCGCGCTTGTACAGCACCCGCAGTGACAGGTTGATTTTCGCCAGCGCCTTCACATGGACAGTGCGCGCCTCAGCCATATTCAATCCGCGGCGTGCGTGCGTCTCGGCTTGGCGAACTCGAAGCTCTCCTGCTTCGGAACGCCCGGCTCAAAGCACCGCCGGCATCGCGCCTCATACATCCCCGCGGCGCCCACCACGATCAGATCATTGCTCTCCACCAGCCGCTGCGTGTGCTTGGCGGGGTTGCCGCACCGCATGCAGATGGCGAGCGTCTTTGTGATCGACTCCGCAAGCGCCAGCAACTCCGGCATCGGCGCGAACGGCCGCCCCATGTAGTCCGTGTCCAGCCCCCCGACGATCACTTGTTTGCCGGCATCGGCAAGCTGGCTGGCCACTTGCACCAGGCCCTCGCCCATGAAGTTCGCCTCGTCAATGCCCACCACTTGCGTGCGCCAGTCCAGGCGCTCCAGAATCTCCGGTGTCCCTGATACCACCTCGGACTTCATCCGCTGATCGGCGTGCGAAACAATCTCGTCCGCCGAGTAGCGGTCATCAATTATGGGCTTGAACACCTGTACACGCTTGCGCGCGATCATCGCCCGGCGAAGCCGCCGGATCAACTCTTCACTCTTTCCTGAGAACATCGGGCCGCAGATCACTTCGATCCACCCGGTGTTGACCGTTACGATATCCACTCGGGACAGCTTAACATTTAACATAGGTCTCATGGTGTGGCTTCGGGAACGCGTGATCGAGTCCGAACTTCTGGATACCGCTTCAGACGCGGATGCCTGTGCGAACCTGCGTGACTTGCGCCGGATTAACCGCTGGCTTGGCGGCCACGCGGTGGTGAAGGCGGAAATCGCACGCTGCTATTCGCCCACCGATGCGTTTTCCGTGCTCGACGTCGGCGCCGCCGCCGGCGATCTTGCCACGTCGCTCAAACGGCAGTTCCCTCTGGCCAGCATCGTTTCCTGCGACGCCAACTTCCGGAACCTGCGCGCCGCTCCATCGCCCAAAGCCGCCGCGGACGCCTTCCGCTTGCCCTTTCGCGAGCACTCCTTCGACATCGTCACCTGCAGCCTCTTGCTGCATCACTTCAGCAATCTCGATGTCGTGTCCCTGCTGCGGGAACTTGCGTCGCTGTCCCGCCGCCTGCTTCTGGTGAATGACCTCGAGCGCCACCCCGTCGCCCACCGTTTCCTGCCCGCCACGCGGCACGTCTTCGGATGGCATCCCATCACCGTGCACGACGGCATGCGATCCGTCGCCGCTGGCTTCCAACCCGGAGAATTGCTCGCGCTCGCACACCGCGCCGGCCTGCTGACCGCACGGGTACGCCGGCACCGTCCATGGTTCCGCCTGTCGCTGCGCAGTGTGAAGGCGCCTCTGCCCGCGCCTATTGTGGAGTCAACTTACCCGTCGGTGTGTCAATCTGGTAGCGCTTGATCAGCAATGTGCCCGCCTTTAGACGGTCCGCGATCATGGGCCGCTTCAGCATCAGTTGGTACATCTCCTCGCGCTTGTCCACGGCCTTCGATAGCGCAGGATACTCGTGCGCCTCCTCGCTGTGCGCCACTTTCTCCATCGCGCAGTCCGTGTGCGTGGTGAACAGCACGACCTTCAGCCGGTGCTCCTTCACGCCAAGCTCTATCGCCTCGATCACTTCTTCCGAAAGCACCGATCCCGGCAGCCGCACCACGTCGTAGTAGTGCCGCGAGTCACCAAGCACAACCTCGGAGTTGATCCGCGGATCCATGCACATCACCGCCATGACTTCGGGCTTGTGGCTCGGACCACCCACCACACCTTCCACCTTGGAAGATTGTTGATTGTCCAGAATCACGGTGTCGAGAATCTCCTGCGGGGTCCCAACCGTACCCCGATAGTCGAAACCATGGACGAAACCCTGGACCATATGACCCACTGATACGAGACCTCCCCCACCCACAAAGAGGACGCCTCGCCAGAAGAACAACAGCGTAACTACGATGGCGACGAAGCCAAGGCGAAAGAGCATAACTCCGGACCTCCAAACCTGTCGCCTTCTTCAGCAATTGTGGTGCCACGCCGAATCCGGATGCTATGATTCAACCTGAATGAAGAAGATCCTCCTGCTACTCATCGTGGGAGTAGCCCTGACGCTCTACTACTACGCCCCGGCGCGCCTTTCCGCCTGGTACATCCTTGGCCGCAACCAGAATTGCCCCTATCCCAATGCGATCCGCGCCCTCGACGACGTGAAGGAGCAAATCTCCAGGAAGGACCAGATTCTCGCCGCCAGCAAACTCCTCGAGAAGGACGGCAAAGGGTACCAGCTTTGGGACACACCCGACGGTAAGTACTGGCTCCCCGATGGCAGCGAGTACGTGCTGCCCTTCAACCTCGCCGAGCAGGCTCGCGACATCTACGGTTGGAACGGCCGCGGTCTGAAAGCTGGCGACGTGGTGCTCGATTGCGGCGCGAACATCGGCGTCTACACCCGCGCCGCGTTGAAAGCTGGTGCGAAGCTGGTAGTCGCCATTGAGCCCGCGCCGGAGAACATCGAATGCCTCCGCCGCAACTTCGCCAAGGAAGTGGAAGAAGGCCGCGTGATCATCTATCCGAAGGGCGTTTGGGACAAGGACGACTTCCTCGAGTTGCACGTCGATCCGCACAACTCCGCCGCCGACAGCTTCGTGATCCAGCGCGAGCATTCGAAGGCTGTCGAGAAAGTGCCGCTCACCACCATCGACAAGATGGTAGACGAACTCAAACTCGAACGCGTCGACTACATCAAGATGGACATCGAAGGCGCCGAGGTGCGAGCCATCAACGGCGGCAGGAACACCATCGCGAAATTCCGCCCGCGCATGGCGCTCTCCACTTATCATCAGGTCGAGCATCCGGTGGAAGTGCCGCGCGCCGCGAAAGCTGCTTTCCCGGGATATCAGGTGGAATGCGGACCTTGTGCGGAGTCGGGTTATGGCATTCGCCCGGACATTGTTTACTTTTTCCCGTAGCCTGCGGCCGGTGTTTGCACCGTTGCCTCTTGTGGTGTTCCGCGGGCGCCCACACTGCACGTCGCCATCGGCATGCGGTTCACCAACGGTGCTTCCCATCGTAAGTCTCCGTGCGCGGCAAACCGCGTGGTCCTTCTTTGATGGAGCCGCCGACGTCCACCGGCTCCTGCCGCGAAGTCTCAGCAACAACTCGCGCGGTTCTTCGATTCGGGCATGCCTCCCCCGCCGCCCCTCATTCCTCGGCTGTCTTCTCCTCGCCAGCCTCCTCAGCACCTCTTGCGCAAAGCGCTACCACCTACAAGGCCTGGTTCTGGAAGTCCGCCCCACCGCGCAGACCATCGTTGTCTCGCACAAAGCAATTCCCGGCGTGATGCCCGCCATGGCGATGCCGCTACGCGTTGCGAATCCGCGTGAGATCTCAGGCCTCGTGCCCGGGACATTCATCGACTTCCAACTTGCCAACTCCGAAGCCCGCCGCATCCGCCCGCGCCGTGCCACGAACGAGATCGAGCAGGACGGCCGCCGAGTCCTTCTCGAACCGCCCAAGGAAAAGCTCGCCATCGGCGGGCTCATGCCAGAATGGTCTCTTCTCAGCCATCGTGACGAGCGCATCTCCGTCTCCGCTTTGCGCGGCAAAGTACTTGCCATTCAATTCCTCTACACCCGCTGTCCCTTGCCCGAAGTCTGCCCGCGCCTCGCCGCCACCTTCGCCCGCCTGCAGCGCCGCTTCCCCGATCGCATGAACCGCGACCTCATCCTCATGAGCATCACGCTCGACCCGACTTACGACACGCCACCTGTCCTTTCGCGATATGCTACTCTTTGGCGTCCTCAACTGGGCTGGCATTTCCTGACAGGTTCTGAATCGGAAGTTCGTGTGGTGGCGAACCGTTTTGGCATCATCTATTGGCCGGAAGAAGGCGTGATCACGCACAACTCGACCATTGGCATTGTGAACCGTCAAGGCCGTCTCTCAGCCCTGGTGGAAGGGCTTTCGTTCGATGTGCAACAACTCGGCGATCTGATCGCCTCGGAATTGGAGAAGCAATGAAGCGCAACTTCGTTCTCGCACTTGCATTCGCAGCCGCGCTCACCGCGCAGACTGACAAATCGAAGTCGAAAGACATGTGCACGCCGGGCGCGAGCCGTGTGTCGCCTTCGTTACCAGCAAAGCTGCTGCCAGGGCAGGGAAGCGAACACATCCACTTCCCCATCACCACCTCCGACCCCGAGGCGCAGAAATTCTTCACGCAGGGCGTGGCGCAGATGCATTCCTTCTGGGCTGTGGAAGCCGAGCGCAGCTTCCTCCAAGCCGCCGCGCTCGATCCGAAATCGCCCATGCCGTGGTGGGGCGTGGCGATGGTCGCGATGGGTGACTACCGCCCGCGCTTCCAACTCCAGACTTACTCCAATCTGCGCAACAACGATGCGTTCGATCGCGTGGATGCCGCGGTGCGCAAAGCGGTCGAACTCGCCGAAGCCGGCAACATCACCGAACTCGAAAAGATGTACGTGGCGTCGATCGCCGCCCGCCGCGACATCCGTTCCAAGGATCCCGATGCCGGCTACATCCAGGGTCTGCGCGCCATTGCCGCGAAGTATCCGAAGGAAGTGGAAGCGAAGAGCTATCTCGCACTGCATCTCATGCGTGGCTTCGAATTGCCCGAGCACAAACCTCGCGATGGAAGCATGGAAGCGGCGCAACTCTTGCGCGAACTGATGGCCGAATTCCCCGATCATCCGGGTGTGCATCACTACGTCATTCACGGCTTCGAAGGGTCGACG
Source organism: Bryobacterales bacterium (assembly GCA_016789785.1). The sequence goes on from JAEUQE010000057.1 coordinate 27,877, forward strand.
TTCGCCAAGGACGCATGGCATAGCTGCAAGCGTTACGCCGATCTGGTGCCCAACATCCCGCATGCGCTGCACATGCCCGGCCACATCTATGCGCAGACCTCGCGTTGGTCCGATGCGGTCAAGTCGTTCTCTGACGCCGCTGACAACGAATTGAAGTGGATCAAGGCCGACTCGTTGTATTCGACGGGCCATCACGGCCACAACGTGCACTTCCTGTCGACGTCCTACAGCTTCCAGGGCAAGACTTCCGAGGCTGTGGAATCCGCGCGCAGCCTGCTGGCGTTCGCCGAGAATCCGCGCGAGAAGGCAGCCATCGACAACAACCGCACGGCCTACCGTCAGGGCTGGTTCGCGATGTTGCGTGCGCTGGTACAGAACGAGCGTTGGGACGAGATTCTGGATGGCCAGTCATTGCCGCACTATGACAAGCCACGCGAGCGAGCGTGGCGTCATTGGGCGGTCGGTGTGGCGCGTGCCGCGAAGGGAAATTCGGAAGGCGCGCGCAAGGCCTTGGAGTCGATGGATGATGCGATCGATTCGTATCAGGAGACCGTGAAGCAGGCCGCACCGGCCGAGTTGCGCGTCGCGCGCCAGGAGTTGTTCGGTCACACGCTGGCCGCGCGCGGCAAGGTGGACGAGGCGATTGAAAAACTGCAAGTCGCCGCCAGGCGCGAGCGCGCGCTGATCTACAGCGAACCGCCGTTCTATCCACGCCCGGTAAACGAAGCGTTGGGTAAGCTGGCCCTGTCGCACGGCCGCACGGAGTTAGCCGAGCGCGCCTTCCGCGAAGCCCTCGATCAGTATCCATCAAGCTTCATGGCGACGAAGGGCCTTCAGTCTCTGGAGAAGCGTCAGCCCGCGTCGAGCGGCGGGCAGTAAGTTGGCTAAGTCCGGCTTTCTAAGTACACCGTTTTATAAGTACGCCCGGCACGACGGTAGCGCGGGCACTCTTGCCTCTTCCCTCTCAAGGGGGAGCCTCTTTTGCCGCTTCGGAAGATCGCTGCGGCACAAGCTGTCTATTGTCCACATCTGGAAGCACGCGGCCGTATGTCGGGCCCGTCGGGCCCATGTACTATTACTAACCAAACTAACGCTGACTGCACCCTGACGTGAGGGCTTTGCGGCGCCTTGTTCTCAAGCCCCGGCTTTGCCCGCGGCGGGAGTTACTTCGTGGGCCATCGCTCGACAGCAACGGGCGCCGCGCAATGTCCGAGAATGTTCAGCGCAGTGCGCACAGGGTCAATCAACGCGTCGACACCGAGCAACAAGGCCAATCCTTCGGCGGGCAATCCCAATCCTGAAAACAGCGCGGTAAGGATGACGAAGTTCGCCCGAGGGATTCCCGCCACGCCCTTGCTGGTGAGCTTCAGCGTCAGCATCATCAGCAGGAGTTGCTCCCATTCGAGCCGCATTCCCGCAGCCTGTGCCACAAACACCGCCGCCATCATCAGATGGATCGTGCTGCCTTCCAGGTTGAAGCTGAGGCTCAACGGTGTCACGAATCCGGCCACCGGCGGAGAGACTCCGAGACGCGCAACGCCCGCCAGCGCGGAGGGCAACGCCGCTGCGCTCGAAGTGGTGGTGAACGCCACGACGAACGGTTCACGGACCTCACGCGCGAATCGCGAGATCGGCATCCCAGTGATCCGCAGCATCCCGCCGAGGATCACCACCGTGTAGCTCACCTGCGCCACCCAGGCGGTTCCAATCCATCGGGCCAGGCTCGCCAGCGCGCCGGGTCCTTGCGAAGCGATGGTGGAGGCCATGGCGCCGAACACGGCCAATGGCGCGGCGTACATGAGGATCGCCGTCATGCGAAAGGTGATCGCTCCAATGCTTTCGGCGAACTCCACGAGAGGCTCCGCTTTCGGCCCGAGCGTACTACAGGCAAGGCCAATACCAGTGAAGAACACCACCATCTGCAACACGTCGCCGCGGGCCATCGCGTCGAAGATGCTGGTGGGAAACGCCTGCTCAAGAATCGATGCGATGGAGAGATGCCCGTCAGGCATTTGGGCCGGGGGCAGTTGGAGACCCGTGCCGGGTTCGAGCAACAGGGTCCAACCGAGGCCCCAGAGCAGGGCGATGGTGGTGAGCACCTCGAAGAGAATCACCGCGCGCAGACCCATCCGTCCCAGGGTCCGCATGGCGCCGGCACGCGCGACCGCGGGCACCAGCACTCCGAACATGAGCGGCGCAATGATGGTGCGGATCAAGCGAAGAAACAACGCGCCGAGCAGTTCGAACTGACGGGATGGATCGGGGAAGAACCAGCCGGCGGCAAGTCCGGCAGCCATCGCGCCCAGCAAAAGCATATTTGTGCAGTATGCAATGGCCAGGGCACTTGCCGCTGAGGCGCGGCTTCCTGACACCTGCGGCGCCCTGGTTCTGAGATGCCTAGCCGCGTCCGCCGGATGCCTTCTCCAGACCCATCGCCCGCAACAAGGCCAGCACGCGTTGCTCGCCGCGTACCGGTTCGTAGCCGGGATGCACGGCGAGTGCACACACCGAAGCCTCGCGGCGCTCGCAGCCCAATTCGAGCCATTCGATCGCGCGGTCGTTCTCACCAAGGCCAATATGGGCCATCGCAAACGACGTGCAAGGGACGTAGCGCGCCGTCGCCAACGCATTCATCTTGGCCAGAACGGCGCGCGCGGCACCCCGCTCTCCGTGGAAGCCGTATGCCTGCGTCAGCGCGCCGAGCAAAGTCGGGACATTGCCGCCCACTTCGCGCGCCTTCTCCAGAATCGCAACGGCCTGTGCATACTCACCGCGATGGATGTGGACCCGGCCCATCGTTGCGATCGCCTTGAAGAAACCCGGATCCAGTTCGAGCGCCTGCTCAATCGCAGCCAGTGCCGCATCCATCCGCCCCGCGAGAAGCTCGATGTAGCCGGCGCTCGACATCATCACGGGCGAAAGCGGGTCAAGCCGCAAGGCGACGCGCATCACCTCCCGCGCTTCTTCGAAACGGCCCGTCAAGGCGAGCAAGTCGCAGGCATACCAATGGTAAGTGGTCGCGTAACCAGGTTGTATCCCGAGCGAGTGAAGATAATACTTCTCGGCCTGCTCCCAATTCCATTCATAGGCGGAGGCGATGAAGCCAAGCGACGTGTAAGCTTCCGCCAGACCGGAATCCAGTTGCAGTGCCCGGAGCGCCGACGCTTTCGCCAGCGGCATTCCATCCCTGGGCGCGATCAGGCCGTGATCCACCATCAGGCTATGGGTATCGGCCAATCCGACGTGGCCGGGAGCGAACTCCGGATCACGCGCCACGGCGTCCGAGAAGCATTCGAGTGCCCGCTGAAAGCCTTCGAGCGTACGTTTGTTCCAATGGAAGCGTCCGCGGAGATACAGGTCGTAAGTGGGAAGCTTCCAGGGGCGCACCTGGAGCCTGGGTTCTTTCACGCCGAGCAGCTTGAGCCTAAGGCTGTCGGCCACTCGCCGCGCGATGTCCTCCTGAATGACAAACAGGTCATCCATCTGGCGGTCATAGGTATCGGACCAGGCGATCCGCCCGGTATCCGCCTCGATCAGTTTGGCGAGGATTCGCACTTGCCCGGCCGCGCGGCGGACGCTTCCTTGCAGAACAGTCGCCACGCGCAGGCGTGCCGCAACCTCGCTGACATCGGTCTGGGAGGCTTTCAATTTCGCGGCGGACTGCCAGGCAACAACGGTGAGCCCTTCCACCTTCGTCAACGCATGAATGATCTCTTCGGTGAGACCGTCGCTGAAGTATTCGGCATCGGCCTCGGGACTCAGGTTCGCGAAAGGGAGCACAGCGATGCTGGCCGAGGCCGCCGCGCCCTCTGGCGTTGCCCGGTCCTTGAGGACATCACGCTGCGGTGCGGCCCCCTGCCACGCAAATCGGGGCAGGTAGCCACCGGTGGGCACCTCAATGCGCAGCCGGTCATTGCAGCCTTCGTCTTTGTAGTAGTCCTTGAGCTTGGTGCGCAGGCGGCGCGCCTCGACACGGACGATGGGATCGGTGCGTGGATCGAAGGACTCGCCACGGTCGAATACTTCCACGCCAAGCAGGTATTCCTTGAGTTGATGGCTGCGTCCCTGCAACGCGCTTTCGACGAGAAAACGCAGCAGGCGTGCCATGCGGTCCGACGCGAGAAAGATCTTGCTGGCGAGGATGCGGTCGAGTTGGGCGCGGACCGGCTCAGGAGCGATGCCTTCTGGCAGGCTGATCTCAGTGCTTTGACTACCGGGTCCCATGCGCAAGAGGAAGATCTCTATTATCGTGCCCGGCGGGACCGGGCCGCAATCGCGATCGCGGTGCGTCTGTTACTTGAGAAAGGTGCGGGAGACGGCGAATTGCCAGAAGGTGTTGTTCACGATGCCTGGTTGAAGGCCCCACTGTTTGCGGAGGCCGGCTTCGAACCGCGTGCCTCGCCAATACATCGCGAGCATGGTTTGATAGCGCAGCACACGATTGCCATGAGTGCCATAGAAGCCCCAGGAGTAAGTATGCGCGGGGCCGTGACGGAACGCGACCTGGACGGTTTCCTTGCGCGTGATCGGATGTTCCACCCACATCTGCGAATGGACGGCGTTGCCTTTGGGCAGCGGGCTTTTCCAAAGGTTCCAGGCGTCGCTAGTGACGGTGACGGGCAGGCTTCGCAAGCGAGTCCGGTAGGTTACGGACTGGTGTGTGAGCCAGTCGCGGGTGCCGCACTTCACCAGAGGAAACTGCCAGTGCTGCACGCCGCCGGCAAGTGAGAAGGAATGGCGTCCGCGAACAAACACGTTGCGGCGGTAGCCGACGCCGGCCTGCCATTGATTGGCGCCGCCGCGCGTGTCGGTCGCGTCCACCCCGAACAGATACGCGGTGTCCCCCTTGGCAAGCACATTCACCGCGCCGGCCTCAACGCGGTTCTGCCACATGGGGCCTTGGCCAAATGTGCCGCCGAGCGTCAACTGGAATGTCTCCGCCATGCCGCTCTGCAGGGTGGCGGTCCACCGCAGAGGGCCGCGTTCGTCGTGTGTCTGCGCAGGCAGGCCCGGCGTCAGCAGTAGCGTCAGCAGGGGAAGTGCGACTGCTGATGCGAGTCCATATTGCCCGGCCCTTGACCTCTGATGCGTATCCTCGAGTCTTGGTATCCAACCATCCAACATCGCTGCGAAACTGGCTCGTAATGGATTCGCCGGTAAGCGATGAGCCACTCCTTTCGCGGCCCTTGATTCGGCCGCAACTGGGAGTCTGGAACGACTCCCGGAGCCGCCCATGCCAACGAATTGCGCAGACCAGATGGATCGATACGGAGGTTGGCCAAACCCGTGCAGAAAACGAATAGAAGAAGGACGTTGAAAAGTTCGTGCAGGGATTCGGACCGGCTGCGAAGCCGAAGGCGGGAGGCGAGACCGTTGCTACAACGGATCACTTTTCAGAATAGCAGATTGATGGAGCGGATTTTTTCACACGCCGTGATGCGGGATGCGGCGGAAATTCCGCGTTAGCCTTCAGGGACGTTGTGTGTCCGCTTGTATGAGACGCTTGTATGGAGAGAGGAGCGAAGCAACCGAATGAGGATTCGAACGGCTGTTCTTGTGTGTGTGGCGACGGCGGCGGTAATGACCGCGCAGCCAGTGATCAACCCAGTTGGAGCAGGCAACGCGGGGAGCATGATTGCCAGAGGCCTGCCTGGGGCGGGCATCGCACAGGGCGCACGGATCGCCATCATGGGTAAGGATCTGGGGCCGGCCGAGGCGGCGACTCGCGGTTTCCCGCTGTCGGCGGAGCCATTGGGCGGTGTCTCGATCAAGGTGGAAGTGGGCGGGTCAACGGTGGACGCGTGGGTCGTACTGGCGTCGGCGAGCCGTTTGGAAGCGGTGTTGCCGTCCTCGACGCCGGTAGGTTCGGCTCGCATCACGGTGAGCTATCAGGATCGCAGCGCGACCACGCCGGCCGAGGTTGTGAAGGCGCGGTTTGGAATCAGCACGCGCACGAATACGGGGATCGGCGCGGCGAGGGCGGCCTCGGAAGACAGCATCGACATCACACCGTTGGCGGCCGCGAAGCCGGGTCAGCGCATTGTGCTGACAGGCACGGGGCTTGGTCCAGTGGAAGGCGATGAAGCAGCGGGGCCGGTCAGCGGCGAGTTGACGGCTGTGTTGGAGGTGCGGATCGGCGGCAAGGTGGTGAACGTGATTTCGAAGGGCCGTTCCGAGGCGCCGGGCATGGATCGCGTGGTGGTGGAGGTGCCGGAAGTAAGCGGCTGCAATGTGCCCGTGGTGGCGAGCACCGACGGCGTCTACACGAACTTCGCGACCATCGCGGTGGGCGCCGATGGCCGCTGTTCGGATGAAACCGGGTTCTCGCAGGCGGATTTCGATCGCTTCCCCACAAGCGGCACTGCACGGACAGGCTCGATCAGTTTGTCGCGTACCAGCATGGCGGTGGAAGGCTTCTCGTTGACCTCGCATGCCGCATCGGGCGGCTTCCAGGAATGGACCGCGAGCGATCTGTTTCAGACGGGCGGGCTGGATGTGTTGCCGTCGCTTGGGTCGTGCTTCGTGCTGCGGTTTGCAGCGACCGAAGAGGCGTTTCCTGAGTTTCGTTGGAAGAATCTGGACGCGGGTCCGGCCCTGACGATTACGGGTCCGCGCGGCAGCCGTCCGATGCCGAAGCGCGATGGCGTTTACTCGGCGGATCTCGGCCAGTCGCTGCCGATTCCGGGTGCTCCGTCGACGGCGTTTCTGGATCCTGGCGAGTACACAGTGACAGGACCGGGCGGCGCCGATGTAGGCGCGTTCAGCGCGAAGATCCGGATTGGCGCTGCGATTGATTGGACCAACCGGCAGGCGCTCGGCACGGTGCCGCGCGGCCAGGATCTGCAGGTGACATGGACCGGCGGTACGGACTCAGAATACGTGTGGGTGAACGGGACCTCGGCGACGGAGCAAGCGGCGCAGGCGGTGACCTTTGTGTGTCTGGAGCGGGCCACGGCGGGAAGGCTTACGGTTCCTTCCTATGTGTTGTCGCAGCTTCCGGCGGGCGACGGAGTGCTGATGGTGTTCAGCGCGCCGTTCCGTGCGGGCAATGCGTTTCAGGCAAGCGGAATCGATGCGGGGTACATCACGGCGACGTCGGGTTCCGGCCGCACTTCGAGTTTCCGGTAGCCGTGGGCGGGCGGGCCATGCCTGGCCAGAACGCCGGGTAGCGGACACGGATCTGCGAGCGCACGGAGGCGTCCCTGGAGTGGAGACGCCTGTCTCGCCGCCTCCGGTGCTCTTTGCGATGGAAGTTATCGATCGTTCACCCGCCGGACGGAGCTCCGGCAACGAGACACTTCGTACACCGCTTCAGGAATGCGGTCTCGTATCTCATGCACAGGTAGCGCATGCCCCCACGCGTGCCGTGCCGGCACTCAAGCCGGCACCCCGAACTTCGACGAGCCGCTACTGCGGGCGCGGGGCAGCATGAGAAACACGTGGATGAACTTCTGAAACGACTGATAAAGCTGGCAAGGAATCGCGGCGCCGCGGAAGTTCAGGGGATGACCATCACCGGTGTTTGCCAGAACGCAGCCTTCTTCGTTGCCGGATCGACCACCGTCACCTGGCAGAGATACTCGCCGGGGTCGAGCGGTTCGAGCGGGACCGAGAAGCGCAGAGGCACGGTATTGAGGCGGGCCGCCGTCAGTTCCGCCGTACTCAGGGGCTTTGTCTCCAGTGCCTTCTTCCCGTCGCGATACAACGTCACGTAAGCATGCACCGGGCGGGCGGGCGTGGGCGTTGCGTTCGCACCGGGTGGGGTGGGGCCGGGTTGGTAGGCCTGTAAGTAGACATACATTTCCTTCGACCGGCTGAACACCCGGGTAACCGATGGGATCAACTTCCGTCCATCCTCCACCAGCGGGCTGGCAGACTGCGCCTGCTGCCCTTTCGTGCCCTTGACCGCGGTGAACAGCGCTTCCTTCATCTCCGCGCGCTGGCTGCTGAGGATGACCGAACTGATTGGGATGCGCTGCGTCTCCTTATTGAGGTTCGGCACGCGGAACGGCATCTCGTAAGTGCCGATGCGGCCGGTTTCGGCATCGCGGGCGAGAAATTTGATCCTGTAGCTGCCGGGTAATAGCGTGAAACCGGTATCATACTCGATGGGCCGGTTGGCGAGTTCCGCCGCTGTTGCGCCGGAGAGACGGATGTCCACCTTGTCGCGCACATTCGTAACAGTAGCGCCGAATTCATCCTTAATTTCGCCGATGAAGTCGATGCGGGTGTATTCGTGACCACTCTTGCGCGCGAGTGCTAGTTCGCTGCCCGGGATCTTGACCATCAGCGGGACGAAATATTCGGCCCGATTCAACTGGAAATAGCCATTCTCCATGGCGATGGTAAGTTCCGTGATCGGGTCACCCAGCATGAGCGCGTCTTCGAGCTGGCGTTCGCGGTCGGCGGTAGTGAACTTCGCGAATTGCTTGCCGGCGTAGTAACCCTGGCGGTAATCGAGTGCCGCCTGGAGTCCTTCGCGCAGGGTAATCTTGATGCGCCGGAACTTGCCATCGAGATTCGGATTGGTGGTGTAGTAGCCGAGAATGTAGTAACTGCCTGTGGCCTGCTGCGCCTGAACAATGCCGCGGCTGAGCTCGTTGGTATCGAGTAGCGCCTTGCCGCCGGTGTCTGCCGCGAGCGTCCACAGCGTGTCCTGTGAACGCTGGTAGTTGTTGAGTGCCGCCGTGGCCGCGCCGCCCGTGTACATGGCAAGGCCGCCCGGCGAGCCGCGGGTCGCATCGCCGAGGGGGGCCTGCGCCACGAGTCCGCGCGCGTCGATGGGCCAGAAAGAGACGCCGGAACGGATGGCTGCGTTGATGGTGGCCTGTAACTGGGCCTGGTTATTCATCCCGTTGAGACGCAGGCCGCTGGCGAAGTAGACGAGCGATTTCTTTTCGTTGAGTCTGCCGAGCATGTTTGCGGCGGTCTGCAGCGCGGCGAGTTGGCGGTCGGTAAAGAAGATGTTGAATTCAGCGTCGTTCTGGCCGAAGGCCGCGCCGGTATCCGGGCGGGAGGGATCGGCTGAGTCCGGCGGTGCGTTCTCGTCCTCACCGACGATGAGGGTTTCGATGATTCCGAGCAGGCGGGCGCGGTCGGCGGTGAAATCCTGCAGCACCTGGACGGCGCCGCTGGTGTAGGCCATCAGGGCGACCAGATCGGCCGGCGTCATCTGTGTGCGGACGAAGTTTTTCGCGGCGTTGAAGGCGCGGATCTGATCGTGTACCGGCATCGCCGACAGGTCGAAGTAGATTGCGAGCAGACGGCGGTTGCGGTAGCGGACGTCGCCGGGTGGTTCCGGCGAAATCTGCGTGCGGGTGAGCCGCGCGAAGGGTGGGACACGCTGCGATTCGGGCAGCGCGAAGCCCGCCACTTCGGCCGCGGGAGGAGGTTCGTCGAGTTTTTGGAATTCGAAGAAACGAATGTCCTGGGGGACTCCGTCTTCGGTGAGCAGGAAGTCCTTGGCGGTAAGTCCAGTAACCGGCTGGCCGGCCTTATCCTTTACGGTGACGGCTTCGATGACTAACTGTGTGGTGGTTCGGAAGGAGGGCGTGTCCTGGGCGCCGGGGGTGGTGTTGGCGCCGGTTTGCGCGAAGCAGGTCAGGCTGAGAAGGAGGGTGGCGGTGACTGCGGTGAGAGAGAAGGTCATTGCCTGGAGCCTCGTGGGGAGAAGGAATTGATGTTGGGCAGACCGGGATTGCCCGCGGGGGACAAAGTACCGATGACCAGGCGTGCAGTTTCCGAGGTTCGGTCACATGTTTCCGCAGGGTCAAAGACCGACAAGCTTCCGCCGCAACGAGCCTCGGTAGCGGCGAAAGAGGCTTCCCCGGGAGAGGGGAAGCGGCAGGCAAGAGTGCCGGCAAGAGTGCCTGCGCTACGGCGGCTGCGGCAGGAGGACAGGAGCGTAATTGTGGAGCGGTGTACTAAGTGGGCCGCGGCGAGGACGGTGAAAGAGTAAGTCATCGCTTAGAACCTTGCTCGGAAAATCGCTTGCACGGTGCGCATGGGGTTGGCGGCGGTGGGTAGGCCGAACTGGGCATTGCCTGCCACGGTGTTCCAACTGGGGTAAGTGACCGTATTGAGGGCGTTGGCGGCTTCCAGACGGAAGTCGTAACTTATTCGCTCCGCAGCTCGGAAGGTGCGCCCCAGCGATGCGTTCAAGGCAAATTGGTGCGGGCCCGTGATGGAGTTGCGGCCAGCGTTGCCCCAGCGGCCGGGGGCGGGTGCGGTAACCGCGGCGGGGTTGAGATAGAAACCTGGTGGCGCGTCGTAGACGCTGAGGCCGGTGTAGTCAGGACGAAGGCTTCCGGTGACGCCCGTGCCGAGGACCGGGCGGAAGAAGATGGGAGTCAGCGGAAGGCCGGTGCCGGTGTTGATCTGCGAAGCGATTGTCCAGTCCTTGAGGATGGCGGCAACTCTGCCCGTCGCGAGCGCACCGCCCTTTGCCCCCATACCCGTGGTGTACGAGATCATGGTGGAGAGTAAATGGCGTTGATCGAAATTGGAGCGTCCGCGTTCCGCGCGAAGATCCAGCCAGTTCTGCGCGATCATCGAGGGGCCTTGGGCGCGCCCGCCGAGTGAGGCATTGTCGATGGCCTTCGCATAGGTGTAAGTGGCATTCGCGGTGAAGCCGGAACGCAAACGGCGGCGGATCTGTAACTGTGCGGAGTGGCGTGTGGAATTGCCATTGGAGGTGAGAAAAGTGAAACCGGAGGGACCGCCCGTGGGAATCACGCCGGACGGAGACGTATTGGGCAGAAACTCCTGTTGGGCGCGAGTTCCCTTAGTGCCGCTGTAAGTGGACGTAACTTGGAGTGCGGCGGGCAAGTCGCGCTGGATGGTCAACTGCCAGGTCTGCGCGTAGCCGGTGAGAAAGCCGGGGTCGACGGCGAAGGTGGTCGCGTCGGTGGCGCTGAGGTTCAACGGGAAGCCGTTGGCGAGGGTGAGCGGCGTGGCCGGGGAAGTCGCGACGCGCAGGCTGCGCGAGAGCGGGGCCTGCTGGCTCATGCGCGTTGCGACGGGCAAGTAGATGGAGGTGTCGTAGTAGATGCCGTAGCCGCCTCGGATGACCAGCGACGACGCCGCGATGGGCCGCCAGGAGAAGCCAATGCGGGGCGCGAGGTTATTACGGTCCGGGCGGGGCAGGTTGGAGGATGGCGTGGCTGCTGTGAATCCCGGAGCAATGTCGAGGTTGACCAGGCGGCCATAGCGCTCCTCCATGGGCGACCAGTATTCCCAGCGCAGTCCGGCATTGATGGTGAGGGCGGGATTCACGCGCCAATCGTCATTGACGAATAACTCGGTGATGCGCGAACGCAGGTACTTGTCGGCATTACCAAAGGCGATGGAACTGGTGTCGGGAAGGCCGAGGAGGAAGGAGGCGAAATCGGCGCCAGTGGTCAGTCCCGTGAAGGCGAAGGTGCCCCGGGGATCCTGCTGCGAGAAGACATTGAACTGCTGGCGGCGGTAGTTCATTCCACCCGTGAGGTTGTGCCGGCCGAGGTTTTTGTAAGTGTCCACGGAGAGGCCCACGGTCTGATTACGGTTGCGGGCATACTGCGGCTGCGTGAGCGGGTGGATACCGGAGGCGAAGAGCAGCGCGGGTGGGCCCCAATTAACCGGGTCCTGGTTGTTGCCCTGAATGCCCGCCTCGGCAGCGACATTGCGCCGGTTGGCGAAGTAAGGCGTGGTGTTATTGGCGAAACGGCTGTACTGAAGGCCGATGTTCACGAAAGACCGGGGTGTGAAGCTGCGACGGAATCCCGCGGTGGCGTTGATGCCGGAGACGGAGCCCGTTTCGAGGAATCCATACAGGTCGGGAGTATCGGTGCGGGTGCTCTGCCAGGCGTAACTACCAGTGACGAAGTTCCGGCGGATTTGTTTATTGGCGCGGGTCTGCAGGTCGTCCTGATGAAGGCCGCTGACGAGAGGCAGTTGGTAGTTATAGCGGGTGCTGCCGGTGAAGTTCGGCAGCGGGTAGAGATCGAGTAGTGAGCGTGATTGCGGGCTGATCCGGCTCGCGGGGAGGCGGTTGGCGGGGAAGGGAAGGCCCGACGCCGGATCCGTGACGGCCGTGGCGAACTCGCCGGCGCGCTGGGCGGCGGTGGGCATCAGCGCGGTCTGCGTATTGGCGTTGGAGTTGCGAGTCCACTGGTAATTCAGAGTAAGTACCGGGCCGCCCCGAGTAAGCAGTTTCGGGATTTTCAGCGGCCCCCCGAAGGCAAGCAGGCCTTGGAAGCGGTTGTAGCCGGGTTTGGGAGTATTCTGTCCGGTAAGTGAAAAGGCGCGTGCGTCGAAGGCGGCGTTATTCCAGATAAAGCCGATGTTGCCGTTGTAGAGCGAGCGCTGGCCCCGGCGATTGTTGCCGAAGGCGGGCAGCAGGGCGAAGGGTGAGGATGCGCCGTTGCTGACGCTTCCGTTGATGAGGAAACCGTCGGCGGCGCGTTGGGCGA
>JAEUQE010000580.1 GCA_016789785.1 Bryobacterales bacterium
CGACTTCGTCTCGCCCACGGACCATGCGGCAATCACGAGATCGCACGGAGGCAGCGCCGAGATCGTGAAGTCCTGCGCCCGCCAATCGGCATTGGGCAGAAGCGCACGGCCCGCTTCACGCAGAGCCGCATCCGTCTCGAAGAGCGTGCACGTGGCGTTTGGAAACAGGTGCGATGCGGCGAGGGCGGCGGTTGCGGGTCCCGCGCCGAGATCGAGAATCGACTCGGGCGCGCTCAACTCCAGTTCTGGCAACTCACGCAGCACACGGCTTACCGCGCCGTAAGTTGCCGCGAAACGCACCGCAAGATAGGCCTTCGCGCGCAGTTCCGGCGCCATCGCCGCCGACTGCGTTTGCTTGTGCTCGCGATAGTGCCGCGACAGTTGATCCGCCGCACGCTCCAGGTCGCGCAGCGGTGTGCCGCCGATCCAATTCTCGATGGCGTCGCGCAGAGACGGCGGAAGCTGCACAATTACACCGTGGCCTTACACCGCGGCCTTCCGCTTCGCGGCGAAAGACTTGCGGAATTTGAGAACCTTGGGCGCGACCACATAGCTGCAGTAGGACTGCTCGGAGTTCGTGCGGAAGTAGTTCTGATGGTAGTCCTCGGCGACGTAGAACGTGACCGCGGGCACCACTTCGGTGACGATGGGATCGGGGAACACTCCGTCCAGCGTGAGTTCGTTGATCAGCTCCTGCGCGATGCGTTTCTGTTCCCCAGAGTGATAGAAGATCGCCGAGCGGTACTGCGTGCCGGAATCGTTGCCCTGGCGGTTCAACGTGGTCGGATCATGGATGACGAAGAACACTTCGAGCAGTTCGCGGAAGGTGACCTCCGAAGGATCGTAGTGGAGCTGGACGACTTCGGCGTGGCCCGTTGTGCCACTGCAAACGGCTTTGTAGGTGGGGTTCAGCATGGCGCCGCCCATATAGCCCGACGCGACCGAGACAACTCCTTGCATCTCCTGATAAACGGCTTCGAGGCACCAGAAGCAGCCTCCGGCCAGAGTGGCGATTTCCTGTTGAGACATAGTGCGGAAGAAAGGACCTGACCATTCGATGATAGCGAAGCGAATGGGGATGCACCGGCCGACATCACGCCGTCATGGGATTCGTGCAAACTAGAAAGAATCATGCGACTCGCATCCGCACTCCTCGTTCCCGTGTTGCTCTCCGCGCAATCCGCCGACAAGCCCGTCCGCGCCGTGACGGACCCAGGCGTGGTGACGACACGCCAGTCGATCACGCCCGCCGGTGTCCCGGCCATCTTCGATTCTCGCGTCTACGGCGTGGACTTCGGCCGCGACTCCTCAGAGGTCTATGTATTGACGGCGAACTCTGCCTATCGCGTGGACTGGCGTCAGAACAAGGTGCTGGAGCGTGCGCCGTTGAACGGGTCGCCGGGATTGCAGGGGATCAAGTTCGATGGAACTCGCGCCGTATTCACGTCGAGCGCGCGCGGCAACCGGGCCATCTCGATCTTCGAAATGCGCGACGGCAAGGTGAATACGATCGGCACGAACGCGGGCACCTATCTGAACGGTGCGATTGCGATGTCGAACGGAGTGGCCGCGATTCCGATGACGTACAACAACAAGGTCGCGGTGGTGGATGCAAGCGGAAAGATGTCGCTGATCGGGACCGAGATCGCACCGTTCGGAGCGGCGTTGAACCGCGATGCGAGCGTCGCCTACGTGAGCAACTGGGGTGGACGCATGCCATCGCCCAAGGACCTGAGCGCGCCGACGGGATATGCGCCGGAAGCCGATCGCGTGGTGGTGGATCAACGCGGCATTGCCTCGTCGGGCACGGTGGTTCGCATCGATCTTGGCAAGCAGACGATTACCCATAAGATCGCGGTAGACCCGCATCCGACCGCGCTTGCGTGGGATGAAGCGCGCCAGCGTCTGTATGTCGCCAACAGCAATCGCGATCTCATCACGGTGATTGATACGCAGGCGAACCGTGTGTTGCGCACCATCCCGCTGCAGCCCTTCGCTCAGAAGGTGTATGGCATTTCGCCGAATGCGCTCGCACTGAGCAAGGATGGCGCGCGGCTGTATGTGGCCTGTGGCGGGATCAACGCGATTGCGCAGGTGGCGACGGCAACGGGACGCATGGAAGGTCTGATTCCCACGGCCTGGTATCCGAGTTCTCTCGCGTTGTCGGCCGATGGGAAGTATCTGGCGGTGGGATCGCTGCTGGGGGCCGGGTCGGGTTGGCGGGAAGCGCCATCCAAGCGATTCGTGCATGCCTATCGCGGATCGGTCGGCGTGATCGAGCTGCC
>JAEUQE010000581.1 GCA_016789785.1 Bryobacterales bacterium
GGGGAGATCCGTGAGGACGCCTATCGCGGCATCTATCTCGCATCCTTTCGAGGCGGCAGCGTGCTGGGCAGCACCTTTGTTCTGCGCACCAGGATCAACCCGTCTGCATTCGCCGTTCGTGCCCGGCAGATTGTAGTGGAGACGCTGCCCGGAATTGAAGTGGCGGACGTCAAGACGCTGGCGGACCAGATCGATTCCTCGATTGTTCCGGAGCGTGCGATGGCGACGCTCTCCGGTTTCTTCGGTCTGCTCGGCGTGCTGCTGGTGGGAGTGGGGCTGTACGGCTTGCTGGCCTATTCGGTGTCGCGGCGGACCAATGAGATTGGTGTGCGCATGGCTTTGGGCGCGACAGGGGCGCGAATCGTGACCATGGTCACTCGCGAGACCCTCGTGGTGGTGGCTGCCGGAGTCGTGCTCGGAGTTCCGCTGTCACTTTATTCGCTTGCGCTCGGCTCACGGCTGATCCAAAGCGTCGAACGCGGCAACACGGCTCTCGCCTTGGCTTTGGGTTGCGCGGCGATCCTGCTTGCTGCCGTTGTCGCGGCCACGGTCCCGGCTTGGCGTGCGGCGAGAGTCAGCCCGGTAGAGGCGCTACGGCACGATTGAGGCCCTCTGCCTGATCAACGCACGAGGCCGCTCGGCGTACCGGCGCGGCACTTGTATACAATTCAAAGATTGGGTATGCGACTTGCCGTCTGTGCGTTCCTCGCCGCCACTTTATCTCCGGCTCAACCAGCCGCTGATCTCTTTCGCGCCACCATTCAGCCCGTCCTCAAACGGGAGTGTTACGGATGCCACGGCGAAGGGCAGACGCTCGCGAGCCTCGACATGCGCACCCGCGAAGGTCTGCTCAAAGGCGGTAGCCGCGGCTCTGCTCTCTCTCCAGGCAAGTCCGCCGAAAGCCTTCTCTATCGCGTGATCGCAGGCGAGGGCACACTGCAGATGCCTCCCGGCGGCGCATCCAAGCGTCTACCTGCCAATGTGATCAGCGCCGTCGCCAATTGGATCGACGCAGGCGCGCCATGGGCCGCCGAAACCGCCGCTCACTGGGGCGACTATCGTGACGAAGACCTCTGGGCGTTCCGGCCCCTTCGCCCTCGCGACAAGTCCCGCAACATTGATGGCTACCTCAACTCCGCACTCTCGGCAAAGGGCCTGAAGCCCGCTCCCAGGGCTGACCGGCGCACGTTGATCCGGCGCGTCACCCTTGACCTGACCGGCCTGCCTCCATCTCCCGAAGAAGTGGCCGCTTTCGCCGCCGACACGTCCAAAGACGCATGGCCCCGCCTCATCGACCGGCTGCTTGCGTCGCCCCGGTACGGCGAACGCTGGGGCCGGCACTGGCTCGATGTTGTCCGCTACGCCGATTCCAGCGGCTACTCCAATGACTTCGAGCGTCCCAATGCCTGGCGTTATCGCGACTACGTGATCCGCAGCTTCAATCACGACAAGCCCTACGATCAATTCATCCGCGAACAGATCGCCGGCGATGAACTGTACAAGGACAACCCCGAGGCACTCATCGCTACTGGCTTCCTACGCGCGGGTCCCTGGGAGCATACCGGAATGTCAGTGGAAGCCGTGACCCGGCAGATGTTCCTTGATGACGCCACTCACGCCACTGGCGCCGTCTTCCTTGGCCTGACGCTCGGCTGCGCACGTTGTCACGACCACAAGTTCGATCCGCTGCCCACCAAAGACTACTACCGCATGCAGGCCGTGTTTGCGACCACCGAGTTCGCACGCCCCAAACTGCCGTTCCTCCCCTCGGAAAACACCGCCGATCTGGACCACGGCAAGCGGTACCTTGGCGTCTTCGTTGACCGCACGAAGCAGAGCCTGGATGGCGTCGACCAGCACGTCACCACCAACATGATGCGCAAGCTCGGTGTGAGCCGTGCGGAAGATGTGCCGAAGGACAAGCTTGCCGAGGCCCTTCGCAACAAGGACGGCATTTCGCCTGCTGAGTTCGAAGAGTTTAAGCTCCATCAGAAGCACATGGCGCTCTACAAAGAGTCGCAGGACCGCTTCGAGCCGAAGGCATTTGCGGTGTCGAGCGGTCCCCTCGACGGCTATGGTGACGGCGGCCCCAATCTGCGGTATCCGAAACGCGCCGCTTATCAAGCGCCAGACACGTTCGTGCTTACAGGTGGCAACGTGCAGTCGCCCGCGGAGAAAGTGACCCCGGGCGTGCTCAGTCTGGTTGCCCGCTATGGCGGATTCGCCGAGCCCGCGATTCCGGATACCGTGGCAGGCCGTCGAAGTGCTCTCGCGAACTGGATTGC
>JAEUQE010000582.1 GCA_016789785.1 Bryobacterales bacterium
TGTGCCCGTTCTGGATGATGCGCGCTCGCCTGAGGTGGGCTTTCGGTGTGTCAAGCCCGCCAGAATCGTGGAACAGGAACTCCGCAAGTAGAGTCGATTCCCACTCCACTCATTTTTCTTAATACTTCGTACCCCCCTGCCGAAGAGTTCAGTTGAGGGGGTGTGGCCCCGGCAGAGGTTCTCTCATGGAGAGGAGGGATGCTGGCGGGGGCATCCCCTTGGCTTAAGAAAGGTCTGGAAGCCATGAAGATTCATGATCAATCCCCGAATCCCCTGGGCCCCGGCCAGGCAGGCCAAGCAGGCCAGACTTCCGGCGCACGATCCCCCGATAGCGCGCGATCCGCTGACAAATCACGATCGTCCGACAGAGTCGGCGGAGCCGATTCGCTGCAATCGGCTCGCGGCAATCAATCCACTCGCTCCTCAGGACCCGATCAGGTCCAGCTATCCAACCTCAGTCAGGAACTTCGGGTACAGGTCGAAGACACACCGGAACGTCTGGAACGCGTCGATCAGCTTCGGGCCGCATATCGCACAGGTGCTTACCAGCCGGAAGCCCGCGAGGTGAGCAAGAGTATTGTCGAAGATGCGCTGCGGTCGGATCCGCGAACGGGGCTCTGATGCAACACCAAGATTCTGTTTACGACCTCAGCGAAATCAGAAAAGCTGTTGTCCAGTCACAGGAAAACTATTACGTCTCGGATCTCGGGCAGGCCAGTGAAGCGCTGGATCTCGCGGCCAGAGGTCTGGAAGCGTTTGTCGCACAATGGCGGGACAATCTGCGGATCCCTAACCCGCCTGCCCCAAACTCCCCATCCTCCCGTTCCGCCGACGCGCTCCGGCTGGTTCCGGATACGCTGCGCCAGCAACTCATGGAAATGCGCGACGAAATCCGGTTCGCCGAGTCGCTCCACCGCCAGGCTGCAGCGTTTGCAAGCGGGTGGTCGCATCTGCTTTCCGAAAAGCTCCAACTCGAAGTCGGTCCGTCGTACTCGCACGACGGGTCGTCACATGGGATGGATCTGCAAGGTAATAAGCGCGTTGTCGCAGTTGGTTAAAGGACGGGTTGTGCTGGCAACGTCAAGGAACACAATGGAGGCCGCAGCATGAGTCTCTTTGCCGCGCTGGTATCCACAACAGGTGCTTTGCGTGCCTACGACAAGTCACTCAACATCATCCAGAACAACGTGGCCAACGCCGATACCCCTGGATTCGTCCGGCAGCGGGTCAATTTCATTCCCCAGAAGTTCGACATCCAGCAGGGGCTCGCTGGAGGCGTCGATTTCGGCGACCTCATCTCAAGCCGCGATGCTTACTCCGAACGCAACGTCTGGCGCCAAGCCCATTCTCTGGGCCGCTACTCGCAGCAGACTGCCGATCTCGAACAGATTGAGCCGATGTTCAAGATCACCGCCGATGCCGGCATCCCGGGCGCAATCAACCGCTTCTTCGGCGGCGCATCAAGCTGGAGTGTGAATCCCAACGATCCCGTGGCCAGGCAAGTTGTCCTGGACCGTGCCGATGCCGCGGCTCGCGCTTTCAACGAGAATGCCGCCGCTTTGGGCGAAGCGAAAAACTCGGTCGACCGCCAGGTGCGCACCACCGTCGAGCATGTGAACGATCTGGCTTCCCGCCTGCGGGACCTCAACGCGGAGCTTCGTGGTGATGCCCGCAAGAGGCTCGACCCCTCGTTGGACGCCCAGGCCTACGCCGCGCTCGAAGAACTCGCACAGTACGTCGACTTCAATGTCCTCAAGCCTGGCGATGGCAGCTTCACCGTCCTTCTCGGTGGCCAGACCCCACTGGTGCAAGGCGATCAGGCCCATCTGATCCGGGCCGATTTCACCACCACCCAAACAGGCATTCTCAACGATGCCGGCGAGGACATCACCTGGCAACTAGGTAGCGGCGCACTCAAGGGGCTCATTGATACCAAACGGGAACTGCTGCCCGCCTACGAAGCCGATTTGAATGCGCTGGCTCAGAGCTTCGCGGAGAATGTGAATACCGTTCTCGCGGGCGGCCTCGACCAGAATGGATCCTCTCCAACCGTTGACCTATTCACGTTCGATCCTCTTCAATCGGCAGCGACTCTGCGTGTGAATCCGCTGAATCCTCAGGACCTTGCAGCGGCGGACCTCAGCGCGCCCGGCGGCAACGCCAACGCGTTGCGGCTTGCCTCGCTGGCAACTACGAACACCGTCGGTGATGTGAGCTTCACGGAGTTCTACGGTCAGCTTGGCGCGCGGATTGGCCGCGATCTCGTGCGTGTTCGCAATGG
>JAEUQE010000583.1 GCA_016789785.1 Bryobacterales bacterium
CACCGTCACAGCGAGATCTCGGGCGATGGCGGCACCGATGGCACGATCATCGATCAGTACCGCTACATGCTCGACCCGGGGTACATGGACTGGGTAGGCTGCTGCGATCACGACAACGGCGGCGGACGCGAGTATTCCTGGTGGGTCTCGCAAAAGCTCACCGACATCTTCCATTCGGCCGGCAAGTTCGTACCGATGTTCAGCTATGAACGAAGCGTGCAGTATCCGGAAGGGCATCGCAATGTCGTCTTCGCGGAACGCGGAATCCGCACGCTACCCCGGCTTCCCATCACGAGTGCGGACAAGGCGATGAAAGCTCCGGACACGCAGATGCTCTACCGCTATTTGCGCCAGTTCAACGGCATTGTCGCGATGCATACCAGCGGTACGAACATGGGCACGGACTGGCGCGACAACGATCCGCTGGCCGAACCCGTTGTGGAGATCTATCAGGGGGATCGCCAGAACTATGAAATGCCGGGCGCCCCGCGCACGAATTCCGAGGAGGACTCGATTGGCGGATGGCGTCCAAAGGGCTTCGTGAATCTGGCGCTCGAGATGGGTTACAAAATGGCATTCCAGGCCAGTTCCGATCACATCTCCACACACCAGAGCTACTGCAACCTGCTGGTGAAGGACTTCACCCGGCAATCCGTGATGGAGGCGTTTCAGAAACGGCACGTCTACGGTGCGACCGACAACATCCTCGCGGAGTTCCGTTGCGGCGACCACATCATGGGAGATGCATTCGCGCTGGACAAAGCACCGGAGTTTCAAGTGAAGCTGACCGGAAGCGCGCCGTTCGCGAAAGTGGTGATCGTGAAAGACAACCGGTACGTGTACTCTGCGCAACCCGGCGCCAAGGTGGTGAACTTCACCTGGCGAGACGCGGAATCGGTGCCAGGGAAGACGTCGTACTACTATGTGCGCGGTGAGCAACAGGACGGCGAAGTACTTTGGGTCAGCCCGATGTGGGTAGAGCGGAAGTAGCCTACGAGGGCTTCCCGGCCAGCTCGATCAACACGGGTTCTGGCGGCTCGCTCAATGCGGCGTCCTCCGCTGCCCGTGGCTTCTCGACGGCCGGATCTTTGGCAGGCGCCTTTGCCGGTGTATGATACCCGAGCAGGCGGCTGAGTGCGCCCTGAAGATCGTGCAGGGCCACAGGTTTACTCACGTAGTCATCCATTCCCGACGCGATACAGCGCTCGCGGTCGCCCACCATCGCGTTGGCGGTAAGCGCACAGATCGGGATACGGCGCTTGCCATCCTCGCGCTTGCGGATCTCGGCGGTAGCCTCGAATCCATCCATTTCCGGCATCTGGCAGTCCATCAGAATCAACGCATAGGACTTGCGCTCGATCGCTTCGATGGCCTCGCGGCCATTGTTCACGACGTCGACGCCAAGCCCAAGCTTCTGAAGCAAGCGAACGGCGATGCGCTGGTTGATGGCGTTGTCCTCCGCCAGCAGAACCAGCGGCCCCGCTTCCGGATCGGACTGAGCAGATTTCGCCGCTGGCGAGGCGTCCTGGGCCGCGGGAGGCTTGATCGATTCGAGCATCATCTCGTAGAGTTGCTGAATCCGAATCGGCTTCGAGACCAGGCCGCGGAAGCCCGCCTCCACGAGTCGAGAAACATCCTGCCGGTATCCCTGGCTGGTCAGTGCGATCAGGGCAAGGTCCTTCCACTGCCCGGACTGCTGGATGGATCGCGCAAACTGCTCCGCCTGTCCCGGAACGTGGTCCACGTCGACAAGAACGATGCGGAAGCGCGGACCGTCGGACTTCGGGCGCTGGATCATCTCGCGCACGAGCAGCAGGTCATCCACCAACACAGGCTGGCAATTCCAGCCGCTGAGCAGCTTCACGAGTGACTCGGAGGCCGTGCCTCGCGCCGCCACCAGCGCAACAGCGGCACCCAGGAGTTCCTTCGCGGGCTCCGGAGTGGCGGAGGTTTCCGGCGGAATCACCGCCGGAGCTTTCAGGAACACTGCCGTAAAAAAGAACGTGCTACCCCGTCCGCGCTCGCTGTTGTAGCCGATATCGCCGCCCATCATCTCCACAAGCTGCTTGCTGATGGCGAGCCCCAATCCGGTGCCGCCATACTTCCGCGTGCTGGAGGAGTCCAGTTGTACGAAGTTCTGAAACAGCTTGTCCTTGTCTTCCGAGGAGATGCCGATACCCGTGTCCTGCACCATGAAGCGGAGCGTACACGTCTGTTCGCTTTCGCCGATCAGTTCCGTCAGCACGGACACCTTGCC
>JAEUQE010000584.1 GCA_016789785.1 Bryobacterales bacterium
GTCGCCCGTACCAGCTTCGGAGCTGAGTGTGGCACGCGAGCCAGAAAAAAGCGCCGGACAGGGGATTTCCACCTGTCTGGCGCGCTTCCCCTTTCAAAGAGTAGCCTCTTTGCCTCTTCCGATCTCGTTGCGGCAAGAAGTTACCGATAGTTGACTCCTCGGAAATGCGCGACCGAACTCCGGAAACGGCCCACCAAGTAATCTCACGGATCACGCCGTTCGAACCCAATTCGCGGATTGCCCGAAGATCCTCGCCAGGACCCCTCCCGTTGACTCCGGCCAGTTGTGCGCGCCGTTCACGCGGAGATGATGAGGTCGGCCCCCATCAGGGCTAACTAAGTGCCTGTCTGTCGACCAACAGTTTCTGATCTTACGCTCGTCCATGATTACGAGGCCGTGCGCGTCTGCCAGAGTCAGATTCTGGTCGCCGAAACGTGACAAGACGGGCCGTTGCTTCGCAAGTTGCGCGCCATCGAAGGGGACCACCTCGATCTTCGGAAGAGCATCGAGAAAACTCAAGAACTCGGTAGCTCGCTGCGTATCGTAACGCCTTAAGAACCAGCCGTGCGCCTCGGCAATCACCAATGCGGACGTCACCAGGCTTGGAGGTTTGGCGAACGCGATTCTGAAATCAAGTGGTAGCTGTCGGACCGGTCAAGGAAGGCGATAAATGCTGAGGTGTCCAAGTAAGCTTCCCGCAGCGTGGTTGTCCTTCGATACCCATGCCTAATCTTTGACGCCATAGACGATCTCGTCAATCGACTCGCTGGAACGCGGGTTGCCGCTTTCAACAAAACCCGCATACTTCATCCATGGGCCGCCTTCGCGCACTGGTAATCTTTCACGTACAGCCCGGCGGATGAACTCGGCTAAGGAGATGCCAAGCGCTGCCGCTTGCTTTTTCGCCGATTCATACTCGCTTCTGTCGAGGCTGATCTGCGTTCGGATCATGTTATCACCTGAGCTCTTCATGATAACGCATGTGGCCTTGGCGCGATTGACTCTTGAAAAACGCTTTTTGAACCGCCAGCAGAGATGCACAAACTCGGGCGCCGGACAGGATTTCCACCTGTCCGGCGACCCGGATTAACGCAACAGACGGTTACGCCGCCAGGGCAACCTGCTCGGCGAGTTGCGGAATGGTGGCCCGTAAGACCTGCTGAATGCGCTCGCACGGAATGAATTCCAACTCCGCGCGCACGTGCTCTGGCAGATCCGCGAGATCCTTCACGTTCGCCCTCGGAATCACGATACGCTTCATTCCCGCGCGCCGCGCGGCCAGCACCTTCTCCTTCAAGCCGCCGATCGGCAGCACCAGACCGGTCAGCGTGATCTCGCCGGTCATCGCCGTATCCCCACGAGCCGCGAAGCCCGTGTACAGCGACGTCAGCGCGACTGCCGCGGTGATGCCAGCCGACGGCCCATCCTTCGGCACCGCGCCCGCCGGTACGTGCACATGCACGCCGAACTCCTTGAACTTCGAAGTGTCGATTCCGAGCGAACCCGCATGCGACCAGATGTAGCTCTGCGCCGCGCGCGCCGACTCCTGCATCACTTCGCCGAGCTGCCCGGTCAGCGTCAGACCCTTGCCATCGGGCAACAACGTCGCTTCCACATAGAGCACATCGCCGCCGGTCTCGGTCCAGGCAAGCCCCGCGGCCACACCCGGTTCCAACTGCCGCCGCATGTGCTCGAGCTGGAACATCTCCGGACCTATCAGATCCTGCAAATGCTCCGGCTTCACCACGAAGGGTTCCGTGGAACCTTCGGCAACCCGCAGCGCGACCTTCCGCGCCACGCGTCCCACCGTCTGCTCCAGACGCCGCAATCCCGCTTCGCGCGTGTAGCCTTCCACCAGCGCGAGAATCGCATCCTCATCGAAACGAAGCTGCTCTTCGCTCAACCCCGTTTCCTTCAACTGGCGCGGAATGATGTAGCGCTTCGCGATCTCGATCTTCTCTTCGTGGCTATAACCGGCGAGCCGCAGAATCTCCATGCGGTCGAGCAGCGGTCTCGGCACCGTGTCCAATCCGTTCGCCGTGGCGATGAACAACACCTTCGAGAGATCGAACGGCAGATCGAGATAGTTGTCGCGGAACTTGTTGTTCTGTTCCGGATCGAGGATCTCGAGCAGCGCTGCCGCGGGATCGCCGCGATAGTCGCGCCCAAGCTTGTCCACCTCGTCGAGCAGGATCACAGGATTCGCCGCGCCGGCACGCCGCAGCGCCTGAATCAAACGCCCAGG
>JAEUQE010000585.1 GCA_016789785.1 Bryobacterales bacterium
GATGCGGCCGCCTCGGTTGCCGCTGAGTTGGGCATTCGCCGCCCGGTGAAGGTGCTGGTATCAGATGGTTCCGCATCGCCGATGACGTGGGGAATCCTGCGTCCCGTGATTCTACTGCCGCAAGCATGGCCAACGTGGACCGCGGACCGTTTGCGTGTTGTGCTGATTCACGAACTCGGCCACGTGAAGCGGTGGGACAGTCTCAGCCAGATGCTGGCCGCCTGCGCCACTGCGCTGTATTGGCCCCATCCGCTGATCTGGCTTGTGGCGCAAAGATTGCGGCAGCAACAGGAGAAGGCCTGCGACGATCTGGTGTTGAACCGCGGCTATTCCGCGCCGGGCTACGCCGAGCATCTGATCGGAATCGCCCGTGGGGCCGGAAAGCCACCCGCGCAGGCGATTGCGATGGCACAGCCGTCGTCCCTGGAATCGAGGATCGTTGCCGCTCTTGATCCGAACCGTTCGCGGCGCAGTCCGCAACGCACCCTGGCAATTGCGGCCAGTGTGCTGCTGGTGGGCCTCGCCTTGACGGGCGCAGGCGTCCGGCTGATGGGACAAGCGGGAGGCTCGCGTCTGGATGGAAGCGTACTCGACCCCAGTGGCGCCGCAGTTCCTGGCGCCGAGGTCACAGTGTCTTTCGAGAGCGGCAATCGAAAGGAAATCACCCGCAGTGGCGCGGACGGGACATACTCCTTTGCGAGCCTGCCTACTGGTGTGTACACCGTTGAGGTAAGGGCGCGCGGATTCGCCGTGCTGTCCATGCCTCAGGTCCGGCTTCAGGACAATCAGCCGCGAACCCTGCCGCTCCGGCTGGACGTGGGAAGAATCTCGGAGACGATCCAGGTGGTCGGCAAGAAACCGGAGGCCGCGCCACAAACTGCAAGGACACCGCAGCGCATACGTGTCGGCGGATCGGTACAGGCGACCAAGCTTCTTCGCATGGTGAAGCCCCCGTATCCAGAGGAACTGCAGCAGGCGGGCGTGGAAGGGACCGTGTTGCTGCGAGGCGTGATCTCCACGTCCGGGAAACTGCTCAGCCTGGAGAGCATGAACTCGCTCGTGGACGCGCGGTTGACGAAAACCGCCATCGACGCGGTGAGCCAGTGGGAGTATCAGCCGACACTCCTCAATGGACAACCTGTGGAAGTCATCACGACGATCACTGTGAACTTCCAACTCGCGCCATAAGAGGCACAGCAGGGTAAGATTGTCAGCGTGACTGACCGTCAGACAACCAGACGCGCGTGGATCGCGGCGATGGCTGCCATGCCTGCCGCTGCTCAAACGATTGACCAGGAGATCCGCGCGTTCGCCGGGGAGGCGCCGCTGGCAATGCAGTTTCGCGGAGGTACCGCGGAGCAATGCCGTCAATGGCAGCGCGCATTCGCTGAGCAACTGCGCATGCTGCTCGGTCCGTTCGATCCTCCGCGGCGATGGGAGGCCGTGCGCGAGCAGAAGATCGACTGTGGCGATCACGTCCGTGAAGAACTCTTGTTGAAGGCCGAGGGCCGGCGCGATCTTCCAGTCCACCTGCTCTTGCCGAAGCAGAGCGGCAAGCGTCCCGGGGTGCTTGCCCTCCATGGGCACGGAGCATTCGGGCATGATGCCGTGGCGGGCATCGACTCCACTCCTGAACGGCAGGCCGACATCGCGAAGCTGCGTTACGACTACGGACGTCGACTCGCGCGCCGGGGCTATGTGGTCGCGACGCCCTGCTTCACTCCGTTCGGGCGCAGACTCGGCGATCGCGCATCGTACAGGGGCGAAGATCCCTGCGGCATCACCTTCGTTCGCATGCAACTCTTTGGCAGAGTACTGATGGCCGAGAATCTGCACGATGCCTTGTGGGCGCTGGATCTGCTCGCCGCGCATGAAGCAGTCGACGGCGACCGCCTCGGCTGTGTTGGCTTGTCGTTGGGTGGCCGCATGACGATGCTCACCACGGCCCTCTCGCCGCTGATCAAGGTAGCCGTCGCATCGGGCGCATTGAACGTGATGCAGGAGCGCGTGCGCGGCCGCTATTCCTGCGGCGCACAGATCATCCCTGGTTTGCTCCGTTATGGTGATGTGCCGGAGATCGCGTCGTTGATCGCGCCGCGTCCGTGTTTGTGGGAAGTGGGCCGGCAGGATCCGTTGATGGTGAAGGAATGGATTGATCCGTCTCTCGAACGCATGCGCCGCGCATGGTCGGCGTATGGAGCCGCTGACCAGTTGCAGGCCGATCACTTCGACGGTGCGCATCA
>JAEUQE010000586.1 GCA_016789785.1 Bryobacterales bacterium
GCGGGCAGGGGATCCGGCTGCGGCGCGAGGGTTTCGAGAACGCGCCACAGCAGCGTGCGCATCACACGCGTGGTGATCTTGCCGGCTGCTTCATAGATCGGCACGACACGCCCCACATGCAGCGACGCATCGCCCTCTTCTTCGCCGCCTGTGAGGATCTCGAACTCCGGATGCATGACGGAGAGTTCACCGGAGTAGGAATCGAACTCGATCTTGCCATACAGGGCCACGCGTGAACCCGGCGCCAGGATGGTCTTGAGATAGTCGCCGTGAAACCACTTCGCCAACAGCGGAACACGCGAGGAGTCCGTGAATCGCGCTTCGAACAGCCCGCCCATGCGCCGGCGAATGCTGGCCGACTTGATGCTCGCTACTTCCGCAATCACGGTCGCCATCTCACCCGGAGCCAGTTGGCCGATCGGCTTCACGTTGCTCCGGTCCTCATAGCGAAACGGCGCGTACGCGAGCAGATCTTCCACCGTCGACAGACCCTTGGCTTCGAACATGGCGGCGCGCGCCGGGCCGACGCCCTTCACATACATCAGCGGGGTCTGTAGATCCATGAGGCAAAGCGGCAAGCTGCCGCGCAATCTAGCGAACGGTGGCCTTGTCGACCGCCTGATTCTCGAATTCGTCCGTCACGCGCACGGCGATGGTCACCTCACCCGAGCCGGAGCGTTCCACCTCCAGCACGTAGTCAAGTTCCAGCGCATCGGCGAGGCGGCTGGCGGGTTGCACAGGGAGCCATTCGCCTCCGTTCACCGAGTACTCCGCCTTCTCGATCACACTGCGCGCGTCCTTGGCCTTCCATCGCGCCACAACCTTGCCCTGCTCAATGACCGCGGTGAGGCCGCTGATTACCGGCGGCGTGTTGTCGATGAGGAACTTCTCGCCTTCGAGTTGCGCCGTCAGCGCCTGTGCCGGAGGATTGCCCGGTGCGTCGCTGGCCGTGATTCGCAAATGATACTCACCATCTGGAAACGCCGTCGAGTCCCAACTGTACTGCTTCTCCTTCACATCGTTCTTCAGCAGTCTCCATTCGCGCTCGCCCACACCGCGGATCTCGATCTTGAAGCTCAGCGAGTCACCGTTGTCGTCGTACACCTTCCAGCGGGCGCCGATATGTCCCTTGGCGTGGTTCATGGTGCTCGATGAAGAATCCAGCGACAGCGTTGCGCCTCGGCGCCGCTGGCCAATCGGGGGAAGCGTCAGGGTCGGGGTCGCGGTGAGTGCCGTGGAACTCGATGGGAAGCGGTAGTTCGCCGGGGTGGACTCGATCTCCTCCATCACTGGTGCAACATTCTTCGTCAGATACGCAAGTTCCACCAGCGACACGTCGGGCGATGCACCGTTGCCCGCCGCCGTCAGCTTCAAACGGTACTGCAGGAAGCGCGACGCTGGCGACGTCATGCGTCCCTCCTGGGAGTTCATGGTCACCGGGGCCCACGCGCTCCAGTTCTTGTGCGGACGGTCGAGATTGCCGCTGCGTGTCTCCACAGTGGCCGTTCCGCCTTGCGTCTCACCTTCCAGCCGAGCGCGTCCCCAGTAGGAGAACGCTCCCGCATCCAGCGCCTCGCTCTCAATGGTGCCTTCCTTCTCCAGCCCCGGGCCGAGTTGGTAGACCTTACCGATGTTCGCCGTCACCGCATGAACACTGCCTTTCGGCGATGCGTGCAAGCCGGTGATCTGCGTGGATGCCGACGTCACCAGCGTGGTGTGCAGACGCTCCGAATCGATGCGATAGATGCGGCCGCGATTGCCGGTTGCCAGTAGCGGATTGCCTTTCGAGTCGATGGCGATGGCATAGACGAGATCAGCCGCACTCTGCCATACGCGGCGCGGTGAGCCATCACTCTCGATGCGATAGACTTCGGAGCCACCTGAGATTGCAGGCGCGGGCGCGAATGTCGGAGGCGCGGGCGCGGCCGGTCTGCCAACCATCACCACTTGCCCCGCCGGCGGATTCACCGGCACCTGTGGAGGAGCGGGCGCCGCAGCGGGCAGCACCGTTGCTGGAGTCTTGTTGCCGACACCCGCCGCGTAGATCGCGCCATCTTTCGCAACAGCCACTGCCGTGATCTCGCGCTTGCTCGATTGATAGAGCACGAAACCATCGCCTGACGTGCTCACGCGAATCACCAGACCACCCGGCTCCGTGCCGACAATCAGGTTGTCCTGGGCATCGATCGCAATCGCCCGCGCATGGGATTCGTCGGAAGCGAAGAACACGCGCCCCTG
>JAEUQE010000587.1 GCA_016789785.1 Bryobacterales bacterium
GCCGAACGCCTCGGGCAGAAGCTCAGCATTCAGGCTTATGATGTAACGGTGCTGGAAGCCGTGATGCACGTTGTGGAGCACTTCGCAATGCACACGGGCCAGATCATCTTCGCCACCAAGATGCTGACCCACACTGACATGGGCTTCTACAAGCACCTCAACCAGCCTGCTCACGGAGAAAAAACCCCATGAAGTTCGCCGCACTCATGCTGATGTCTGTCGCGCTCGCCGCGCAGACCACGCGCGAGATGAACGACATCAACTGGATGGAGTTTCGCGAGTGGGTACCGTCAAGAATCCAGACTGTCCTTCTCCCCACGGGGACATTGGAAGCGCATGGTGTGGTGAACAACGGCGCCGACAATACGGCTCCCGTAGCGCTGGCGCGCGCAATGGCCACGAAGGTCAATGCCATGGTCGCGCCGGCGCTGAACTACGGAATCACGGGCAGTCTGGATGGGTATCCGGGAACGTTCGCCATCAGCGAGGCGGCGTACCGGGCCATGATGCGCGACATTCTCACCGGCCTTGCGCGCAATGGATTCCGCAACATCGTGATTGTCAATGGCCACGGTGGCCCACAGACAGCGGTCTTAAACGATGTGGCGGAATCCGTTGGCCGCGAGTTGCGCGTGCGCACGCTGGTCACCAATTGGTGGGCGATCTGTTCGGATGTGACCATGAAGGTGTTTGGCGAAGACGGTGGGCATGCCGGCTGGAATGAAACCGCGTTCATTCAGGCGATCGACCGCAAGCTGGTGCATCCGGAGCGCTACAAACCATCAATGGCGACTCCGCGCGCGGGCCCTGGCACATGGTCGGCGTTTCCCTTCCCTTCCTCCATCATCCTGTACCAGGAAGGCCAGGGCTATCCGAAGTTCGATCAGGCGAAGGCCGATGCCTACTTCTCGGCGGTGGTGGACAAGATGAGCAAGCTCGTGGTGGATACGATCGCCAAGTGGGACGACGCGCGCCTGTTTCAATAAGGTGCTTGCGTGGGTGGGCGCGACATGCCCTTCGAGGCAGCTTCTGAAGCGAGCAACGCCTTCTTGCGATCGACGCCCCAACGATAACCGCCCATCGAGCCATCCCCGCGAATCACGCGATGGCATGGAATCAGCAGTGCGACAGGGTTCGTGGCGCAGGCTCGCGCCACGGCGCGCGCGGATCGTGGTTCACCGATCGCGCAGGCAACTTCCGCATACGACTGCGTCGCGCCCGCTGGGATTGACTGAAGATAGCGCCACACTTTGATCTGAAATGCCGTCGCCCGAATATCCAGAGGGATTTCCGTTGAGCTTGGACGGCCCGCAATGTGGTGCTTCAGCGCTTCCATCCATTCCGTGAACTGCGGTAGATAAGGCTGTGGCAGAGGCGTGAGCTTCGCGTGGGGATACTCTGCCTCCAGTGCTCGCAGCAGTTCCTCTTCGTCACCGCCGAACTGCACGAAGCACACACCGCGGTCGGTTGCTCCCACCATGATGCGTGTGGACCATGCCGATGCATAAGTTGCCGACGCGTAAGAAATCGACACGCCGCGGCCTCCGTCGCGATACTCCACTGGCGTCATGCCCAGCCGGTCCGGCACGCGTTCGTAGACACGGCTCGCGGAGCCGAAGCCCGCGTCGTAGATCGCCTCCGTCACGCTGCCTCCCGAACGCAATCCCTGCTTGAAACTCTCCATGCGGCAAGCTTCCGCAAACTGCTTGGGCGATACTCCAGTCATCACTTTGAAAGTCCTTTGAAAATGGTAAGGGCTGAGTCCGGCAAGCTTGGCGAGGCCGGCCAGATGCAAGGGTTCATCCGAATGCCGGCGGATGTATTCGCAAACCTCGGCCACACGAACAGCCACGGGTTTCTGGCGTGGCTTGCACCGAAGGCAGGCGCGAAATCCGGCCGCTTCCGCTGCTTCCGGCGTCGGGTAGAAGGCCACGTTTCCGCGCAGTGGCGTGCGGCAAGGACACACCGGCCTGCAATAGACTCCCGTGGTTCGCACAGCGAAGTAGAACTGGCCATCCTGCGAAGGATCCCTGCTTAACACCGCGCTCCAGCATTGCTCGTCGTTCATCACCTGCTCCTGATCCATCATGCGAAACCTGCGCATGGGATTCTATCCGGAACTTGCGCCAATGACATATTCCCTCATGGGTTACGGCGCGATTTCAATCGCCGTGATAGCCTGAAGGGAGAGTGGGGGACTCGCATTCCATTGCAGTTCGCACGGAGAATCTGGCCAA
>JAEUQE010000588.1 GCA_016789785.1 Bryobacterales bacterium
GATTCCCACGCAGATGGATACCAACTCACGCGCACACAAGCTGACCTCCGTCGTCGCCGGATCTCTCGACCAGGAGACCGCCGCCTCGGATGAGTTGGCACGGCAGGCCCATCACAGCCGCACGCACTTCTTCCGCCTGTTCCGGGCGTTGATCGACGAAACACCCGGAGCCATGCGGAGACGTCTGCTGCTGGAACGCGCCGCCTGGCAGTTGCACAACAGCAACCAGACGGTCACCGCAATCGCCTTCGATGCCGGCTACCAGTCGCTCGAAGCGTTCACCCGCGCGTTTCGCAAAGCGTTCCGCATCTCGCCCAGCCTCTACCGTCGCATGGGCGTGAGCCACACACGCCTGCCCGCGCCGAACGGCTATCATTTCTGCGCACCGGGATCCCGCTCAGAAGGAGATACCATGAACCTGTACGACCTCTTCGCCGGCCACGACTCCTGGCATACCCGCCGCCTGCTGGAAGCCGCGAAAACACTTACCGATGAGCAACTCGACAAACCCCTGCGCCACCAGACGAAGTTACTGCCTTGGGAAGCGCCCGAACAGAATTTGCGCGAAATTCTCGAACGCATTGTATTTACGAAAGAAGTGTGGACCGCGGCACTTACGGGCGGCGAGTTACCCGCGACTTCCACGCAAAAGGCATCACCCGCCTCCCTGCTGGCGCGTCTGGAGAAGGTGGATGCCGCATTCCATGGCGTACTCTCCGGCGTGAGCCAGCGCGGGGCCTGGGGCGACACGTTCGTCGACGCACTCTGCCAGCCGCCCGAAACCTTCACTTTCGGCGGCATGTTCGCGCACGTGATGACGTTCAACGGTTACCGCCGCCTTACCGCCACGGACGCACTGCGCGGCCTCGGCGTTGAGATCGAAGGGTTCGGCTGTCCCACCGAATACGAAGCCTCCCTGAACAGCGCGCCTGCCAAGGGTTGATCAGACCCGACTTCGATGGTTGACACGGGGGCGGTGGATCGAAATCGCCCCTACCGCGACCAGCCGGATTCCGGCGGAATTCTCCGACAAGGCCGCCCGACCGCCCGGCTTTCGCTGAACGCCGCCTTCCAGCCTGCTCCGATCACCCAAAGAGCGAAGCAACCGGAACGCCATCATCCGGCGCCGCAATCGGACAAACAGGCTCGTTCTCGCCGTAAGCCCGCACGGAAGTGTACTGGCCTTCGCACGGCTCCCGATGTACCACGATCCGCCGCGCGTTCAAGTCCACAACCCAATATTCTGGAATCTCCGCCCTCGCATAGAGCGAGGCCTTCGTCGTCAGAGCAAACCGCAGCGACGAATCGGAAACCGCCGCCACCAGCCGAATCTGCTCGGCCGCGGGCAGCTCATCTCTGTTCATCACTTTTCATCAGATTGTCGAATACTCAGCGCCCCGGCACCCGCGATCGACACACTCGCAACTACACCACTCCGCAGATCGCGACCTCCATCCCCAGCGCCGCGAACATCGACGCCTTCGCATGCAGCGCCTTTTTCGCCTCCGCCATCGACGGTGCGTACGCCACCTGAATGTGGTTTGACTTGTGCCGAGCCATCATCTGATCCCGCGACACGCCTCGAGTCACCGCATGCATGATTGGCCATTGTGGCGTGGTGATCTTCCATCGCCTCTCGGTCTCCTCCTGAGGCATCGCGATCACCTCCGCCAGCCCGAGATCCGCCTTCAGCTTCCCATCCTCCACAAACACTCGGCTCCACACCACCTCACCGGGTTTCGAGATCCCCTTCATGGTTCCGCCACCCAACGGGAAGTACATCGGAGGTTGGCGTTCGCTCACCGCGCCCGCGTATCCGCCAATGAAGTGCGACGCCGGCGCCGCGCCCGAAATCTCGAACACCCACACAAACTGCCCGTTGTATTCTTCGCCGTAACGCACATCGTGCAGCGTGTTCGACGGATCCAGACCCATCGCCTTCCACACCCGGTACGTCACCAGACCATCCAGTCCCGCGCATTCATCCACTTCGTTGAAGTGCGGCAGCATCTCGCCCTCGAACAACACCCGCCCATTGCCGGCCGCGGTCACCGGCGGACGATCGGGATTGTTCAACATCCCCTCCACCAAATCCGATGCGGGACAGCAATCCTTCAACCCCTGCTGATATTGGATCCCGATGGCCGCGCATCCAAATTCATCGGCGATCCGCACCGAAGCAACGTACATCTTGCATTGCTCCAGAAGTTGCCG
>JAEUQE010000589.1 GCA_016789785.1 Bryobacterales bacterium
CTCGATGGCGTGATCCATCTTGTCGGAGGCTTCGCGAGCGGCGCGATGGCCGATGAGACTGGCTCGGACGAGGTAGAGCGCATGCTCGACCTGAATTATCGTTCCGCGATCACACTGGCTCGTGCGGTGATGCCTCATCTCCGGCAGCAGCGTTCAGGCCGTTTCGTGGCGATCGGCAGCCGCATTGTGGAAGCACCCGCACCGCTGACGGCCGCCTATGCGGCGTCGAAGGCAGCGCTGGTGGCATGGATGCGAACACTCGATATGGAGAGTGCGCCGATGGGTGTGCGAGCTCACGTGCTGCTGCCGGATACTTTGACCGAGTCCGAGAAGGCTCGCGTGACCAGGGAACTGATGGAGTTCATCGCGTCATGATGACGGCCTATCTCAGCATGAGTTTCGCAATCGCAATGTGGTTCGCCTGGCGTGGAGTGGACCAGTTCGACGAGAAGGCACGCGGCTCGGGTTGCGGCTTCCGGCTGTTGCTGATTCCGGGTGCGATGGTGTTTTGGCCGCTGCTGCTGCTGAGGAGGCCGCGATGACCAGATCTCTTCGCCGTGCACACCGTCTGGTTTGGACCGTCAATGGACTCGTGCTCGCGTTGGTTTTGGTGGCGAGCGTGTGGGTGCGAAGACCATGAGTGTTCACTATCAGGCTGTGGGTTGGAATCGTGACAAGCGTGTCTATGACGCGGTTCTGTTGTCGTTCGTCGCCTGCTATCTGCTGCTGTTCGCGGGCGCCGGGACGTGGATCCATCCTTCGGCGACGATCGAGACGCTGTTGATCCGTGGGCTCGGGACGCTCGCATTGTTTCTGCTGCATGTGATTCTCGCCATTGGCCCGCTCTGCCGGATGGATCCGCGCTTTCTGCCGCTGCTCTACAATCGGCGTCATCTGGGTGTCACCACTTTTCTGATTGCCTTGGCGCACGGGCTCTTCACTCTGGTTCAGTTCCACGCTTTTGGAGACGCGCCAGTGTTGGAGAGCCTTTTCACCAGCAACACTCGCTATGGAAGTTTGCGCCAGTTTCCGTTTGAAGCGCTTGGCGTGATTGCGCTGGCGTGGCTGTTCCTGCTGGCGGCGACAAGTCATGACTTCTGGTTGAATGCTCTATCGCCCGCGGTGTGGAAGACGCTGCACATGGGAGTGTATGGCGTCTACGTTGTGTTGGTGGGGCACGTGGCGATGGGTGTGCTTCAAGCTGAAACGAATCCGGTGTTTGTTATCGTCCTTGCAACCGGCGCGGCGATGGTGGTGACGTTGCACATTGCCGCCGCCCGGCGCGAGCAACATCGCGATGAATCAGCCGCACTCAGCAATGGCTTCGCGGAGGTGTGCCGCTTCGAAGACATTCCCGAGAAGCGGGCGCGCATCGTGTGCGTGGGCGGCGAGAGGATCGCGGTCTTCCGGCACGATGGCAAAGTATCGGCGTTGTCGAACGTCTGCCGCCATCAAGGCGGGCCGTTGGGCGAAGGGCGCATTGTGGACGGCTGTGTCACCTGCCCGTGGCATGGCTATCAGTACCTGCCGGAGACAGGCGGGTCGCCGCCGCCATTCAACGAACAGGTGGCCACGTTCGAAACACGCGTGGTCGATGGCATGGTGTACGTGAGTTCGGAGGCGCGGCTGCCATGATCCGATTCGTTGTCAGTGCGGTGTTTGCCGCTGGCCTTGTGCTCGCCGTAGTTCTCGTCGCGATCCAGTCGCCGTTTCCGGATGCTCGCTTCGAATATGGGGTCTTCCGGGAGTACGAAGGCGAACTGGCTCGTGATCCTTTTCCTGTTCTCGTGACGCCGCAAGGGACATGGCCCTTGACGGGTGCGGGCAAGTGGTCCGCGGAGCGGGATCTGGGCGGCCGAAAGGGACGCGTGAAGTTACGCGCGGCATTGATCGAGCGTGATGGAATCCGCATGCTCGAAGTGGAACCGGAGAGCGTACGTCCGGTGGGCGCTCCTCGCGAGCAGCTTGAGGGTGAGATCGTCGACACGAAGTGCTATCTCGGCGTCATGAACCCGGGTGCGGGAAAAACCCATCGCGCCTGCGCCGCGCGCTGCCTGCATGGTGGCGTACCGGCGGCGCTGGTGACCGCATCGGGCAAGGTTGTTTGGCTGAAGAGCGTGGAGAATCTGGCCCCGTGGGCTGGTGAGCGTGTGATGGTGGAAGGCGAGAGGAAGTCGGCCAACGGGGTCGACTATTTCATCGCCGATCGCGT
>JAEUQE010000058.1 GCA_016789785.1 Bryobacterales bacterium
GATCCCGATGCTCGAACACCGCGAGCACCTCGCCTTTCTCCACCAGTTGACCTTCCTCCACCAGCACGCGTTCCAACCGCCCATGCAGATCGGCCCCGACACGGATCTCCTCGGACGCAGGTTCCACCCGGCCCGCCGCGGCGATGGCGT
The DNA here is from genome assembly GCA_016789785.1 of Bryobacterales bacterium. Next base: position 151 of record JAEUQE010000058.1, read on the forward strand.
TCCCAGCTCCACGCATCATCGGCGCGGCCATCATCGGCGCAATCTCTCCCGAGGCAGCCACCGTTTGCTGCGGCATGCGCTGGCCCGCCAGAAACGCGGCCGCCAGAATCGAAATCCATACTGCGAGCTTCATACAAAGACCTCCCTACGTTCGGCTGCGATGCCGTCCTCCACATCCACCACGCGCGTCGCATAGCGCAGCAATCGCGAGTCATGCGTCACCACCACCACCGCGCGCCCCTCTTCCTTGGCCAGCGATGCGAGCATCTCCATCACCGTGATGCCGCTCACCGAATCCAGCGCCGCCGTTGGCTCATCGGCGAGAATGATCTTCGGATCCCCGGCCAGCGCGCGTGCAATCGCCACACGCTGCTTCTGTCCGCCACTCAAATCGGCCGGCAAACGATCACGCTGATCTTCCAGGCCAACCGTTCGCAGCAACTCGAGAGCGCGCTGCCGGGCACTGCGCGACGATGCGCCCTTCAGCTTCGCGGCCAGCGCCACGTTCTCCATCGCAGGCAGCGCGGGAAACAGGTTGAACCCTTGAAACACGAAGCCGATGTACTGAAGCCGCACGCGCGGCAACTCGCTCTCCTTGCGATGCGCGATCTCCTGTCCGCCGATCCGCACGCTCCCCGAAGTCGGGCGCAGGATCGCACCCATGATCGAGAGCAGCGTGGTCTTGCCGCTGCCCGACGGCCCGCGGAGTATCAGCACTTCGCCGGCGCGCACCTCCACATCGGCATGACGAAGCGCATGCACGCGGCATGCACCCTCGCCATAGATCTTCGAAACACCTTCCATCTGAATCAGCGGGTTCATCCTCAGCTCCGGAATACCAACGCCGGATCAATCGACGTTGCCTTGCGAATCGACAGAACGGAAGCGCCCGTGCACATCGCGAGCGCAAGAAAGAACGTGCCCAGGGCAAGCTCGGAGGGCAGGAGAATCGCCGCAGTGCCGCTCTCGCTCTTGCGCGCGATCATCCATCCGGCAACAATTGCGACGCTGTATCCGGCGGCCCCGCTGATCAGCGCCTGAGTGAGAATCACGCGATAGATGTGCCAGTTCTCCGCACCCATTGCCTTCAGTGTTCCGAACTCGCGGAGATGGTCCACCGTCGCCGCATAAATCGTCTGCGCCACCACCACCATGCCAACCGCAAGCCCCAGCACGACGCCGATGAGTGTCGTGATCCCCGCGCCTGTCTTGAAGATCCAGTAATAGCGCGTACGCGCCAGCATCTCCGCGTTGGTGTACACATCCACTCCCGGAACCGCGCGCCGCAACCGCTGCTGCACTTCAACGGGAGCGGCGCCTGGCGCGGTGCGAATTAACAGAAACGTGGTCTCATTCGGCCGCACTCGCGTGTAGCGGTGTGCATTCTGAATCGAGGTGAAGATGTACGGCGACGTCGTGAACGATCGGATCCCGGCCGTGTAGCCCGCGATCCGCGCCCGGCGCCCGTTGAGTTCGAACAACGCATCGCCATCAGGAATGCCGAGCTTCGGCCGGTACAACTCATCCACCACGACCGTATCGATCGAGTGCAACTGCCCGGAGTTCCCGCGCGTGATGTTCCACGGCCCGCCCATCCCACCTTCCAGATCGAAGCCCGCCACCTGCACGTTCTCCCACGCTCCCGATGGCAGCTTCCACGGATTGAACTGCAGGATGAATTTGTCGGCGCGCGCGACGCCGGGAACCGCCAGAGCTTGAAACCGCCGCCGCTCCGGAATCGGCGCGCCGGCGTTGACGTGAGGAATGCCGGGGGCGGTGATCCAGAGATCCGCGCCGCTGCGCTCCACAATGTTGCCGCTCGTCTCCAGAAATCCCAGAAAGAGTCCCGATTGCACCAGCATCAGCACCAGCGAGAAGACAATGCCGGTGAGTGTGACCGCGAGCCGCACACGGTCATGCATCAGGTTTCTCCAGGCAAGGAGGATCATGCCGCCACCCGCCCTGTTGCTTCGCTCCACGCCTGCGCCATCGACTTGTGTTGCTTCGCGATGCCGCGGATCTCGTCCAGCGTCACGGCGAGCAATTCGGTCTCGAAGCTTACTCCGAAGTAAGGCCGTGGCGGCGCCACCGGACGAAACCCGAACAGCCGCTGATAGATGACCGAGTGCTCCACGCGCGGGCATGCGACCAGCAAGCGCGTGGCGTGAAGGTCGGCCATGGCGGTCATGTTGGCGAGCAGGCGGTAGAGCACATCGCGCCGGGCCTGCTGGCCGAAACAGAGGCGGCTGGCCTCCACGAAGGAATGGCGCGCAATGTCGCGAAACGCCTGGTGATCGCCGAATACTTTCGAGGACGGCGCGGAGTCCCATCCCCGCTGCTGGTCCACCACGCTGATGCGTACGGTTCCCAGCGCGCCTTCCTCTTCATGACGGAGCAGGAAGCTGAAGTGATTGGGCAACTGGTCGAAGGTGTCGGAGAAACGCCGCTCGGGATTCCCAGGGATCGCACCGCGCCGGTGATAGCACTCGTAGCGAAGCCGGAAGACCGTATCCATCGCGTCGGGCGTGGTTGCCCGTTCACATTGAAAGTGCCTGTTGTGGTGGATCATTGCCGTTTCCTTTCTGGTTCTGCAATCTCAGCGTGCGTTGCGCGAAGAAAGGGCCATTCTGAGCCGTAAGAGATCGCGGCCAGATACCGGCATGAGTGAGGCGTGAGTTACCCTTTGGCTATGGGCGCGAGGAAAGGTATCAAACTCCCTGAAGATGTCGCGCGGCAACTCAGGCAGCAGGCTCGCCAGAGTGGACGCAGTGTCGCGGCGCTGGTGCGCGAACTCGTCGAGGCTCCGCCTCTAGAGGGTGGGTCGGTCTACGCGCTTGGCGCCGGCCTCGCTGGCAGTTTGGCCGGTAGTCGACGGTCGGCAACGAATGCCCGCGGCAGGTTCCGTCGATCATGATTGCGATTTGTGACACGGCCCCTCTCCTTGCCTTTCTCAATCGCAACGATCCACATCATGCGTGGGCCGTTGCGCTCTTGAAACAGGTGCGGGCTCCGATGCTCGTCTGCGAGCCGGTCGACGCCCTGTTCCAACTGCTGGAACGCGGAGCGATGCGGCTCAAGTTCGATATCTCGGCGCACTGGGCACGTATCCGAGCGCTGATGTCGCGGTATCGGCAAATGGATCTGGCCGACGCGTCCATCGTTGTCATGAGCGAGTTACACTGGAGATCCACAGTGCTAACCATCGATCGCAAGGACTTCAGCGTGTATCGGCGGAACGATCGCCAGGTGATCGATTTCGTCTCGCCCTGGAGCGCTAATCGATCCAACAGGAACCAGATCTCGAAGAGCATCGCGCCCCGAATGGCTCCCACGGGGGGGCTTCGGGCTTTTTAGTGGCTACGGGGCGAGTTGCAGCCCCCCGCAATGGAAGTAGATTGCATTGATGAAGTTCTGCTTGTTGCGGAATCCGCGCGCTGTGTACTTCGCCCATTGGATCTTGGAATTGATCGATTCGCTGGCAGTATTCGTGATTCGATGCTTGAGATAGGTGAGGATGTTTTCGAAGCGCCGCCTGAGCATTCCTGCCACTTCGATCATTGGCTTGAGCCGGCTCCGTGTTGCCCAATTCAGCCACCACCGGAAGTGCTTCCTGGCGGGACGTTCGTAGATTTAATGGGAATAGGCTCATCGCGGTTTCCTTCAACGCCCACGCCCGTGATGTCTTCAGTCCACTTTTGCGCACCCAATCGAACTCCTTCCGATCCTCCAGCTCCATCTTCGCCCGGCTCTTCAGCCAGTCGTAGCGTGTTCCGGTCAAGCGATCGCTGCCCGCCTCTTTCAGAATCTTCTGTTCCTTCCGACGTACCTCATCTACATCCGCACGGTAAAGATCCAGAGCGCTCACAGAGCCTGGTGTGCCAATCTTCGGATCAGCCAGTGCTATTTGCCAGAGATCTCGATTGAAATGCCGTTCGTTGAAACTTCGCTCGGGCGGGCCTCGCTACGGAATTCCGCCGCGGTTAGCTGGAATGTACCCCCGGGCTCGACCCTCCACAGCCGTACGCCCGAAAGTTGCAACGGCTTCCCCTGCTCGCACTGATCCGCCATGCGAGTGGTTTGCAGGAAGTAGGCCGGGTTCTTTCCCACCACGCGTGCGGCGCCTTCCGGCTCCACCAGCACCGCCGTCTGCTCATCCACCCCGATGGCCCGCACCTCCGCCGATCCCGTGTCTTTCTGCAACCGTGCGAGAAACGCCAGTGTCCGCAGCATCCGGCTGCGCTGGCTGAAGTGCGAGTCCGTGACCAGCCGCCGCAGGTTGTCAATGCGAAGGAATCCCGTCTCCACGGTCACCTTCGGATGATAGGGGTTGAGTCCCGCTTCCTGCGAGCGAACACCGTCATGGCGGGCGGAGAAATAGAACTCGCCCAGCACGGCAAGGCCGGCGCTGGTCCCTCCGATCGGGCGGCCCGCATCCACGTGCCGTTGCAGCGCTTGATGCAGCGGTGTGTCCTTCCAAAGCCGGATGTAGTTCCACTGGTCTCCGCCGGCGATCCAGATCGCTTCTGCCCGGCGCACCTTGTCCAGAACCTGTGCGTTGCTCGATGCCTCCCGGTCACGAAGAATGATCGTCTCCGACGAGTCCGCGCCCAGGTTTACGATGTAGGAGTTGTAGGCGGCGGTGCCGGAGGCCCGCAGAACCACGACATCGCCGCGGCCCGCCCGCTCAATCAACCAGCGAAACGCTTCTTCCACGTCGCGCCCGCCGCCCATGAGGACATAGCCAGGTTGAACCGGAGGTTGGACGTCGGCCGAGTTGCCATACAGGCTGGACTCCCAGGCGCTTTGGCCCAATAGAGCCACCGGAATCGCCAGCAGCAGAACGCACAGTCTGGTGCCTGTCATCTTACCGAGCATGCACCGGCGCAGCGCCGAATGTCCAGCGGTCCCCCTGCCAGCCACCCTGGGAAGGAGACCAGCCTCCAGAGGCGGTCACAGATCTTCGAAAAAAATGTTCGAGCCCCGAAATGCCCCGAAATGGCCGGAAATTTGAAAGAAGTCGCAATCCGACCCACCACCCCATCCAACGGATCCGCGAGTGCGGCATGGCAACATCGAATTGCCGGACGCGGAATGCAACTCAGCGCCCCGCAAGAAGGAGTAACTAATGCCGCAACCCAGTCTCTTCCGGCGTGTCACAGCCGCGCTCTTCGGGAGCCGCCCGCTTCCGCACAACAAACGCAAGTCAACCAACCGGAAACAGGGCCGGGGCTGGATTGTCCACGGCCTGCGCACGCGATCCCCACTCAATCACGACGAGTGCCCCCGGAAGTACGCCTCTCTTCGCCAGTCGTTTCTCGACCAGTGGGAGCCCGCCACGCCGCGGGAACAGGAACTGGTTGCCCAGCTTACCAATACTTACTGGCGATTGCGCCGTCTCTGGTGCATCGAAACCACGCTCTTTGGCGATCGCTCCCTGGCCACTTACGAACGGTTTCGCGAAACGCATTCGCCCTTTCCGGATAATGTGCGCGCTGCCGACGCCGTTCGCGCCCTCCCGCTGCTTCGCCGCACCAGCCTCGACAGGATTCAACAATACGAGCGCCAATTCGACATCCAGTTTCAGCGTACAGTCGAGGCTTTGCGCGTGCTGCGCATGGCCCGCGGTGAACACGCGGAACCTGCATGTCCCGAACTCCCCGGCCAGGGCCACGTGCTCCCTGCCGCCGAGCCCACCACATCTCCCGTTCGTGCTGCGATCCTCGCGTTCGGTGGCTGGCTCAGCGGCCTTCTCTTCTGGCGCCGCCGGCCGCAACCGAGTCCCAATCCGCCCGGGCGCTTGCGCACAAAGACCGCCCGTTGAATCTTCAACGCCAGCCGAAGCCGTTGTGGCCGCGCGACCCGCGCAACCCACAGTGGGGAGGAGAGAATCCCGTTCGACGTTGATGTGGCCTGCTCAGCCGGATCTTCTCCCGGTGCGGCACCCGCCAGAGGGCGGGAGGCCGGAAGTGCACTTTCGCACCAGGACCTCCGGTGATTTTCGCCAGCTTACTCGATCGTCAATCCGCCGCCGCAGTAAGATGAAAGATTGTGGCGCCGCCGCTGGGCGACGCCTTGCCGTTGGCCGCGCGCCCCACCTTGGAGGAAAGAATGGCGTTTGACGTCGATAGTGTCTCGACTAAGTTGCAGGGCCGCGCCGTACTCTGGCTCGAGGAAACCGATTCCACCATGAATGACGCGGCCCGCCTTGCGTCGATGGGCGCACTCTCCGGCACGGTCGTCGGCGCGGAACGTCAAACCGCGGGCCAGGGCCGCCATGGGCGCAACTGGCATTCCGAATCCGGACTCGGCCTCTACCAGTCCGTAATCCTGCGCTTGCCGCTACCTCCAGCACAACTGCCGCTGGCAACCATGGCCCTGGGGCTTGCGGCGGCCGAGGCGATCACGAACACCACCGGACTCGCCGTCGACCTCCGCTGGCCGAACGACGTCCTCATCGGCGACCGTAAGGTCTGCGGCATTCTCGTACAGCAGCTGCAGGACGCTCTGATCTGCGGCATCGGCATCAACGTCAATCAACATGCCTTCCCGGACGACATTGTATCCATCGCTACTTCGCTGCGTCTGGCAGCGGGCCGCGAGTTCCCGCGCGAACCCCTTTTTGTCGATCTGATGCAATCCATCGACCACCACACAGGCATCCTGGTCTTTCAAGGTAAGGACGCGATTCTCAAGCTCTTCACTCAGGCATCGAGTTACGTTGCGGGCCGCCAGGTCGTCGTTGACCAGGGCGGCAACACGCTTCGCGGAACCACCGCCGGCCTTGATGAGGACGGATTTCTGATGCTGCAGACCGGCGATGGGAAGCTTATCCGCATTCTCGCGGGGGGAGTGCGCCCCGCCTGACCCGTCTGGCCGGGCGGAAGCCGCGCACCCCGGTTTCGACATACAATGACTTGGAATCTTCATGCTACTTGCTCTCGATGTCGGCAATACCAACGTCACCATTGGGTTGTTTAACGGGCAGACGCTGACCCACAACTGGCGCCTCCGTACCGTCCACGAGCAGACGGCCGATGAGTGGGGAATCCTGCTGCTGAATCTGTTTGGATTGTCCGGCCTGGACCCTTCCAACATCGACGGCATGATCGTCTCCAGCGTGGTCCCCGTTCTCGACTCCACGCTTGCCACCACCGCCATGCGCTACTTTCGCACGCAGGCCATGTTTGTGGGTCCTGAACTCGACGCGGGTGTCCGCGTGCTCTACGACAATCCTCGCGAAGTCGGCGCCGACCGCGTGGTGAACGCCGTCGCGGCGTTTCACAAATACGGAGGCCCCTGTGTGGTGGTCGACCTCGGAACCGCCATTACTTTCGACGCCGTGAACGCAACCGGCGACTACATGGGTGGCGTCATTTGCCCCGGCATCGGAATCTCGATTTCCGGGCTTTTCGCAAAAACTGCCCGTCTTCCCATGGTCGATTTCCGCGAACCGGAGAAATTGATCGGTACCAATACGGTCGGCAGCATACAGTCCGGGCTTTACTACGGCATGATCGGCATGATCGACGGCGTGCTCGAACGCCTCATCGCCGAAATGGGCCCGGAAACGAAGGCCATCGCCACCGGCGGCCAGGCGCACCTGATTCTGCGGGCTTCCCAGTTTATCGAGGTTCTCGATGAGGACCTGACACTCGAAGGTCTGCGCCTGATCTGGGAGAGGAGCCGCGGTTGGGAGAGGAACTAGTCCCGATCGAGGATTGGCCCCGTAATTACTTCAATTACTTTACGGAAATTGAAGAGCATTTTCAGCGCGCCAGGGGAACCAGTCTGTTTCTGCTGTCGCCCCTGGACTGGGCGTTGGTCGAGGTCTGGAAGGATGCCGGCGTGCCGCTCGACGCCGTCCTCCGCGGCATCGACGCCGCTTTCGAAAAGTGGCGCAGCCGCAAGTCCAAGCTGCAGCAAGTGAATTCGCTGGCCTATTGTGCCCAGGCCGTCATGCAACAGGCCCAGGAGATGGCACGGTCGGCGGTTCCCATGCCTGCACAGGAGGTGGCCGCGCCGTTCACCGCCTCCGAACTGGAGGGCTATTTGCGGCAGAACGCGGCCACGGTGCGGCAGACCGGACGTTCCACTCTCGAAGAGGTGGCCACGTTGTTGGACAGACTGGCGGACGAAGCCGCAGACCATCTGCGGGACCTGGAGCAGTTGGAACAACGCCTGTCCGCGCTCGAGGACAAACTCCTCGCCCTTGCGCGTTCCGAACAGGCTGACGAGGATTTGTTCCAGGCGCGCCGCGAACTGGACAGTTACCTTCGCCCCTACCGGAGTAAGATGAGCGCCGAGCAACTCACCATGCTCGAAAAGCAGTTTCTCGACCGCAGACTGCTGGAGAAGCTCGGCGTTCCGCGCTTGAGTCTGTTTTATCTCCATTAAGTAAGTAGAGCGCGCGCGTGCGGCAAGTGCCGATTCATCGAGTCCGCCGTAGCGCAGGTTTCAGCCGGCTTCAGTCCGCCGCGCCGGGCCCGCCGAGACGGCTCGTCCCGGTGCAGGGCGAGGTGAACGAAATGCGCGAGGTTCTACGAGCCTACCGCCCTTCGGCGCCGTCGATCACCACCCGGTGAACGCGGGGTCGGCAAGACCGGCGGAAGAGTGCCGGCGGTTGAGGGCTTATGATCCACCGGAGGCGGCGCATTGCCCTGGACGGAAACTACTCGTCGAAGAGAGGCGGTGCAGACTCCGCCCGCGATGCATGAGCGGAGGCCCCGGGCACCCTCCGGAGAACAATGCAATAACTGCCGTGTTCCCGTCTACCGCCGGCTGCGTCCGGCACAGTTCCCCAAGCCTCGCACTTACTTCTTTCCAGGCGTGGGCGCGAACATCTGCACGCTGCCACTACCGTCGCGGTAGAACTCCTTCGAGGCACTGACTTTTACCGCGCCCGGCTTGCCGGCGGGCAGCTTCAACGTCACACTGCCATCGGCTCCCGTCACGCCTTTGATCCCCGCGACTTCCACAGCCACGCCTTCCACCGGGTCGCCGACATCGGTGACGGCGACGGTGACGCTGCCGCCCGCAACCGGAACCCGCGCCGGCGTCGCGCTCACCTCCAAGCCCACCAGGGCGCGGGTGACGGAGATCGAATTGCCCGTATTGGCGAACACATCGAGCCCGCCATGCGAACCCTCCACGGCGAGCCGGTGTACGAAGTCGTTGAGGGCGGGCAGGGAAGCGGGCGTGGAGAATTTCGTCACCGCCCGGTTCGACCGCGCGAACATCGGCGTCGACCGGTCGTTCATCCATGCGACCCACAGCCGCCCCTCCGGCCCTTTGCTGATGGCGGCGATGCGGAATGAGCGCCCTTCGGCCACCTTCATCCCCGCGCTTGTGCCGATCTTCCAAAGCTCCACCGTCGCGCATTGCGGATATCCGGCGCAGATGGCGGCAAAGACGCCTTCACCCTTGTCGCGGCCTGTGATGGCGACCAGATTGTTGGGATCGCGGCCCACCAGCTTGCCGTCATGCTGTGTGGCTGAATTCGGAACCAGCATCGCCTTGCCAGCCTCAGGACTTACTTGCTTGACGAAGGTCCCTTCGCTGTTCCGCCCATTCGAGAACCATGCGGCATAGATGGCGCCCGATTCGGCGTCGGCGGCCAGTTGGCCGTGATAGGTGCAGCAGGCGCTCGCTTCGGCCACATTCTGCGACGGCGCGCCGGGCTTCTGAAGGATGTACTCTGCGTTTGCGGGCCACCCGGCCCAGACCGCGCCGTCCTTGCCTCGTACCGCCCCGACCGGGCCGAGATAGGCCCGCCGGTTCTGGGACTTCACATCGGGATCCACCTTGAAGGCCGCTTCGCCGACGCCCTTGCGCGCGATGAGGAGGGCGCCCTGATTCCACACGTTCTTGGTATCCGCGCCTCCCAGGACTCCGCCAAAGTAGAGGTGCAGCGCGCCATCGGGCAACGCAAATAGGGCCGGTGTGGAGAGGCTGCCCCAGTTCTGGATGGCGGTCTCGGCAAGCGGCGTCTGAATCGCGCCCGAGCGGTCCAGCACTCCATAGCTGTAACTCGTATTCGGCTTCTTCTGCACGCGCAGCACGAAGTGCAGGTTGCCCGAGGCGTCGCGCGCGAGCGCAGGCTCGTCGGCATTGCTGACGGCAGTGGATACGTTTTGCCAGGTCTGAGCGGAAAGGACTGCGCTGATAAGGGCGATCCCGAAAAGTCGCATCTTTCTATCGTAGCGCCCCGTCGGAGCGGTTGGCGAGAGCCTTACGAAACGGTGCTGAGCGCTCCGTATGCCCGGGTTCGTTTCTAAGTGCGTTTAAGTGATCGGTAACTCAGAGGACGGTTCGCGGAATTCGGGCACTTACCGAAGGCAACCGGCTTCCTACCCAACCCCTCGGCATTGTGATCATCTGAGCCGGCACCTGGCACCGAGCCGGCGCATGGCGAGCCTACTCGGCACGCGCGTGATCCGGACCGGATGGGCCAGTCTCAGAGGCGCCTCTCTTACCAAGGAATCAGGGCCGCCGCCTCCCGGCCCTGCGGCATGTTGGTCTTAACAATACTGTACACTCCTACATCTTGACGCCACGCACCTTCCGGTGGCGCAGGCTTCAGCCGGCTCCAGTCTGCCCCGCCGAGACTGATTCGTCTCGGTGCAGGGCGAGGTGAACGAAAACGCGCGATCGCCGAAGGCGGGGTTGGCGAGCCGCGCCAAGAGTACAACTGGTCGGGCGCCTACTATCCACCACGGCGATTCGCCGGCCCCGGGCACGGGCCTCGACAATGAGTGTTAGGGTGGCATAGCCGGTGCCCAAACTCCGTTGGACCCGCCTTCCTCCCTGGCACGTCCCTATCACCATGGCTGCTTGCCGTAGAATGGAGAAGAATCGGAGAATATCGTATACTGGATCTTGACGAGAAGGGGAATCGGCCACAATATATCGTATGCCGCTTGCATTCGTCAGGGCTTCCCGGTATGATCTTTACATCCCCCGAGAGACCCCGCCAGCCGCTGACGGGTTGGTGGCGCATGTCTTGTTGAGCTGTAACCAAGGGGTGGCAGTTGCTGCAGATTAAACGCCTGGAAATCCAGGGATTCAAGTCTTTTGCCGATCGCACCGAACTGCGGTTCCGCGGTGCCGGGTTCACTTCCGTTGTGGGCCCGAACGGGTGCGGCAAATCCAACCTTGCGGACGCCATTAGCTGGGTCCTCGGCGAACAATCCGCCAAGAGCCTCCGTGGAAGCCGGATGGAAGATGTCATCTTCGCCGGAACGCGCGACCGGAAGTCGGTCGGCATGGCCTCGGTGACCATGACCCTGGTGGACCCGAATCCGAAGCCCCCGTCCCTCGAAGTCACGCAACTCAAGGATGGCGAGGCCCCGGCCAAGGCCGAAGGGGAAACCAATGGCCACGCCAACGGGCATGCCAACGGCCACGCGAACGGCCATGCGAATGGGCACGCCAACGGTCACACGAACGGCCACACCAACGGGCACACTGCTCATGCCACCGTTCACGCGAAGCCGCACGAAGTCACCATCACCCGCCGTCTGTTCCGCTCCGGCGAAAGCGAATACCTGATCAACGGAAAGACCGCCCGCCTCCGCGACATTCAGGACTTGTTCATGGGCACGGGCCTCGGCCCCGAGAGCTACGCCATCATCGAGCAGGGCCGCATCACGCAGATCCTCAGCAACAAGCCGCAGGAACGCCGCGCGGTGATCGAAGAAGCCGCCGGGGTCAGCCGTTTCAAGACGCGGCGCCGGTTAGCGGAAGCAAAACTCGAAGGCGCCAAACAGAACCTTTCGCGCGTGTTCGACATTCTGGAAGAAGTGAGCCGTCAGGTGAATTCGCTGAAGCGCCAAGCGGCAAAAGCGAAGCGCTATGAAGAGCTGAAAGCCGAGATGCTCGGCCATCTGCGCCGGGCGCTCGCGGGCCGCTTCCGTGTGCGCGAACGCGAAGCCGCGAAAACCGCGCTCGACTTGGGCGAAGCCAACCGCATCTTCCAAACGCTTTCCACCGATGTCGGCGAGCGCGAAAAGCAGCAGGCCTCGCTGCAGGAACAGTGCTTCGAACTCGAGCATCAACTCACCGGCCGCCGCAAGTCGCTCTCCGAACTGCGCCTGGAAGCGGAGCGCTCGCGCGGCAAGCTCGAATCGCAAGCCTCCCAGGTGGTGAACATCGAGAAGCGCCTCACCCAGGGCGAGACCGAAATCACTGAGATGGAAGGCCGCCTGGAGAAGCTGAATGCCGAGTTCCAATCGAACTCCGATTCGCTGGCGGAACTGAACCACAAAAGCGACGATGCGCGTCTGCGCTTGCAGAAGAAGAGCGAGGAGCGCGATCAGCGCCATTCCGCTCTGCGCCAGCAGGAACAGGGTCTCGAAGTCGGCCGCCAGCAGGTGCTGAAACTGCTGGGCGAATGTTCGACATTGAAGAACCAATTGGCGCAGGTGGGCGAGTACCTTTCGGGGCTCGACCGCGAGCAAGGCCGCGCGCAACGCGAAGAGCAAAGCGCCTCCGCCGACCTGGAGCGGATCACGGCGAGCCGCGAAGAGCTGACCAAGAAGCAATCGGCGCGCCAGTTGGAGCTGACCTCGATTGTCGATCAGCGCCGCGCAGTGGAAGAAGAGCTTCAGATGCGCCGCACCCGCGCCGCCGAAACGCGCAAGACGCTCGATCAGCTTCGCGCCGACCTCTCGCGCTTCAAGGCGCGCATGGACTCGACGCAGGATGTGCTTTCGCACCGCGCATATACAACCGAATCCGTGAAGCGTCTGTTTAAGGCGATCGAGAAGAAACAGGCGCGCGAATTGCAGCCGCTCGGCGTGCTGGCCGACTTCATGGACGTGGATACTTCGTGGGAAAAGGCGACCGAAGAATTCCTGCATGAAGAACTGGAATATGTAGTGGTAAGGGATTGGGCGGAAGCGCACAAAGGCGTCGACCTGATGCGTGGCGACCTCGACGGCCGCGCGACCTTCCTCGTCCACCCCGAGCCCGATGCGAGCATTCCGTCGAACGCGCCGCAGGAGCCCGCCATTGGTCCCGAGACGGGCATCGTGGCACGGCTGAGCGCCCAGCTTCGCATGACCAACGGCTTCACCAAGGCGCCCACTGAGTTGATTCCGCGTCTGGCGCGCTGCTTCCTGGTCGACGATCGCGCATCGGCGCAGCGGCTCGCCTTGCAGTATCCCGATCTCTATTTCCTCTTGCCCGATGGCGTGTCCTATCACGGGCACGCCGTGAGCGGCGGCAAGAAAACGGGCAGTGGCCCGCTCGCGCTGAAGCGTGAGCTTCGCGAACTGACTGCTTCCGTAAAGGAGAAGCAGTCACAAGTGGATAAGGCCACCAAAACGCTCGAGGACCTCGAACATGAGATCCATCTTCTCATCGAGGATCTTGAGCGTTTGCGCGGGCTCCAGCAAATGCAGGAGAAGGATGCCCTGGCCATTGATCACGACATGCGCAAGCTGTCGGAGGAGTTGAACCGCACCAATCAGCGGTTGTCCGTGGTGCGGTTGGAACTGCAGCGTTTGACCACCGATGGCGATAAGGCGCGCGAGCGGCAGGCCGTGATGCAGGAAAAGCTGGCCACGGCGGAGAATGCGCGGGCGCAGCAGGAGTCGGCGCTCGAAGCGGCGCGCGTCGCGTTGGCGGAATTGCAGCAGTTGAACGCGCATCTGGCCGAGGAGCATGCGGCGTTGCGGGCCGAGTTGGCCGGCCTCGAAGAGCGGCGGCGGGCGGAGCAATCGGCACGGGCGCGGCTCGACGGGCAGATTCGCGAACTGTCGAACCGGCGTCAGGATGTCGGCAATGAGATGCAGCGGCTCGGTGTCGAGCGAGCGCGCCTGTTGGCGGACAATCTCGAAATCGATGCGATGCTCACCGAGTATCAAACGGAGATCGCCAAGCTCGATCAGGAAGTGAAGGTGCTGGAAGAGCAGGAACTGCAGGCTCGCGGGTCGCTGGCACAGGCCGAGGAAGCATTACGCGGCTTGCGCACGCAGTTGTCCGCGGCGCAGGAGAACCGGTCGCACCTGGAAGTGCAGTTAGTGAAGTTACAGTCCGAGTTACAGTATCTGGATGAGACCTGCCGCAAGGAGTTGAACTGCCCGCTGGAGGAACTGTCGGCGGCCGAAGAAGCGGCGCTCGAAGAGAACGAACTCGCCGAGTGTGAGGCGAAGTATCAGGAAGTGCGCACGAGGATCGACAACCTGGGTCCCGTGAATCCGAACGCGCTCATCGAGTTCCAGGAGTCGCAGCAGCGTTACGACTTCCTGAACACGCAGCGCCAGGATCTGCTCGATTCGATCCGTGATACGGAGAAGGCGATTCAGGAGATCGATGTCGAGACGCGGAAGCGGTTCAGCGACGCCTTTGAAGTGATCAACACAAACTTCAAGGAAATGTTTAAAACATTGTTCAACGGTGGCGTGGGCGAGATGCGGCTCACCGATCCGGACAATGCGTCGGAGTCGGGGATCGACATTATGGCTTCGCCTCCGGGCAAGAAGCTGCAGAATGTGTTGTTGCTGAGCGGTGGTGAGCGGTCGCTGACGGCGATGGCGCTGCTGCTGGCGATCTTCCAGTTCCAGCCGAGTCCGTTCTGCGTGCTCGATGAGGTGGATGCGGCGCTCGATGAAGCGAACACGGCGCGGCTGGTGCGTCTGCTGAAGGAGATGTCGCAGACGACGCAGTTCATCATCATCACGCACGCCAAACGCACAATGGAGGCGTCGGAGGCGATGTATGGGGTCACCATGCAGGAGCCGGGCGTTTCCAAGATCGTCTCCGTCCGCTTTGGCCAAACGGCGCCTCCTCCGCCGGTGGCCACAGCCTACGCCATGGCGGCAGGAGCCGATTAAGTCGGGGCGGGCGGCGGGCGGATCGCGATAGCCGCACCGCCGCTCGCATCGGTGAGGTGTGGGAGTTTCACGGGGAGTCTCGGGTACGATGCCGGATGAACTGCTTGGTTTCGTGGCGCAGGGGCGAGAAAGTGATCGAGGCCAGACGCGAGCGCTTGTAACTGCGTCATAGGTCCTTTCCCGGGCGACTTACCCGAGGCGTGGCATACCACACCGGGCGTGCGCCACATACCGCGCCAGCTAAGTTAAGATTCCGGCGGCGGTGGGATATCCTCCGGCGGCAGGAACATCGTGTCTTCCAGATATTGACGGGTGCGGTTGGTGAGGTTGGGAGCTGCCTTGATGCGGTCGAGAAGGAGTTCGTTCGCGCGGAGGTACTTTACGAATCGCTCCGCCTGCTGATCGGTAAGTTCCCAACGGTGACCGATGTCGCGGTGCCGGATCATGCAGTCGCGGAGACGCTCGCGCCATGCGGCGACTTCGGCCCAGGAATCCCGCTTTGGATCTGACGGGATCTGCGCCTTGAGTACCGTAAGTTCCTGAGCCAGTTCGCGCTCTCCGCCCTGGGTGGCGAGGGCGCGGGCGAGGGCGCGGTCGAGGTCGCGGTCGAAGGCGCGGGCGAGGGCGAGGTCGCGGGCGAGGTCGAGGTCGAGGTCGAGGTCGCGGGCGAGGTCGAGGTCGCGGTCGAGGGCGAGGTCGAGGGCGAGGTCGCGGTCGAGGGCGAGGTCGAGGTCGCGGTCGAGGTCGCGGTCGCGGTCGAGGTCGCGGGCGAGGTCGCGGGTGCGGACGAGGGCGCGGGTGCGGACGAGGGCGCGGTCGCGGGCGCGGGCGCGGGTGCGGACGATAGACAGATAGAACGCGCGCACCGCTGGCGGCCTGTAGCCGCCACGGTGCCCGCGTTCTTTCCGTCTCGCCCAGCGAAGGATCTCCGCAAGAGTAGCGTCATCTTGGACCAGATTGTCGATACTCCGCTTCATGCGGACGAGCAGTTCATTGGGATCGGCCATCGCGACCAGCAGCAGCCACACTTCACGCCAGCGAGGTTCACCCACATGGCGCAACATCTCCGCCAAAAGCGATCGGTTGCTGTGCACCCGTGCGGCGGTGAAGTACTCCTGAAACGTGAGGTGCGAGAACGCGTAGTATCCCGAGGCGCGCTGCACCAGCAGACCGGTGTCGGCCTCCAGGGAGCCAAGCATCCTGCCAATATCAATCTCCGAGGCCGACAACTGTGACCGGTCCGCGAAGTAGCTACGAATCTCACCCTCAATGCTTTGCCGCTCAAAGTAAGATTCGTTCTTTACGAAGCGTTGGTAGGCGACGTGACAGAGGAGATCCTCGATCACGGCCGTGGTGAGACCCTCCGGCCGGTCCCGCTCAATGTTCCGCTTGCGGTCCCATCGTCTCAGCAGCACGTCCACGCCATCGAAGTACACTGCCTTTCTGTTGGCATCGAAGTCGCGTCCCTCCTCAAACAGCAGGCAGAGCAGGACAAGCAGCAGCGGCCGGGACGCGAGTTCCTGCACACCCGGATTGGCTTTCAGTTTGGACAGGAAGTGGCGGCCTTTCTCCGGATCCCCTGCAACCATGAACCAGTTCTCCGAGAATGCCCGGATCTGCTCCAGAGTGAAGTCCGCGATCTCCACGTCGGTGAAGTGCTGGAATACATACTCCCGCGCGGCGACGCGGCAGGTCATCACCACCAGACATTTCGGGTGGGCGAGGACGAACGCCTCGATCTCTTTGCGAACGCGGTCGAAGTCGGCGGACCGCACCTCATCCAGACCATCCAGCAACACCAAGGCTTTTCCCGCCGCGAGTACGCTTTCGAGTTCCGTTGACCCGCCACACTGGGCGCCCATGTAGCCGGGCAGGGAAGGATTGCCGGGCGCTTCCGCAAAAGCCTTGAGTTCGACAAACAGCGGGAGGAGAGTGGGAGCGAAGTCTCCCCGGATGCACAGAACCGCGAGCCGCTTGAGAAAAGTTGTCTTGCCGGCGCCCGGTTGGCCATAGACGATCAATCGCGGGTGCTCTTTGAGCGCTGTCATCGCGTCGACCCGTTTGGCCGTCGTCTCCTCGCGATCCCGATAACCCTGCTTCATCGAATCCGCGAGGCTCTGGCGGGCGGCGCGAGTCTCCATGAAGTGCACGTCGCTGTAGACACCCTCCAACGGAATGTCCTTGTCCATACCGAGCACCTTGATGGTGCCGCAACGTAGTTCAATCTTCTCCCTCGTCTCATTGCGAAGGCTCGCGACGATGCTGTCGATTGGGGGAGCAACGGCGGCGGGAGCAATAAGACTCAACCGCTGAAGGATGAGTTCGGCGATTCCTTTCGGAGTACGCCCCTCGATGTCAACATAGCCGTCAATGGGGTAAAGGCCGTCAATCTCGCACGGTTCCAGACGCAGCGGCATCAGCCGGTCGTACTCGCGCTGCTGCAATAGATTCAGTGCGGGCCGCCATTCCACACCACACCACTGCTTCGTGGCGTACTTGCGGCAGTGGAAGAACACAAGAAGCCTTGATTCCTTGTGGTAGAGGTCTGGCAGATAGACGCTCAGGTTCGGCCGGGCGAACTCGGCCTCGTACCACTTGTCGTAGAGGATTTTCCCTCTCGCGAGAGTGCTGGCGAGTTCCTCGGCAACGCTCTGCACCAATTCACGATGCTCGCCGGGAAACGAAAGTGCCACTTCAAACCGGTACGGCTTCGGCTTCCGAACTGCCACAATTGGCCTCCACTTACTCAGATCGCACGCAACCAGCGTATCACCGGACCGCCGTGCGGGTATGGCTTCTCATCATTCGACTTCGAGGCATTTGGGCCTGGGAGGCTTCGGCATCTCCGGCTGCCGCCGTGCCCAAGCCAACCACTTGTCAGCGACCACTTTCACCTGGTGGTCGAAATACGCGGCAATAGCCTCCCCGCCGCTCGCTGGCGCCGGCCGGACAAACTCGGCTAGCGAGACCATGGCACGCTTGGCGAACGGCGGGTCGATCGTGTCAATGTCGAATTTCTGCCAAGGAAAGTAAGTTGTATATGGAAAGAGGCTCAACAGAAAGGCGACAGCACGTTCATCCCCAACATACTCAAGAAGTCGAAAGGTGTCGGCTCGCGCGTTCACGGTGGGCTCGCAGATCCCGTTCGTCAGTTGACGAAAAGCATCATCGTCACCCAGCCGGGCAAGAGCGCCGTAAGCATAGCGCAGTTGGCTTGAGTTCAGCTTTTCCGTGCCAAGTAACGCACTCAGTTCCGCGCGCATGGACTTCGCGTCCTTCGCCTTCCCGAGATCAAGGAAGATGTACTGGTCACCAGACCTGATCCTCTTGATCTGGTCACGGCTAATTGCCTGTGCCCCCAACAAACAAGGAACCGCAAGCAGCACGAAATATCCCCTGGGACACATCACTCCCCACTCCTTACAACCACAACCCAATTCTCCCACCACACCCGGCAGCCGTTTCATCTCGCCTGCGACGAGGTGCCGTCCTGTCGCTTCGGCGGCAATCGCAGGGCACTGGAGCGCATGGAGCGCATATGCTGGCAGTCAGCCGGAACCACTACGCTCTCCGATCGCTGGTGTGTCATTCAAGCCTTCGCGGAATGCTCGGATTGCCTTCCACACTGTAACTGAAGCCAAAACAAGAACAGCATTCATCGGAACCGCGCAAGCACACGCTGGAAGGAACTGTTGCGCTGGAATCAAGCGAAAATGGAAGATGCAGGAAGCCTCTGGCAGAAGCATCAAGAAGCCAGGCAGATACAACCAATCCGGTCCCGTGACAAACCAGACATACACCAGCGCGATTTTCGCGGCACAGAGCGTTAGGAACGCAAGGCCTTGGCCGATCCGGTTCCAATGCTCCGTCAGCCAAACAAACGGAACGTAGATACAGAAGATCACAATCGCCCAAAGCGACAGGTAAAACACCGTCAAAAGAACATGGTTCATCGTTGAACTCCGCCGAACCTAAATCGGGTAGCCTAGTGCCGTGTGCATTTCGGAGCCGCCACGACACCCACCCAGCCGTAGATCGCTCCTACTCCTTCTTCTCCACTCGCGACTCGATCGCCGCGATCGCCTGCAGCCGCAACCGTTCGTGCGGGTCCTCGAATTTCAGGCCCTTCAGAAAATCGGAGGCCACCCGTCTCGTTCCGCGTTCGATGAGGTAGGTCAGGGCCGCGAAACGGCAGGCATCACAACTCACCAGTTCCACGGCCACATCCTGAAGATCCAGCCCCGCGAATTGCGCGAAGTTCAGTGTCTCACGAATGATCGCATCACTATGCTCATTGCCGGCACTGGCAAGCCCACGCAGGTAGTCCGCGACAACCGGACCGCAGGAGTTCAGCATACTGGCCTGTGAACGCATTCCATCCAGGAGCGCCGAGATCCGGAAACGAGCCGAGAAATCCCCTGGGTAGCCAACCGACAGGAACAGAGCCCGAATTCGTTCCGGCGAAGGGACTCGGCCCATGTACTCCTTGAGTAGGATCTCAGGCTCCGAGGAAGGCACCGCGGGGCTCACCGCTCTGAGTGTCTCCAGCACCCGGCCCTCCAACTCCGCATCCGCCATGCGGCTTGCCACCGCGCCGAGCGGTTCAAACCGGTCTCGCACGAAGGAGAGGTCAGGCGGATAATCTGCGCCGCAGTGCCGCTTACCAACGACAACATGTGATTGGATCACACTGCCGCGGCGAAACACCGTTGTACTAATTCCGCGCCCCGTGCTCCAACGCGCAGGGACGACGGTTCCTTCTCCGACAGCGATGATTCCGGCCTTCGAGCCTGGTGCGAAGGACATTCTCATCGCGGTAAGGTACAGCGGAGTCTCGCGCCACCGCAACAGCGCCTCGATATCCCTGGTGATCTCTTGACGGGAATCGCTTTCCAAAAGAAACTGATATTCCGTGCGACCCGGCGTATCGACAAGTCCCGTCAGACAGGGCCGGCTGAGACAACCCGATGTTTCGAATTGGTAGGCCCAACTGTCACCCTCCTTTGACTCCCGGAATCGAACCACGCTCGTGGGGAGAACGGAAGCGTAGCCGCGCGCGATCTTGCCGAGGCAGTCCGATGCGGATCGGAATACCTGCCAGTCCCGATCATTCAGAGGCGCGGGAACGGCTTTCCGGGGAACCGATCGCGGGGGGTGAGCCACGTTCCTCGGCAGCGTCTCGTTCCAGGGTTGCTCGGTAATACGTGGTTCATCGTGTGTCGGATGCGGGCTAAGCGCCAAATCCTGCAGATCTGTCTGGGCGCAAACGTACTGCGCCGCAAGCGCCAGCACTGCGACTCTGTCAAGTAGATTTGACATGTTATCCAATCGCAACCTGACAGAGTGGGCTGCCACAAAAAACAGCACTTCCGAAGAATTCGGCCAACCCCTGGAGTGAAAAACGATCGACCCGTACTGTACCTGAGATGGGCTTCGACAACCAAACTCCGTCCGGTAGAGCGGATTCGAAGTATGCGTCGTCCCCCGACAGGATTCGCTGAATGTCCAATCCCTTCCGAAAACACTCGTAGAGGGCAAACAGGGGCAAGCGCGACACACCCGAAACGTACCCGAGCCGCCTCAACAAGCCGACTACGGATCTCTCCTTTATCAACGCGGACGTTGGCCTGATCAAGCTGTATGCCGTGAACGGCGACTCCTTTCCCGCGGTTATCCTGTAAGCCCAGGAAATCGCAGCATCAGGTGAGGCATCCGATGCCAGTTCCGCGAACTGGCTCTCTGAAACGGTGTTCGGGATTAACTCGCGCCGGATCAAACGCTCGGCGGAGGGGCGGTCCATGTGAGGGGCGAACAGCACAGACGCTATCTGCTCTAACTCCTGTGTGGGCTTCTTGGCTTGCCGGAGAATGTGGTACGTCGTTTCGGTCATCACTCGAAGTGTGGCCTCGGCCAACAGTAAGTTGAGATATCCTCCAGCAGTTCGTAGTCGCACCATGGCGCCAACCACTTCAGCGCAACTCTTAGTCCTTAGATCGACGGAAGCAGTGCGCATTTGACGCACATGTTCGTTGAGGGCTTTCAGAAATTCGACTGCAAGAACATACTGCGGGTCGCGGACGATGGCCATGTTGTTCGCCTCGTATGGCATCAGGTGCGGCCACGGTTCCTTGATTCGAGCAAACGCGCTGGTAAGCCCGTTACGCAATTCGGATGTCCACGTACCCACGGAGAACGCGTTGCCGGGCCGCGCACAAGCCAGTGTTGCCGCAGTCGATATGACAAAGCACCGCCGGCTTCCGCTCAACTCCCTAATATTTCTTGTACGCATAACTTAGAAAACAGTGCCATGAAGCAGGGGCACTCCTCCTGTCAAATCAACTTCAGAAAGAAAGACGCTTCCAGCACTTCCCAGAGTTCGATGTCCAGCCTGAACCCGTGCCTGATTGGAGTCAATGTCGTGGTCCCAATCATAAAGATCGATGTGGATGCCGTCGACCGAGGCCTGTTCGATCCGAAACCGTGACGGATTGGACGCTATCTTGACAATGTCGGCCGTGACCGCAATCTCTATTGCCGCCTTGCCGAACGTGAGGAATAGGGCGTCAGGAATAGGGCCAGAGTTCTCATAGAAGACTGTCGACCGCGTGCGCACGGTCGTCAGCCTATACGTCTGTGTGGCATTCCCTGGAATGAGGAAGAACGCCTCGATTGCCGGTCTGGCTGATGTCACTCGGCTAAGAACTTCCATCCGGAACTTCTCGTTCTCACGAATGGTCTGACTCAGACTTGACGTTCTCCCAAATACCAGCTTTGGCAGGGTCGCCTCACTGGGAGAGGTGAATCGCAGTCCGACGTGGTGCTCCAGTGCCAACGGATCCGTTGACGGGATGCCCATTGTGCCGGGTGCCTCCGTTGATCCAGTCGGGTTTACCCCTGCAAGGAAGCGGCCTAAGAACTGTCCCGCCTGTCCGAATAGGGTGAAAGCCGCCCTGAACGCCGTGGTTTCAGCGATCGCTAGGCCGTATCCTGTGCTGGCAACAGTCCGGAACTTCAGGTTCTGAGGCCGTTCGAGAACCTCGGATGAGCTAAGGCCCGGTGTGCCATCAGTGTCGGCACCGGCCACTATGGTGAGAACATCCGTAGCCCCTGACGTCGAAAAGATGGCGATCGAAGGGTCGCTACCGTCCAAAGCCCCGCTTCCCTGAGGTTCGAACGACCCGTTACCGAATTGCACTCTGATCTTCGATCGAACGAAGTCCGTATCTGGCGTAACTGATATCTTCGCCTTGCCATGAAGTTTACCGGTGCTTCGAGCTCCCATTAGAACGTGTATAAGAGCATCTGCGCTTGCCCCCGCACCATTCGGTAGAAAATTAGCCACGGGCTCATTCGGGAATTGGTCCGACCATATTCGCTGGATCAGGATTCGGGGAGTCGCAACACGGCTACGCCGCTCAGTGGTATCTCCTGAACGCGTACGGATCTGGGCTACCAGCGTCGCTTGCGCGGGGGATTGGCTGGAGACCGCACCGGTGCAGGATGCCTGTTGTGGGCATGCGGGCTCGGCCAACATCGTGAAGACCGAAGGATTGTCTCCCGCCTCTTCGGCCACCAGACGCCATGAGTAGGACTCCACGTCATCAGAAGGCCCTCCGAATGCTGTGAACTCAATGCGGTCTCCCGGCCGGGCAAACTTG
Organism: Bryobacterales bacterium; assembly: GCA_016789785.1. The sequence goes on from JAEUQE010000058.1 coordinate 22,643, forward strand.
ACCGAGGGTACTAACGTCAGGAAAGCCGGTTCGGCACTCCCATCCGGCGGCGGCGGATTTCCCGCTCCATGCCAGCCCGCCTTCAGCACCCCGACTCCCGGGTCCGACTTCACCACCCGGCCATCCTCGCTCACCGTCCCCGTGCCCACACTTACAAAATTCGCCAGATCATGATCAAACGAGAATAACTCCGCCGTCTGACCCGGCCGCAGACCATCCGTATCTGTATTCGGTGTCGTCATTGATGTCGGCTTCGAACTGCCCCTATTGCTTTTTCCCTTAGAACCTCGAACCCCTCAGGGATCCTTATCCCTTGGATACACTCGATCGTCTTGGCACCTCTTCCATGCTCGGTCAGGTAGGCTAGCGCCATGTTCGCCAGCCCCGGATCCACGCCAGCAGCGCAGATTTCTCCTGACAGATCCACAGCCGCTGTCCGGTTCGCTGCTTGAAGCAATGCGCTGAGTGCGCCGATTTCCTTACGGATAGTAAGGGTCCGGTATAGTTCGGTTACACAACGTTCATACGGCTTCCAGGCATCGGATTGGGTCGCTTCGCTCCCAAAGTATGTCAGTGTGATTCCCAATGAACGTGATGAAAGAACCATCGCCGATAAGTCGGCGCAGGGCAACTTCCTGCGGAACGCCTCGCGAATGTAGGGCCGCTGCACGTTCTCAAACATCGCAGCGCGGCCGAAGCGACCTTCAAGTTGCCCGAACTCGACCATCAACACCTTTGTGGGCAAGATCTTGAATCTTGCGCCGTCCGGGTCTTCGAACCGATAAGGGTTCTGGTAGTCTCTTGCAAGGGTTGAGCCGGCGAAGAAACGTTTGCCGAGCAGAACGGCAATCTTCACGCCCGCTGCGGAAGCTTGACACGACACCTCAACTTCGCGGCCGAGACTAACCTCACTCATCAGTGAGGACCCTCGACCGAAACATCGGCGGAGCGTGGGGTCGACGACCAGCCGGACGGCGAGGTCCCATGCCACCGAATCCCATTTCATGGCGTTCCTGATTGTCGAAACGACATCCTCAACGGACGCGAGACTCCTCGGCCCGGCGCTGAGAACGAATGCAGTGTAGAAGGGGTGATCCCAGACCTCCTGAACCGACAGCTCCCCAGGACGAGGCGACCCGTCCTTAAAGTCAGAAACGTAGAGCTGTCCGGATCGGGTGTTGTATCCGATAGCGTTGACCAACTGATAGCGGCCATTGGGCGTAAGCCTCCGCAGAGCCTCCTCGGCATAGCGGTTAAAGCGATCAGTCGTGGCCTTGTTCAACAGCACCACGGAGTTGACATCGAGTTGCCCCCGATCCGGCGAGAACCCATAACTATGAGTGAGGCCAGTCACGTCTCCCTGTACTCCGGTGACCGTCACTTTATCGGCACCGCCGCATACCATAGTGAACGAAGCGAGTGCGGCGGCGGCGCGCATCACCCATCGTCTGTGGCGCATTAGGAATTCCATTAGTTTATCAACGGGTCAACCGGCAGCCGAACTTCGTCTGCAGGTGAATAAGTATTAATGGGTGGCTCCGTATTTGGTCCGGCCCAAAACTGCCGTCCTGCCGGAAATGGCAGCGTACGGGTGCCCGCGAGGACAAGGTATAAGACACGGTAAAACAGCCTGTTGTTGTACGCTGTGCCGTTCTGCGACACAACCGACGCTTCCACACGGGGATCGAGGGTCGGGGCCACCTGGGGAACAAACGGTGCGATTATCCAAGCTTTTTCAAAACCGGAAGGCAACCGGACTCGCAGGAATGCCTCGAATAGGTTATCTACCCGGTTCCCATCGACGAAAATGAGGGGTTGACTCACGGTTCCGATGGGCCTTGTGTCCTGATCGACTGCGACTCCGCCAGCGCGGCTGGTTGGGAATGCAAGGTTCTTCGTTCCGAGAATGCCGATCTCCATGACCGCCACAGCCGTCAATAGCGTCAGCGAAATACAATTCGCACCCCCTGGACTCTGAAGCATCTGCCATATGTCGTTGTTATAGTCCGTCTGGTAGTCGCGAAGAACATTGAACCCCACTGTCGTGCTGACCTTCGATCCGATCCCTGTGACAATGGGCTCGAAAACGCTGAGGCCGCCAGCATAAGCCGGTTGGGTAAGGAGATTCATACGCTTTGCCGTAGGTGCGAGCATCGCCGCCGAGCCGCCACGTGCGCTCTGGATGTATAGATCGTCGGACGTTGTGATCGAACGATTCCATATGGTGATTAGTTTCTGTCGTGAGGTTCCGAAACGAGGGGAGTTTTCTTGCCCAACGAAGGAGATGTGCCAGTCTGTGGAAGTGTCGTAGTTGCTGATAGAATTTGGCACCGTTCCACCGGACTGAGTCGGACTCAGGGTGCCGATGCCGTTAACGAAAGACACCTCCGTTTCACTAAACTGTAGGCTGGAGTGATTGGGTTGTAGCCGGATCGTCGCGGTCGTGGAAATGCTTGGTATCAGGATGATTCTGGCGGATTGAATTGCAGCCCGTGTACCGCGAACGTAAGCAACGGGGTTCTGTTCACGGGCGTTGCCGGCACCATCCGGGTCATCCCATTCCGTAGTGATATCTTGTCCGACATCCGTCAGAAGATCTTGGGTCCAGTCGACATTGGTCTTCTTGAGTGTCTGCTTGCTGGGGCCGCCCCAACTCAGGCGGATCAAACGAGCTCGAACTACGGTCGCATTGACAACTGCTGTGGCCGGCTCACCTGATGGAGCCACATATCGGACGCTAATCTGGACAGTGCCGACTTGCGCCCCACGCAACTGTACTGAGGACGAACTTGAGGCGCCTAGTATTTCGATGTTGGAGTTGCTTACACTCCACTGATATGTGCCGTCGCCGGGACTTCCCTCCGCGGTCAGCGTCGCTCTTCCGTCAATGTGAAGGACCAATTCCGAACGACTTGCCGTAACACTCGCATTCTCCCCACCCCCATCCGGCGGCGGCGGATTTCCCGCCCCATGCCAGCCCGCCTTCAGCACCCCGACTCCCGGGTCCGACTTCACCACCCGGCCATCCTCGCTCACGGTCCCCGTGCCCACACTTACAAAATTCGCCAGATCATGATCAAACGAAAACAACTCCGCCGTTTGCCCCGGCCGCAGACCGTCCGTATTCGGCGTCGTCATTGAAGCCGCCGGAAAGAACTTCGTACCCACCGGCTGAATCGTCACGACCAACCTGGGCTGATGCCCGAAGCTCGGCACCATCGGCACTTTGTCATGATGCACAGGCGTCACGCTCACACAGCCCGACCGCGACCCGCCCGGAAATGTCGCCGAACCCGGTAGCACCGTCAGCGAGAAACCGGGCACGTCGGGCAGTGTCAACGTCCCGCCCGTTGTCTCCGAGACACACAGCCGGTTCACCGTATCCAACACCGGCAGGAAAATGGGTAACCCTACCGTATTGTTCTGCCCCGCAACCGTCACAATGTCGTACTCCAGCGTCGGCCATGGACCCGGCCGCAGCGCCGTCCCGCCATCCGCCATCAGTTTGTACCGGCCAACCGGCGCCGGCTGAATCAGAAACTGTCCCTGCGCGTTGGTGGCCACTGGTACACCCACCGGAACGGGCGTGTTGTTGGCGGTGGCATTGTAGGGCTGAAAGAGCCGCATCGTCACGCCCGGGCGCGAGAAGATCTGACGGTCTTGCGATTTGGCACCATGCATCGGGATCATCAGTGGAGTCTACCTCGCAGTTTCACGGCGGACATGCAGGTTCCTTCTGGCCTCTGGGTTGGGCTTAGCAGGTTCTGGCTTGAGCCTATTACGATCTTTGACATTGATTCGGAGCTTCTCTTCAGTAACAAGAAGGTACGTGAATCGGGAAGGAGCGCCAGCGCTAAACGTCAACTGGACGGGCCCGATCAACTCCATGGATCCGAGGCTCTTCAACCGCGCCTCGTAGACCAAGTCAGCAAATCGAACGCGCATTGGCACGATAATGGTGAGGGTCGATTCTGGAGGCATTACGATCACCGAACTTCGGATCGCACGGGAACCATGGAGTACCAACCCTACGAGGAACGTTTTCAGTAGACCCTCGGTTTGGAGCGCGGCAGAAATGACCACCTCGATCTTGTCCGCTTTGGACGCGGATCTCATCACACGCCAATCGCGTGTCGCAGGAAACATGATACTGTCCTTGCTCCGATTTCTCACTAGGAGTTCAAGGTCGAACGCGCCACCAAGCTCTGATTCGATTGTCCTTTGGCGACTCAATGAGACTGTCATCATAGGAGCCTCAGGCGTTTCGTCGGCCATTATAGCCGGGGGAGTTCTCTCGTCCGGGGACAGGAGTTCCTGCATTGTCGGCAGCGTTTCAACGAGTTTGCGCGCGTCCAGAATTTGCTGCCCGAGAACTGGAACGCAAAACAACAGAGGCAATAGTACCTCGCACGCGGTCATACAGCGGTTCGTCATTCTCTCCTCAGGCGATTCGTCTTGTCATGGTGTTGGGCAGGTCGAATACGGCGGCCCATACGAGGCCGGTCCGTGGTAAACGCCCAAATCATCAAAGCCCACGGATTTGTAGGGCCACCGAAGAGACACAGGCGGCGGCGCAGGTACAATGGCCAGTTCATGCCCGCTATACTCAGTAGTTATGAGTGTGATCTTGGAGTTGAAGGCATCCCTAACCTGTTCTCGAAATCTCCGGAAATCTTCCGTTGCCGTCGCACTTGCGAGATCGATGAACGCGATAAACGCCTCGACCCGTTCACCAGGATTCTCGCGCTCGAAGGTCTCTTTATAGCTGATGTAGTGGCTGCGATTGGTCGAAGTCGCCTCATGTTTCCGTATGTTCTCGCGAAGCACGTTGCGGTTGATGATCCCGCCAGGAATTGGGTAAGTGCCACACTGCGCCGCCATGAAGTCGCTCGCGATTTGTGTCCCAGGCGGATTCTCTACTTGTCGATGTACCGCAAAGTAGAACTTGGTGCTCGCACCGGACGACGCCACGTCTGATACTGACTGCACATAGGCGACTCCTCGATTTGGCCCCTCCATAATCAGGCCTGAAGTCCGGCGAAAGGTGTGATCCCAGAGAGCCAACCCTACTTCCGACCCCGGCGTCGGTGGGTCAGGCATAGTAAGTGTAACTCCAGAGTTTGGGGCGGTGAACCCATGAGCGACCTGCTCGAACGGAACTGGCGGCAGTTTGAACTCCGGCCGCGCAGTAACCGTGACGGTACGCTCCAGTTGGAACTCTTGACCATTTGGGGGTACCCGTACCCTTACGCGCGCCCTACCGCCGACAACCATCACTCCTGTCCAGGTCATACCGTTGTCGGGACGCACAACCACTTGTCCCGATGCGTTCGGATCACTGACCTCGAATCGCCAATCCGAACTGACCGCCCCTGCGGCAGCAACGACCCGGAAAGTCGCCGTGCCGCCCCGTTTCAAGGTGGTGAGATTGACCTCCAAACGTGGCCGCGGGGCAACTCGAACCGTGGTGCTGCCTTGCGCCTGCGACGCCGCCTGGAACAAGAATGCCAATTGAAGGGTACCGGGCGAGTTCAGTTGGACCCGGTTCGAGCAGGTAGGCACTCCCGGGCACGCTGGTTGAGCCAGAATCGTCCCCACGGCCGAGTCTGCAGTCCAATTAGCGTAGGTTCCTTCATCGGGTGGACTACCGGATCCGACCACGTCCAGGATCGTGCCTTCCGTAGCCTCATCTCCCGGGTTGAGAAGGGTCGTCAGCGCCGCGGAAACGTTCTCCCCACCCCCATCCGGCGGCGGCGGATTTCCCGCCCCATGCCAGCCCGCCTTCAGCACCCCGACTCCCGGGTCCGACTTCACCACCCGGCCATCCTCACTTACAGTCCCCGTGCCCACACTTACAAAATTCGCCAGATCATGGTCAAACGAGAACAACTCTGCTGTCTGCCCCGGACGCAGACCATCCGTATTCGGCGTCGTCATCGAAGCCGGCGGGAAGAACTTCGTGCCCACTGGCTGAATCGTCACGACCAACCTGGGCTGATGACCGAAGCTCGGCACCATCGGCACCTTGTCATGATGCACAGGCGTCACGCTGACACACCCTGACCGCGACCCGCCCGGAAAGGTCGCCGAACCCGGCAGCACCGTCAGCGAGAAACCGGGCACCTCGGGCAAGGTCAACGTCCCGCCCGTCGTCTCCGAGACACACAGCCGGTTCACCGTATCCAACACCGGCAGGAAAATGGGTAACCCTACCGTATTGTTCTGCCCCGCAACCGTCACAATGTCGTACTCCAGCGTCGGCCATGGACCCGGCCGCAGCGCCGTCCCGCCATCCGCCATCAGTTTGTACCGGCCAACCGGCGCCGGCTGAATCAGAAACTGTCCCTGCGCGTTGGTGGCCACTGGTACACCCACCGGAACGGGCGTGTTGTTGGCGGTGGCATTGTAGGGCTGAAAGAGCCGCATCGTCACGCCCGGGATCGGCTGATTGCTGTTATCCAGCACCACTCCGCTGATGCGCGTTTGCGCCGCGTCGCCTGCAACTCGCCCGGACGCGGAAAACGCTGCCGCCCGGCCCGGATTGCCAGCGAAGTTTGCTGTCACGCGGTTGTTCTCCACTCCCGCTTCCGGCCCCAGTGTCAAGGTCACCAGCGCCCGTCCGTCCGAATCCGTAACCCGTGTCACCGTGCTCAAACCGTCAATTACTCCGTTGCCCTGCGTGACCGAAAACACCACGGGGACATTCGCAAGCCGGTTGGATCGCGTGTCGGTAACTACGACGATGAACGGGAACGGAAGCGGTTTGCCAGTTACTCCAAACTGGTTACTCCCCGCATCCACCAGCACTCGCGCCGCGCTTCCCGCCTGCGCGCTCGCGACAAACGAGACCAGTCCATTCAACCCGGGCGCACTCGCCTCCACACGGTTGTTCCCTGCGCCCGCGCGGCTGCCCAGCGTCCAACGCGCCGTCGCTTGGCCGCGGCTGTCCGTCCGCACCACCACTGACCGCACCACGCCGTTGTTTACGAAGGAATTCACCGCGCCAGTGGCATCCAGGCTGCCATCGCTCTCCGCCACTCGAAAGACGACATCACGGTTCGGCATCGGATTTCCCGCTGCATCCACCACGGTAGCAACCAGCGGCGTCGAAAGCAGCGTCCCCGCTGTGCCCGTTTGGTTGTTGCCGGAAAAGACGCGGATCTCGGGCACACTCGCCGTAATCCGGCGTACCGTGAGCGTCGAGGTCGCATTGTTGCCTGTGCGATCGGTGGCGATGATCGTCATCGTGTTGTCGCCTGGAACCAGCGCAACATCAGCGGCAACGAACCGCCGGTTGTTCACCGCGACGTTCGCTCCATTCACCGACACGCTCACCTGCTGCGTGTTCACCGTTCCAATCACGATGTCGTTGACCGTGCCGCTAATGGTGACGCTGGCGGCGGAAGTGGAGTAACCCGCACCGGGGGAATTCACGGCGAGGAACGGCGGAGTCGTATCCAGATTCACCTGGGTACTCGCCGTTCCAGTGAGCCCTGCCGCGGTAGTCGCCACTGCCGTAATGACGTTGTCCCCCTCAATGAGAGGTACCACGGCCTGAAACGCCGTTCCGTTGAGTTGGGCCGCGACACCATTCACCAGCAGCGATGTCACTGGAGTGTTCACCGACCCCTGCACGGTTGCCGTCGCGATGTTCGTGAAACTGCCGGATACGGGTTGGACAAAGCTGATCGCAGGCAGGCCCTGCGTCACGGTGAAGCCGTTGGCGAGCGTGGCTTCACGTCCTGCCGTGCGGACCTTCACCGTGCGGGCACCCAAGGATGCGGCCGTGTTCAACGCAATCGTGGCAACCCCGGTGTTCGGCCCGGTCACACGGATCAGGCCATACTGTCCATCGGCGGTATTCACCACGCGTCCAACGGAGATGCCATCGCCGAATTGCGCCTCACTCTGGCTGTCCACCAAATCGAGGTTCGCGACCGTGAGGGTCACGGTAGCGACTTCGCCTGCGCGGCCCGCGGACGGAGACACGCTGCTGATCACCGGTGACAGACGCAACTGCAGGATCAGACTGTTCGCGGACGTGAAAGGACGAACCGAGGTGCTTCCGGACACGGTTACCGCGAAGTCCAGCGGCGCCGTCAGCGGAATGGAGGGCACTACGAAGGTGATGGCGCGTGTGCCGGCTAGCTCCGGACCCAGGGACGCCGTGACGGCAATCGGCGCGCCGGAAGATGGAGAGAGAGTCACAGTGACCAGCCCCGCCGTGCCTGACGGGACGCCGCCAGCCTGCAAGGTGATGGTATCGCCGGGAGATGCGGACCCGGGAGCAATGGAAAGCAAAACGGTTGGGGAATCTCGACAAAGAACCCGTCCGGAAACGTCAGAGTCGTCGCGCCACTCTGCACCGAGATCGTCCGCAGACCTTCCAGTGCGCTTCCGGTTACTGTGATGGAGGCGTCCAGCGTGGTCGCATTCACCACCGTGACAGGCCCAAAACCTCCTTCGGGACCGTTGCCCACCCGGATACCCGCGCCGAAGCTGACCTGGGTCCCGGCACCGAAACTGGTTTTCATTCCCAAGATCCGCACGGTGAGGGTCTGCCCAGGTTGCGCACTGCTTGGCGAAATGCTGGTGATCAACGGCTGCGTGGGTGGCTGCGTGACGGTCAGCACGAGTTCCGGCTTGAAGTTGCCTTCGCGCGAACCGTAGTCGGCACGCCCGCTGGCGCCCTCGTCGTCCTTCTTGATCAGCCAGCCGTAGTTGGTGGCGGTACCGGCAAGAAACGCCGCTACGTCCGCGGTTACATTCCACTCCACCCAGCCGGTCTGGTTGTTCTGATGCGTCACCGATGCGGTTGGTGTGGCCACGAACGGCCAGTTCGCGGTCTGGCCCATCTGCCAGTCGGGATTGCAGTCTTTCGCGCTGTTGACCGGATTCGTATCGTCCGGGCAGTTCCAGGTTGCTCCGGCTTCCGTCCAGGCTCGGGTGATCCGGTGCGCACTGACTGGTCTGCCAGCCGAGCCCCAATTGTTGCCGTTATCGATGATATACAGACGGATTCTCGCCGATTGCAGAGTTCCGCCACCCACGACGCTCGCGATCACCGCTTGCGAAAACTGTACGAGCGCCCGGTTGTTTCCGCTATCCTGCACGCGCAGAATCGTGTCGTAGCCTTGGCTCTGGTTGGGACTTCCGCTGCGAACGTAAGTATCGGCGGTGGCGGTCAGGGTGGGGGTCGGCGGTGGCGGCGTGCCCAAAGTGAGAACCAACTGCGGCGGCTGGCTGCCTTCCCGTGATGAATAGTCCGCCCGTCCCGATTGGCTTTCATCCGCCTTTCGGACGAGCCAGCCGTGGTTGGGTGTGCCGGCAAGGAACGCCGCCACGTCCGCGGTGACGTCCCATTCCACCCAACCGCTCTGGGCGTTCACATGAAGCGCCAGCGCGGTCGGCTCCTGGCGAAACGGCCACGAAGGATAACTCCCCATATTCCATTGCGGGTTACAGTCCGCGGCGGAGTTGTTCGGGTTCGAGTCCGCGGACAGTTCCACGTTACGCCCGCCTCTGTCCAACTCTGATTAAGCCTGTGCGCTGCGACCACGCCACCCGTCTGGCCCCAATTTATTCCCGTTACTGACGATATTCAGCCGCAGTTTTGCAGACGCCAATCCCGTTGTGCCCACGGCACTTGCAATTGCCGCCTGATCGAACCGGATCAACGCGCGGTTGTTTCCGCTGTCCTGTACTCGCACGGTCGTGGCAGCGCCATGATTCTGGTTTGGCTGTCCATCCTGTATGTAGGAGTCGGCGACCGCCGGCAGGGTCACGGGCGTCTGCGCGTCGAGAGGACTGAGAGCAACCAGGAACAGTATTCCCAAAAGTCTGGCGCCTGGAGCGCTGAGGCGGGCAGTCAGCCGCTTCGCGAGCGATCTGTGCATTTGCGGAGTTCCTCAAACTGACCGAATTCGCGGAAACAGAAATCTCAGGAGAGTAACATGCAGTTGCGATTGAAATCAAGAAAAAAAGACCGGCGTTATTCCTCAAGGGGGCAAAGGTCTCGCAGAGATCTCCCCTCCGAACCCATCGAGTCACAGTTCTTCCTCAACTCAATCTGCTTTGTTTGCAACACCAATTGCCCCAATCCTGCCAGCACGTCAAGACCCGCGTGCTACCGTCGGATCGGAGATACCCTCTCCGAATCCCGATAAGGAGCACTTCCATGGACAATTCCACGTCTTCCGCCGCGAAACTCGCGGCCAACGCCGCAAACGCACAGAAATCCACCGGCCCCACCTCCGCCGAAGGCAAGGAAAAGGTCTCCCAGAACGCCCGCAAGCACGGTCTCTCCGGCGCGAAGTTCTTCTGCCCCGAACACCTCCGCCCGCTCCTCGCCGAGATCGAACAGGAATATCGGCAGTCCATCCGTCCCGTCGGCTTCCTCGAAGAAGACGCACTCATCCAACTTCGCAACGCCCGCTTCAACATGGAACGCGCGCAGATCCTCATGGAAGAACTCGGCCGCGAGGCCGACTCCCGTGGTGTCGACCCACTCGCCGACCCTGCCACCCGCAAGGACTACCTTCTCTATCAGCGCTATTTCAATCAGAACCGCTCGGCCATGCAATCGGCCCTGCGCGAACTGCGCAAACTCCAGTCCGAGCGCGTCCTTCGCGAACAGCACAATGCCCACGAACGTTTTCCGGGACTCGCCGACCTCGGCCCCACCATGCGCCTCTATCACCAGCACATGCGCGACAAGCAGCGCATCGAACAACTCAAAGCACAGCAAGCACTTCACGCGATGATGGAAGGTCCGCTGCCCGGCGAACCCGGCTACCGCGCCGACCTTGACCCCGCCAACCAAACAAACCCACGCCACACCAGAGCTGCCTGAAACATCCCTATTGCGAAACAAGGTCTTATGGGAACCCAAGCCCGGCTACCTGTCGCAAGACTCGTCCCATCCCGGATCTGGTGTCCCCTCCTCCCGGCAACCACAGAGGTTCCAAATTGCGTAACGCGAAAACCGGAGGGCACTTCCCTGAAAGATCGCGTGCCTGGTCATCGTCTCGGTCAACCGGCCCGTTGCCACTGGCACAACCGTGCCGGAAGTGCCGGAAGCGTTTCGCTAAACATCGGCACCGATTCGAGCGATAATCGGGCAATGCCTTCCTCTGGCGCTTTCCGGCGAACCGCTGGCGCTGTGGGGATCGTGTATGCCGCGGCGTTTGTTGCGGAAATCGCCTATTTTGCACCAAAGATGGGGCATCGGGCGGCTCCCGGGGCCGCCGTGGTCGACCTCATCAACAGCGTCGCCTGCTTCCTCATCGCGGGCATCGTCGGTTGGCGGCGGCCAGACTACAAGCCGGCGCGGCTCGCATTTTGGGCGGGCGCGATCATGGCGTTCTTCTTCCTCGACGAAGTGAACTACCTGATGCTGATTCGGGGATGGACTGCGCCGCCGTGGGCCTTGCCGCTGGCGTTGCTGAATCCATGGCAACTGGTTGCGTTCTATGTGGCGGTGAACTCGTTTCCCGTGGAGCCCGTGGAGACCCGGCAATGGCGCATGGTGAGGCGGGCGGTGTTTCTGGTGGGCGCGGTGGGATGGATCGCGTCGCTGACCGCGGTGGTGCAGCTCTGGAAGATCGCGCCGTTTCACGTATGGCTTGCGCCTCTGGGCGTGGGGCCGCGATCTCCGAACGGGATCGCTAGCGCTCTAGTGCCGCCGTTGATTTACGCGGCGCTTGCGTTGGCCGCGGTCCGCAACTACCGCGCGCTCGAATCGCCGCGAGAACGGCGGAGGATTCAATGGGTGCTGGCCGCGTTGGTGGTGGCTGCCGCCAGCATGCTGGTGTTTCATGCGGTGAACGCGGTGCGCCCCTTTTCGGCCGGCGCCGCAGCCTACCTGAACCTGCCCGGTTTGTTGATCCCACTTGCGGCGGGCTACGCGCTGGTCACCGATCAGTTGCTCGGCGTGCGGGTGGTGATCCGCATGGGACTGCAATACCTGCTGGCGCGGCAGTCCCTGGAAGCGCTCACTCTGCTGCCGCTGGCGATTCTGGGGGTGCAGGCGTGGCGCAATCCCAATCTGAGCGTCGCGCAGTTGATTCATCCGCCGGAATGGTATGTCGTGTGTGTTGTGTTGGGGGTGGCCGGACTAGCGACGCGCACGCGCGTGCAAGCCGCGTTGGACCGGAGGTTCTTCCGCGAGGACTGGGACCGCGAGCAGGGCTTGACGGGGCTGCTGGAGAGCATTCGAACCGGCGCATCGTTCGCTGACACGGTGGACGAGGTGCGCGGCCGGCTCGCGAGTCTGTTTCATCCTGAGTGGGTGGAGGTGGTTTACGCGGGGAAGCGCGGCGCCAAGCCGGAGCCGGAGGTGCTGGAGGAAGCCGAGCTCACGATCGAATTTCCAGGAGGAATGGGACAACTGCGGCTCGGGTCGAGGAAGGCTGATATTCCCTATTCTCCGGCCGATCGCCGCTTTTTGGCTGTAATTACGTCTCATTTAGCACTGGCGCACGATAATCATCTGCTGGCCGGGGAGCGTGCCGAAGCCGTGATGGCGGAGCGAACGCGGATGGCCCGCGAACTTCACGACACTCTGGCACAGGGCTTTGCCGGGATCAGTCTGCATCTGGAAGCCGCCAGGCTGGCGCTTGATAGTGATCTGCCTCGCGCGGAGACGCATCTCACGGAGGCAAGGGCGCTCGCGCGGTCGTCCCTGGCGGAGGCTCGCCGGTCCGTCCATGATTTGCGGACCTCCGGTGACCTGCGGATTCGCCTGAAGCGTCTGATTGATGACTATGCACGCACCGGCAGGCTCCAGGTGAGCCTGGAGTGCAAGGGAGATTCCGAGATTCAGGAGCCGGTGGCGGGAAATGTGTACCGAATTGTACAGGAATCGCTGACAAATATCGTAAAACACGCGGGCGCGACGCAGGCGCACGTATCGCTGGAGATGTCGCCGCATTCGCTTAGCTTACGAATCCGTGACAACGGACGCGGCTTTGACCCGGACGCTCCGGCGTCGGGGTACGGTCTTGCGGGCATGCGCGAGCGGGCGCGAGACATGGGAGCCGAGTTCTCCGTGGAGAGCTGTTCCGGTGGCGGGGCTACCATCCACCTGGTGCGAGAGTGGAGATGAAGATTCGCGTTCTGTTGGTGGATGATCACCCCGTGGTGCTTTCCGGCCTGGCGGCGATCCTTTGCGCGCAGCCGGACATTGAGGTTTGCGGCGAGGCGCGGTCGGGCGATGCGGCACTTGCGGTGTTGGAGCGCGTGGAGGTGGATGTGGTCCTTCTCGATCTCCACATGCCGGGGATGGACGGCTGGAGCGCCATGGAGCAGATCCGCGAAAAATGGAAGAGCGTCCGTGTGATCGCCATCAGCAGTTTTCTCGGCGATGAAGATGTGCACCGGGCACTGGCAGCCGGTGCGAAGGGCTACTTGCCGAAGGATTCGGACGCCAGCGAGATCACGGCGGCGGTGCGAACCGTACATCGAGGGCTGCGCTCCATCAGTGCGGATGCGGCCTCGGCGCTCGCCAGCCGGATTGACTACGAGGAACTCTCGGCCCGCGAAATGGAGGTGCTGCAGGCGATCGCCCATGGGCGCAGCAACAAAGAGATCGCCGCGGAAATCGGCGTGACCGAGAGTACGGTGAAGCAGCATGTGGGCTCGATTCTCTCGAAACTCGGGGTGGAGGACCGGACCGGCGCCGTGGTCCTGGCCATGGAGCGCGGGTTGATCCGGCGGTGGAAGTCTTCCGGGTAAGCCGAAAGTACTACCGGCGGCTGTACCTTCGAGTGTAGGAAGCGGGCGGCGGTTCTGTCATACTCCCAGAAAAAGGAGGATTGTCCGATGCGTGTGTCTTACTTTCTGGGTCCAGTTGCGGCCTCACTTCTCACCGTTTGTGCTCTGCAGGCGCAGGCCCCGCCACCCGGGTCCTCATACTCGGGCCCACGTTGTTTCCCCCCCGGCTTCATTGCGAAAGCCGAGGTGATTGACCCAATCAACAATTTCTTTGACGAGACAACGATCTATTTCGATAACGCGAGTCAACGCCAGAGAGTAGACATCACTTTCAATAACCCTGGCGAAACTCCGACGAGCATTCGAGTCTACCTGTTCCCGGCACTTGGATTCGCCTACCGGGCGTTTCCCGTTGGCGACGGTACATTCAACTGCGTACGGAGCCCTTACGCTATTCCGCTCAACCCTCTGTGCTTCACCGGCCAGCCGTTGAACCGCAACCCTCGGATCGGGCGGCAGACCTTCTTTGAATGGACGAGTGAAACCCCGACCAACGTGGACACTTACCGCCTTTATAGCGCCGGCCAGTATCTTATCCCCGTGCAGATTCTGAGCCGGAGGAAAAGTGCTCCGAACCTCTTAGCAACTTTCCTCCAGTATCTTGATTTTTCGGTTGGAACCCCGGATCCCTCAGTCTTCGCGCTTCCCGCTGGGTGCTCCGCCGCTGGTGCCGCGGAGCCGCCGCCCAACCAGCCAAACGAAGGGTCTAAGAATGACTAAGCTGCTGACATTGGTGCTGGCCGCCGGTACGCTTTCCGCGGCTCCGACGCTACAGGTTTTCGCCGCGCTCGGGCCGACTCCGGATTCGCCGTCCTACGGAGCATTTCTGACCAACTTGCAGGCAGGGATCCTTGCCAGTGGGCTGCCGTCGGGTGACCCGGCCACGGACCCGGCGGCTTGGAGTCCCGGAGCGGGGGTGGTGGATCCTGCCTGGATTGCATGGGATGACGGGTGGGCATTTACTCCCTTCCCGGTCTGGATGGGCGCCACGGGAACGGGCGCGTTCGCGGATGAGTCCGGTACCTGGCTCTACTTTTCGGCTCTCATTTCCGGCAATGGAATGCAAGTCGCGCTGGACGGTCTTACGATTACCACGAACCCCGGTGGATCGAGCTTCAGTTACTCAGTAGCAAACTTCTCCACTTATGGGCCTGAGCTGCTGGGAATCATCGGGAGCGGTCCTGGCGCGACTTTCGTGCAATCGGGCGAGCCGGCGGACACACCTGTGGACTCTTTGCTGGTGCGGGGGCCGGGCTTCTATTTCGACCTGAGCTGTTCGAACCTCGCCAATGCGGCCCAACCCTACCGCGCGCCCGGATTGACAGACACGGAACGGTTCAGCCTGGGCACGGCTGCGATTCGTGACGCGTATCTGGGCACACCGTTTTCGGTGAGTTACTCCTACGGCACGGGGAACCTATCCGGGGAACTGACAGGCACCTTCGATACGCCGGAGCCCGCAACGTGGACTCTCGCCTTCGGTGGCCTGCTGTGGATGTTCTGGAGCAAACGGGCTCGGCGGTAGCGGACGTCGCGGCAGTTCCGCCGCCCTCATGCTACGGGAACGAGGTTTCGGTGTGGCAAGCGTAAGACGGATTGAGCTATTGGACGTGCGGGCCGAGGATTCCATCGCCGTGGAGAGTGCCAAATGCAGCGGCCGTCTCTGCCATGCACGGCCAAGCGGTGTGGGGACGCTACGGCAGATTTGCCCAACAGTCTGACCTCTACCCCCATCTGAATCAGTGCTGCGCGGAATCGCGGAACCGATCGCACTTGACACCGCGCAGTTGCGACAGGATCACCCTCATGCTAATTGGAGGACCGGACCGGCGCTGTGGTCCTGGCCATGGAGCGCGGGTTGATCCGGCGGTGGAAACCTTCCGAGTAAGCCGAAAGTATTACTGGCGGCTGTACCTTCGAATGTAGGAAGCGGGCGGAGGTTCTGTCATACTCCCAGAAACAGGAGGATTGTCCCATGCGTGTGTTTCGTTTTCTGGGTCCAGTTGCGGCCTCACTTCTCACGGTTTGTTCTCTACAGGCTCAGGCCCCGCCACCCGGGTCCTCATACTCGGGGCCTCGTTGTTTTGCCCCCGGCTTCATCTCGAGAACCGAGGTGATTGACCCAAACAACAATTTCTTTGACGAGACAACGATCTATTTCGACAACGCGAGTCAACGCCAGAGAGTAGACATCACTTTCAATAACCCAAACGAAACCCCGTTGACGGTGCAAATCTACCTGTTCCCGGCACTTGGATTCGCCTACCGGGTGACGCCCCTGCCCGACAGTACACCCAACTGCGCGCGGACCACCTACATTTTGCCGCTCAAACCTCTGTGTTTCACCGGCCAGCCGTTGAACCGCAACCCTCGGATCGGGCGGCAGACAGTTTTTGAATGGGCGCTCGAAACCGAGCTCACCGTAGATACTTACCGCCTTTACAGCAACGGCCAGTATCTCGTCCCCGTGCAGATTCTCAGCCGGTGGAAAAGCGCTCCGACCTCCTTATCATCTTTCCTCCAGTATCTTGATTTTTCGGTTGGGACCCCGAATCCCGCAGTCTTCGCGCTTCCGCCTGCGTGCCTCGCCTTGACCGCCGCGGAGCCCCCGCCCAACCAGTCAAACGAAGGGTCTAAGAATGACTAAGCTTCTGATGTTGGTGCTGGCTGCCGGTACGCTTTCGGCGGCTCCGACGCTGCAGATTTTCGCCGCGCTCGGACCGACTCCGGATTCGCCGTCCTACGGAGCATTTCTTGCCAACTTGCAGTCAGGGATCCTCGCTGGTGGGATTCCCTCCGGTGACCCGGCGACGAATCCGGCGGCATGGAGTCCCGGCGCCGGCGTGGTGGATCCGGCGTGGGTTGCATGGGATGACGGGTGGGCATTTACTCCATTCCCTGTCTGGATGGGCGCTGAGGGAACGGGCGCGTTCGCGGATGAATCCGGAACGTGGCTGTACTTTTCGGCTCTCATTTCCGGCAATGGAATGCAAGTCGCGCTGGACGGCCTCACCATTACCACGAACCCCGGCGGATCGAGCTTCAGTTACTCAGTGGCGAATTTCTCCACCTATGAGCCCGAACTGCTGGGGATCATCGGCAGCGGTCCTGGCGCGACGTTCCTGCAGTCGGGCGAGTCCGCGGACACACCTGTGGACTCTTTACTGGTG
>JAEUQE010000590.1 GCA_016789785.1 Bryobacterales bacterium
CTCGATGGCGTGATCCATCTTGTCGGAGGCTTCGCGAGCGGCGCGATGGCCGATGAGACTGGCTCGGACGAGGTAGAACGCATGCTCGACCTGAACTATCGTTCCGCCATCACACTGGCTCGTGCGGTGATGCCTCATCTCCGGAAGCAGCGTTCAGGCCGTTTCGCCGCGATCGGCAGCCGCATTGTGGAAGCACCCGCACCGCTGACGGCCGCCTATGCGGCATCGAAGGCAGCTCTGGTGGCATGGATGCGAACACTCGATGTGGAGAGTGCGCCGATGGGTGTGCGCGTTCACGTGCTGCTGCCGGATACTCTGAACGAGTCCGAGACGGCTCGCGTGACCAGGGAACTGCTGGAGTTTATCGCGTCATGATGACAGCCTACCTCAGCATGAGTTTCTCAATCGCGCTGTGGTTCGCATGGCGCGGAGTGGACCGGTTCGACGAGAAGGCACGCGGCGCGGGTTGCGGCTTCCGGCTGTTGCTGATACCCGGCACGATGGTGTTTTGGCCGCTGCTGTTGCTGAGGAGGCCGCGATGACCAGATCTCTTCGCCGTGCGCACCGGCTGGCTTGGGTTGTCAATGCGGTGGTGCTCGCGTTGGTGCTGGTGGCGAGCGTGTGGGTGCGAAGACCATGAGTGTTCATTATCAGGCTGTAGGTTGGAATCGCGACAAGCGTGTCTATGACGCGGTTCTGTTGTCGTTCGTCGCTTGCTATCTGCTGCTGTTCGCGGGCGCCGGGACGTGGATTCATCCCTCGGCAACCATCGAGACGCTGTTGATTCGTGGGCTCGGGACGCTGGCATTGTTTCTGCTGCATGTGATTCTCGCCATTGGCCCGCTGTGCCGGCTCGATCCGCGATTTCTGCCGCTGCTCTACAACCGGCGTCATCTGGGTGTCACCACTTTTCTGATTGCCTTGGCGCACGGGCTCTTCACTCTGGTTCAGTTCCACGCGTTCGGAGATGTGCCGGTGTTGGAGAGCCTTTTCACGAGCAACACGCGCTATGGAAGTCTGCGCGAGTTTCCGTTTGAAGCGCTCGGCGCGATTGCGCTGGCGTGGCTATTCCTGCTGGCGGCGACAAGTCATGACTTCTGGTTGAATGCTCTGTCGCCCGCAGTGTGGAAGACGCTGCACATGGGAGTGTATGGCGTCTACGTTGTGCTGGTGGGACACGTGGCGCTGGGTGTGCTTCAGGCTGAAACGAATCCGGTGTTTGTTATCGTGCTTGCAACCGGCGCGGCGATGGTGGTGACGTTGCACATTGCCGCCGCCCGGCGCGAGCAACATCGGGATGAATCAGCCGCACTCAGCAATGGCTTCGCGGAGGTGTGCCGCTTCGAAGACATTCCCGAGAAGAGGGCGCGCATCGTGTGCGTGGGCGGCGAGAGGATCGCGGTGTTCCGGCACGATGGTAAGGTATCGGCGCTCTCGAACGTGTGCCGCCATCAAGGCGGGCCTTTGGGCGAAGGGCGCATTGTCGACGGCTGTGTCACCTGCCCGTGGCATGGCTATCAGTATCTGCCGGAGACAGGCGGATCGCCGCCGCCGTTCCAAGAACAAGTAGCCACGTTCGAAACACGCGTCGTCGATGGCATGGTCTACGTGAGTTCGGAGGCGCGGCTGCCATGATCCGATTGGTTGTCAGTGTGGTGTTTGCCGCTGGCCTTGTGCTCGCGGTGGTGCTCGTGGCGATGCAGTCGCCGTTTCCGGATGCCCGCTTCGAATATGGTGTCTTCCGGGAGTACGAAGGCGAACTGGCTCGTGATCCTTTTCCTGTTCTCGTGACGCCGCAGGGCACGTGGCCCTTAACGGGTGCAGGCAAGTGGTCCGCGGAGCGGGATCTGAGTGGCCGTAAGGGACGGGTGAAGTTGCGAGCAGCGCTGATTGAGCGTGATGGAATCCGAATGCTCGAAGTGGAGCCGGACAGCGTGCGTTCGATGGGCGCTTCTCGCGAGCGCATCGAAGGTGAGATCGTCGACACGAAGTGCTATCTCGGCGTCATGAACCCGGGCAAGGGGAAAACACATCGCGCCTGCGCCGCACGCTGCCTGCATGGTGGCGTACCGGCGGCTCTGGTGACCGCATCGGGCAAGGTCGTTTGGTTGAAGAGCGTGGAGAATCTGGCCTCTTGGGCTGGTGAGCGTGTGATGGTGGAAGGCGAGAGGAAGTCGGCCAACGGGGTCGACTATTTCATCGCCGATCGCGT
>JAEUQE010000591.1 GCA_016789785.1 Bryobacterales bacterium
GAATCACGCTCTCAGTGTAGCGCCGGCGACGCGCATGCGAGCGTTCGTCTGAGCGAAAGCCGCTGCGCTGCGGAGAGCGGGAAAGGCGCTGATGCAAGGCCTAAGATCGATTAAAATCGCTGGTTGACAACGTGAGATTCAGAATGGGACGTCGTCATCCTCGCATGGATACGTCTCGCGATAGTCTCTGTCCCACTTACTTTGTGGTGGCGCCGGAATCTCGATGACGCCGTCGTTTTCCTCATCGCTGGCCGAACGGGTAATTGCCTGAAGGAGAAACTCCCGCGCCTCTGTCAGCCGTGAGATCTTTTCCTCGCGGCCACGGCTTCCAAGCGAGATCTGCTTACTCGCGTTCCGGTAGCCTCGATCCACAATGTCGAGCGCAAGTTCGCGCACCGTGGGCGAACGCTTCTCGGGCCCGGCGCCTCTCCGCCGGCGTTCAATCTCGGAGTGCAGAGCAATGGTGATCATCAGGAGGTGCGCGTCAGGAGTCGCATTCACCTTCAACTGCAGTGGGTAGTCGTGGCCAAGATCGTAGAGGACCTCATTGGGAAGCTCCGCCGGACGATAGCCCTGATACTGGCCGTAACCAACAATTACTCGTGGCATGCGATTTCTATAGGTCCTGCAAGCCTGCGGTAGCGTCGCCAAACCGGTCCATTTTCACACCCATCCGCTGCAGGATGGACAGATACAAACCACTGAGTTTGCGGTCCTCGCCGGCTGCGCCAAGATAGCTGAGCGTTCGCCCGGTCCGGATGGTTCCGCCAAGCCCGCCCGCCATCACGACTGGCAACCGCGAATTGTCGTGTTTCCGTCCGGACCATAGGTTCGAAAGGAACAGCAGACAGGAATTATCCAAAACCGTACCGCCGCCTTCCGGCATCGCATCCAGCTTTTGGGCCAGATACGCAAGCTGGCTCAGGTGGAAGCGCGTAATGCGCTCATAACCGTCGGAAAGGTTGTAATGTGACGCCGCGTGGTGCCCTTCGCGCACCTGAAGGAATGGATAGATTTGCGCCGAAAGGTCATTGGCCAGAATCAGGGTGGCGACGCGGGTACGGTCGGTTTGAAAACCCAGCGCGATGATGTCGCACATGAGGCGTGCGTGCTCGCGCAGATCCTCCGGCATGCCGTTGGCGGGCCGGTCCATCATCCACACTGGTTTGCCTTGGCCCTTCGCCGCCTCGTCGGCCTTGTGCTTGTCGATCCGCATGCGCTCAATACGCTTCTCGATCTCCCGGACGGAGGTGAGATACTCATCCAGCTTCGCCTTGTCGGTCGCACTTACTTCGCGGGAGAGCACCTCCGCGCGCGTCCTGACGCGATCCAGGATACTCGCATTCCGCATGACCCCGCGGTTCTCAAACAGGATGTCGAAGGCGAGCGAAGGATACACTTCGGTGGGTACAGGAGAATCGGGACTTTGCCATGAAAGGTGGCAACTGTAAGCCATGGAGAAGTTGGTCTCGTGATAGCCGGTAAGTGGCTGCTCACAGGCCAGAACCAGACTCGGTTGCGCAGTGTCCTGGCCGATTTGATTCGCCAGCACCTGATCCACCGTGATGCCGGAACGCAGCACCGGCCCACGCTGAATGGCCGCACCGGAAAGCAGACTACCGGTTTGCGCCGGGTGAATGCCTTGTCCGGTAAGAGACTTCACGAAGAGCCCGTCGATCACGTTGATCTTCTTCTTCAGGGGCGCGAGCGGTTCCAGCGACTTACTCAATTCCATCGTTTCGCCGGAACCTCGGGCGTACCACTGGTCTTCGTTGACGCCGTTTCCCATGAATAGAACCGCGAAGCGCTTCGGCGGCGGCGCGGCGGCCTCCATTGATTCCAGCCATGGAAGCGCAACCACTGCTCCTGCGCCACGGAGCACGGTTCGACGAGTAAGTTTGCGGGCCATGTTATTCCGCCTTTCGAGCTGGTTTCCGGGTTACCGGGCTTTGAATCGCCAGTTGTTCCGGAACGCGTTGATTCCGGAACTGCGGACTACTGATTATGAATTCTACCAGGACCTGGAAGCGATTTCCGCCGGTCCGGAACGAATTGACCATCGTGCCCAGAAGGGGCTCATCCGAGAGTTGAAGCCCCCGCCCGAGTGCATAGACAAGGAGTTTGCGGGCGAGGTTGTCGACAAAATCCTGCTCGCGGTGTGACTGGATGTAGAGCAACAGATCGTCCAGTCCCCTGCCCTGGCGGCC
>JAEUQE010000592.1 GCA_016789785.1 Bryobacterales bacterium
GCCGCAAACCGGCCTGGAAAACTTTACTGAGGAGTGATCATGAGACGACTGTTGCGGGGATTGCCATTCGCGGCCGTGTTGCTCGCAGGCACGATGTTTGCGAACGAAACGTTCCGCTCCAACTGCGCACCGCGTTGCGAACGGCGCTACCAAAGCGCGGTGTCCGCGGCACGGCGCAAGTACGCGGTTTGCGTACGGTCGGGATTTGCTGGTTTCGACCGGTGCCAGGCGATGCTACAAGCCGATCTGGCGGAAGCCGAATCGGCGCGCGATGCGTGCGTGCAGAACTGCACCGCTCAATAGAAAACGATTCCGGAGGCCATGCATGAAGATCTTAGCCTTCGCAGCGATGTTGTTCGCCGGCACCGCGTATTCGAACGAATCGTTCCGTGCCGGCCGAGCGCAGGACTGCGACGAGCGTTATCAGACCGCGGCCTCCATGGCCCGCAACAAGCACGCAGCGTGCGCGCGTTCCCGCTTTGCGCGCATGGAGCGTTGTGACGGCTTGTTGCAAACCGACCTGGCTAAGGCCGAATCGGCGCGCAAAGCATGCCAGAAAGGCTGTTCCGCGAACCAGGCGGCGCGGAAATTCGAAACACAACAAGAAGGACTACGGAGAGAAACAACATGAAAAGAAGAATCCTCAGAGCGATTCCATTCGCGGCAGTTCTGCTCGCGGGAACGGCAATGTTCGCCAACGAGACAACACGCCTCAGTTGCACGCAGCGCTGCGAGCGTCGCTATCAGAACGGACGTGCCGAGGCGCGGGCTCAGCTCAATGCGTGCCTGGCGCCGAGAAATGCCACACACCTCTGCTACAGTGCTTATGCGGAGCAGCTCTATTCCCTGGAGGCAGAACGCCAGGCCTGCAGGGACGATTGCCAGGTGTACTAGCCTGACCGATGCGCCGCGCCTTCTCCAGGGGCCGCGGCACTACAGCATTTTCGGATTTCATCGGGGCCACACCTGCGCCTTCCGCGCACGAACATGCGGCCCCGGTGGATCTCCTGAAGCGCCTGCTCCTTGAACGACGGTGCACCCCCACTCCTGCAGCGTGCCGAGGGGACGCCCCGCGTTTTCACCCGCAGCTTGACATTTCCGGGAGTCCACCGGGACATTCCGAAACGTGGGCCGGGCGCGAGGTTGCTCCGAGCCCGCTGCGGGCTGAGACGAAACATGATCAGATACCAAACGGCTCGATCAGTTCAAATTCGAGATGTAGCCGGCTACCGTTGAGGTGGCCACCAAGCTAGCGCCGCGTTACGATCCCAAAGGCATCATGCAACAACCGAACGCCCGGCCCATTGAGCAAGGATGCGGTGGATCTCGCGCACACCGTCGGTGAGCGCGGCTGGGCCAGGTTGCAGAATTAGCGTCGACTTCACTTCGTGAATCTCATTGTCGCGAACCGCACTCACGCTCTCCCAACCGGCTCGCGCCGCGATGTGCTTCGGATTCACCTTGCGCCCGCACCATGAGGCGAGGATCACCTGCGGATCGCGCGCAATCACCGCATCCGGAGTCACCACCCGTTTCGCCGCATCGTGCTCCTTTCGAAGTTCCGGAAACACCGGTTCTCCGCCTGCGATTTCGATCAACTCCTCCACCCATCGAATGCCGCTGATCAGCGGATCCATCCATTCTTCGAAGTACACGCGCGGACGCCGTGCGAAAGCCGCTGCCTCGGCGCGAATCCAATCGAGCTGACTGCGCAAGCGGTCGGCCAATTGTTCCGCCTTCTCGCCCGCTCCTACAATTCGGCCCACCATGACGATGGTGCCCAGAATCTCTTCCACCGAGCGTTGATTGGTGATCAGCACGTTGCGCCCCGCCCGGATCAGATCGTGCGCGATTGGTGCCTGCAGATTCGAGAATCCGATGATCAGGTCGGGATCGAGCGCGAGGATGCGATCGATCTTCGCCGTTGTGAACGCGGAGACTCTCGGCTTTTCGTGACGCGCTTCCGGAGGCCGGCACGTGTAGCCCGAGATGCCGGCAATCCGATGCTGCTCGCCCAAAAGATAAAGAGTCTCGGTGGTCTCTTCCGTCAAACAGACGATGCGGTTTGGTCCCACATCTTGATTGGAGCATTTCCGCTCCAATCGATGCCCGCGTGTTGATCTCGGTTCCTGTTTCCGCAATAGCTTCCAGGGAGACAAACACAACTCAATGAGAGGTTTGGTTTTTGCACAGTCGGTGAAT
>JAEUQE010000593.1 GCA_016789785.1 Bryobacterales bacterium
TACTTTGAGAGTTCGATTCTCACATCCGACTGGCCGTTTCTTCCCTATGCGACTGCCTTGGCGCAAGCCTTCGAGCGCGACGGCGACCGGGCTGCGGTGAAAAGCACGCGCCCCATCGCCGTCCGCTGGAAGGGACCGGCAAAGGTGAACGGCGCCGCATGGCCGGTAGGCGGCGAAGGCTGGGTGTGGCTGCCGCCGGGGGAACACACGGTCGAACGCGGCGACGCCGAGCCGCCCCTTCGGCTGCTCGAGTTCAACGGCGAATTGAAGTCGGCGCAAGTAAACGGCGCTGGCATTGAATTCTCCTACGAATGCGCAAGCCGGGCGTTTGCCGTTCTCTCGAAACCGCCGAAGCGCCTGCTGATCGACAACCAGCCGGTGGAGCCGAAGCTCTGGATTTTCGATGATAGCTGGATACTTGTACTCCCGAAGGGGCAACATCTGGTGTCCGTTGCCGCCGATCCAGGTTTATAATAGGCAGGCGCGCGGAGGCGCGCTCATCATGCCACGCACTTCCTACGCCGACGTTCAACTGGACGTGGAGACGGGTCGCGAGAGCGACACACTCGAGCCAAAACGGGAGCCGGTCACGACGAAACCTGACCGCGACACACCGTTCCGCATCCTCATCATGGGTGACTTCAGCGGCCGGAGCAGCCGTAACATCGTCACCAAGGGTCCGCGCAAGGCAACCGCTATCGATCGCGACAGCTTCGAGCGAATCTTCGAGAGCATGCAGGTGCAACTCCGCATTCCGCTGAAGGACGCACCGCCGCTGGACATCGCCTTCCGGGAGTTCGACGATTTCCATCCCGACAGGCTGTATCAGAATCTGCCGCTTTTCGCGAAGCTCCGCCAGTTGCGTGACGATCTGGATGATTCGGACCGTTTCCGCGAGATCGCACGGGACCTTGGCATCGCGGCGAGTGTGCCGCAGGCAACGCAGCCCGCACCGCCACCGCCTCCGCCGCCGGCTGCTTCAGCCATGGGCGGACTGCTGGGTGGAAGCCTGCTGGAGCAGGCGATGGAAGCCACCGAAACACGGTCGCCCGGCGCGGCGCCCGCACGCCCATCCTCGGACCCGCTGCAGCAATACATCAAGGCGCTGGTGACCCCGCACCTGACTCCGAAGCCCGATCCAAAGCGCGGCGAAGTCATCAAGCAGGTGGACGGGGCCATTGGGGGAGTGATGCGGAGTCTGCTGCATCATTCGAGCTTCCAGGAGTTGGAGGCCAACTGGCGCGCTCTGTACTTCCTGGTACGGGAACTCGAAACCAGCCCCCTGTTGAAGGTGTTTCTGCTCGATATCAGCCGCGAGGAGTTAGACGCCGACCTTGCCAGCGCCGACGACCTGCGCGGGACGGCGATGTACAAGTTACTAGTGGAGCAGACAGTCCGGACGCCGGGAGCACATCCGTGGGCCGTGGTGATCGGGGCACTTACGTTCGGACCGGGGATGGAGGATCTGAACTTACTCGGACGGCTGGGTCTGCTGGCGCGGCAGGCGGGTGCGCCGCTGATTGCGGGAGGCTCGCCGCTGCTGGCGGGCTGCGATTCCTTCGCCGCCACGCCCTATCCCGAGGATTGGAATGCCGCGACCGACCGCGAAGGTTGGGATCTGATCCGCTCACTGCCCGAGGCGAAGTATATTGGCCTGGTTGCTCCGCGCTTCATGGTCCGCCGCCCCTACGGCAAGACGTCTGAATCGACCGAGGCATTCGAGTTTGAGGAATTCGACGGCAAGCCCGGCGAGAAGCCCAATCACGAGCATTTTCTTTGGGCCAACCCGGCTTACCTGTGCGCCTGCCTGCTCGGACAATCGTTCGCGGAGAATGGCTGGAGCTTCGATCCGAATGAATTTCTGAACATTCGCGGATTGCCGCACTTTATTTATTCGGATAACGGGGAACCGGCGATGACACCTCCCGGTGAAGTTACTCTTACCCAGACCGCGATGGATAAGATCATGGACTGCGGCCTGATGGTTCTGATGTCCTATGCCAGCGGGGAGCAGGTGCGGCTGGCGGGCTTCCGGTCGGTGGCGCACGGTCCGGCGGGGCTGAGCGCGCGCTGGGGCTAATTGCAGGCAGGAAGTAACGCAGACTTCAGCCTGCCGCCTCGACACTCATGTCGAAGGCCGCACTCGGGGCCA
>JAEUQE010000594.1 GCA_016789785.1 Bryobacterales bacterium
TTGGAGGGCCCCAAGACAGAGGACGCTAGTCACTAAATTCCCATGCCAGGTGTCTCAAACCCGTTGACACGCGCCGCGCGTTCTCATAGGTCTCCGTTGGATTACCTTGCAGGTCATATCTAAAGTACTGCTCCTTCCTCCGGCTGTTTGCACCATTGAGTAAAGTCGTCGTTTCCTGGCACAACCGCGTCGTTCGCCGCATCGGGCTGGAGGTTTGGTTCACCATGGAATACCCGCGTTCCACCTTCTCCAGGCCCGGCGTTTCGGTCCGGTACTCGATTCCCTCGAAGGGGTTGTCGTTACTTGGCAGTCTCGGCATCAGCCCCGGCACCGCCTGTAACATGTTCTGCAGCGGGGATTTCGATCCAAAATTGGTCTCGCTCGGATTGGGAGAGTTTTCGGTCTCATGGAAATAGTGTCTTCTCACCACGCTGGCTGGCAATGTGGCGCCTGATGTTGTTTCCTCGAGATACCCGGCCAGTGAGACCGTGAGCGCCGTTACTTTGCCTCCCGAGGTGTTTGGCGCTGACACCGACTCGCGCCGCGAATAAGTCGTAGTCGCCTCGGGGGGCGCATTCCCCGTGGGATATGTCCGTCGCTCCAGTAGTCGCCGATACACGGACGGTCGCCAGCCTGGGTCCGAGTTGATGGAAAACACCGGGTCGTCCAGGACTTGGCCATCCGCATAGGCCCCCGCGATCAAACCTGCGTTGGACACGCCGGCGCCGTGGTCGTACTCAATGGCTGCGCCTGAGGGGAGTGCCATACGCGCCAATTCGCCATACCGCGTGTACTGAAAGGTGTACGCCCGGTCGTCTGGCAGCCAAATATGGGTTAACAGACGGTCGAACATCGACTGTGCCGTGGCGATGTTCGTGAACGATGGCGGCCCCGTCGAAAGCCCTTGCCGTATCGGTAACGTTCCAAACCTCACCCGCTTGATACGAATGGTCCTTGCCGCGCCTCCGGTCCCTTTGTAGGTGATCCTGTCTATGTATTGGCTCCCATCGTAAACATCGTTCTCGATTGTAGTCGTTCGGCCCGCCGAGTCGGTCACGTTAGTCAAGTAAAAACCGAAGTACATCAGACTTACGTAATTGCCGTTCCTGTCAGTGATCTTCATGATCCGGCCCGCATCCACAAGGTACTTCACGCCATTTGGAAACTGAAGTGTTCCGGAAACCGCGAACTTCTCTGGGTCGGACACCGTCACCGAGTCGATCACGGGAGAGTTAGCGAAAAAGACCACTTTGGCATCCCCCTGCGACTCAAACCTGGTTCCCCGGTTTATCCCTCCATTGCACCCGCCCGCGTGGCCCCTTCCATCCCATAGGGGGATTTGGGTGCCGTCGGGCTCCTCGAAAACGACGTGCGTGTAAACGATCGAGAATCTCCAATCGCCAGACGACCCGCAGAATACCTGCGACGCGCCCGTGCGCTTGGCATAAACAACCCCTGGACTGTACGGCGCTTCGAAGGGCCACTGCTCCCGATTCGTTGCCGCCGCCGTGTGCTGGTATCCTGCTTGGCCCTGGACGCTATCTAAGTTCACCGTCCAGGGCGCAGCGCTCACTCGTGCCACCATGGAGTAACCGGCCTCCCCCCGTCCGCCGATCGTCAGCAGCGGAACCACCACCGACAGGCTTCCGTTGTACAGGTTGATCCGCTCCAGTCCTGAGATCTCCTTCACGCCCGGAGGCGCACCCGGCGCTACAGATGGGGGCGTCAGACCATCGGACACGTTTCTGCTTACCGTAGGCTGGCCCGCCAACCCGAACGGCACCGCAAACACCATCCAACCGAACTTCGAGAGCCGCATACGCTTCGTCCCTTGCTCCTTCGAATTACCGGACTTCCAGGTCTAGTTCTTCTTCGCGTTCACATCGAGTTGCACAATCCATTCCTGCTTCGTGCCGATCCTCAGTTTGTGCCGGCCCGGATTCACCCGGTAGAAGAAGCTCGTTCGGGGCGCCGCCTCCGCGATCGCCTTTGACGCCAGCCGGTTGTTGCGCTCATCGTCCACCGCCACGGCAACCTGCGTCGCAACCAGATGCGGGTTGTCCACCACAATCCGGTGTTAGCGCCGGTTTAAAACGGAGCCATTCTTGCCGGGATTTCGGAGCCAGTGGCTCTATTTTCCAAGCGCAGGCG
>JAEUQE010000595.1 GCA_016789785.1 Bryobacterales bacterium
GCGCCCGCCACAAGCCACAGCTTCACGAGCGCTTGCGGCTGCGGCAACTGCGCTTCGAGAAAGATCTCGCGGTACCCCCGCACAAACTGAAACATCGGGTTCTTCATCAGCAGAGGCGCAAGCGCGGCCGGCAGCGAAGTCTCGGGATAGCAGATCGGTGTCAGGAAGAACCAAAGCGTAAGCAGCAGTCCGATCACTTGTGCGAGATCGCGAAGATAAACCCCCGTCGCGGCGAGGAACCAGCAAATACCCAGCGTGAACAGAATCTGAGGAATCAACAGCAAGGGAAGCGCCAGCGCGGTGACCGGCACCGCGCCTCGCGCGAGAACAAGCGCGATCAGAAAAATGGCCGTCGCCAGCAGGCTGGTCACCAGACCGGCGATCGCCTGATTCACAGGCAGGATCGACACCGGAAATACAAGCTTCTTCACAAACACGCGATGTTCGAGAATCACGAACGTCGCGCGTGTGGCCGGTTCGCTGAACTGAAGCCACGGCAGCATGCCCGCCAGAAAATAGAGTGCAAAGCCCGTACGGCTTTGGTCCGCGCCGAAGCGCGTCTGCAGCACCACTCCGAAGACGAAGAAGTAAGTGGTCATGAGCAACAGTGGGTAGAGCAGCGTCCACAAGGCATCGCCAAAAGAGCCGCGATAGCGCGCGAGAATGTCGCGCTGCACCATGGAAGCGATCAGGCTGCGCGATTGCCAGAGTTCCCGAAAGGGATCGGTGAAGAGGCGCAGGATCGCGGGTCCGGCGTTCGCCCATCGCAAGCGGCGCAGCGTGGTTGTGGAGACGCGCCGCACGGCTGCGGTTGTATCGGCGAGGCTGGCATCCAAAGCGAGAAACGGAGCGCTGCGCTGATAGAACCATCCGTTCCGGGAATCGACGGGAGAAACGTACACGCGATAGTCACCAGGCTGCGGTGGAAGCGCCACCGCAAGCTCAACCGCCACCCTGGCGCCCGGTGCGACATCACTCTCAAACTCGGCCCACTTGCCTTCGGTGATGAACAGCCCTGTTTCCGGATCGAAGATCTGGCTGCCAAGCGCGATGCTTCCGTGCGCGGGCCATGTCTCACGCGTGCGATTCTCGACGTGAAAGCGCAGGCGCAGCACGCCTTCGTCTTCCATCTCCGCGCGCACGTCGTGATAACCGACCATCTATTGATACAACCACGAAGGATAGCGCTCTTTGACGGGACCGGTCTTGCGGCCCACCGCGTAAATGCCGTCGCCGCGATACTGGCTCGAAAGCAGGTAGCGATCGAGCAGGTTGCGGATCCAGTGCTCCTCGGGCCGCGGCAGATCACGAAACGGTCCGGTCTCGAGCAGCGTCATCTCGAAGCCCGCGTCGAGAAACATCATCATGATCTCCTGCGGCGTGTATTCGCGGGCATGGCGCGCCTCATCGTTGCCGCTGGGCGAAGGCTTCAAATAGGCAGGGAAGAACCCCGGATGATAGCCCATCAGGATCGCCTTGATGGCCCGTAGCGACGCGATGTTCGGCGTCGTCATTACAAGATGTCCGCCGGGCTTCAACACGCGGTTCACTTCGGACATCAGGAACATCGGGTCCTGTTCCAGATGTTCAATCAACTCGCAGCACAGCACGGTTGCGAAGTGTTCCTCGGGATAGGGGAAGCGATCCTTCTCCGCGTTGAACAGATCGATCTCGCAGGTGAACTCCTCTCCTTCGAGCGAGACGGCGTGCTTGTGATCGACCTTGCCCAGCGGCCCGAGGTAGCATCCGCGAACCTCGCCATAGCCGAGCTTGGTCCGCAGTGCGGGCGTGATCTGAAGATAAGCGCCCATCTCGAGCACACGGTCAGGCTCCGCGCCGGGCGGCGTGATTTCGAGGGTGCGGCGCAAGCGAGTGAGATGGATGTCGAGATAATCCTGTGACTCCACATCGCGCGCCCACGTTTTCAGATAGGCTTCGGAAACAAGCGGCTCCGCGCTGGTGGAGGGCGGCTCATGAATGACCGGCTCTTCGACGATGGCGCTGTCATGCAGTGCAGGCGTCGCAGCCGCGGGCGCCGGGGAAGTTGCCTGAGCAGGGGGCTGAGTCCATTCGCGGCCGTCGGCAATGCACTGTAAAAAGTCAGCGTACAAGCCTGCCACTCGTGCCCAACTGCATTCCTTCTCAACC
>JAEUQE010000596.1 GCA_016789785.1 Bryobacterales bacterium
TGCCACCGGCTGAATAGCATGTGGGACACGGGTGGACTGGGCAAACTGTTTCAATCGCGGCTCACGCCCGCGCGGCTCGCCGGCGTGGTTTGGGGACATGCTCCGCAAATGTGGTCCTCCCCGGAAGCGGCCGATCCACCGGCTCGCGCCAACGCCGCCGATATGCTCGCTTACTTCTTCGCGGCCGGATACTTCGAGCCCATTGGCGATCCGGGACGAGGCGCCCTCCGGTTCGGCAAGCTCCGCTGCGCGACATGCCATAGCACGGGCGACGTGGCGAAGTGGAACGTGATTGCCAATCCCGCGGCGCTGCTGCATGCCATGTGGCAACATCGCGACGAGATGCGGAAGGCGATGGATTCGCGGAAAATGGCATGGCCGAGCTTGAGTATCGATGACATGCGCGACCTTCTGTCGCTGATCGCTTTCCGGACGGGCAAGGCGAATCATCAGCCTCAGCCTGACTCTGGCGACGCCGGGCGCGGCCGGCAGCTCTTCGCAAACCGCGAATGCTCCGAGTGTCATCGTGGCATACTTGCTCTGGATCGAGACCCGTTCGAGCACAGTCTCACCGAGCTCGCGGCGGCGCTGTGGAATCATGCTCCGATGCTTACCCGCACGCCCGCTCCATTGTCACAACAGGAGACCTCCGACATTCTGGCTTATCTGTGGGAGTTGCGCTATTTCGATGAGGCGGGCAATGCGCTGCGCGGAAGAACGGTTTTCGAAACACACGGCTGCGGCAATTGTCATGCGGATCCCGCGAAACGTACACCGATCGATTCCGTAGGCGCACTGCGCGCGGTCTGGAGCCACTACAAAGTGTGGAAGGAGTCGCGAGTAGCCGTCTGGCCGCGCTTCACGGGAAGCGAAATGGCCGATTTGCTGGCTTTCTGGAACGCCCGGCCCTCATCCGAAGGTAAGTGACTTCACGGCTAATCTCGAGGCCGTGGCCGCGGCGGAAACTCGAGCTGTTCCGTCTCAATGCGACCTTTACCCGCCATCAGCGACAACGTCCAACGAAGCGCCGCGAACAGACCTTGTCTGGCAAAGATGATGTAACCTTTGCGAAGCGCCAGCATCGCCAGCCACGGCTTTTGCGAACGATACTCCGCCAGCCTGCGGTTGAGCTCATCGAAGTAGCCCTCCCACTGTAGAACAGTCTCACGATGGCGCCGTTCCAGATCCGCGGTGCGCCCATCGAGCTTCTGCAATTCCCGATCGAGCGCGGAGGATCGGGCCCGCTCCACTCCGAGTTGATCCGATACCGTTGCCAGGTTGCGCCGCAACTCATCGCGCTCCACCGCCAGGAGGTCCCGTTCCGCCGCCAGACGATCCCGTTCCGCCTGCAACGCGTCCCGTTGTGCCTCAAGTAGCTGGCACCGCTCTTCGATCTGGGTCGCACGGCGCTGCTCCACCTGCACCTGATACTCGTAGTTGATCTTCTGTTCCCGAAGCCACCCACGCAGTTCCGCATTCGATCGAAGCAGGCTCCAGATCGCATTGCGGACCAGTTCCACGATTGGACCGGACAAAGGCTTCGCGGCACCGGGATAACTCGCACGCAGGTGCTGCATCGTCGCGCTGGCCAGAGATTGCAGAGTGCGCACATCGGCGGGCGGTTCACTCATGGCCAGATCCATCCGCTCGACAAGCCGGTCCGTGGAGAGATCCTCCATCCGGATACCGAGATGAGGCTTGCCAGCGCGGCGGACTGCTTCCTCCACCTTGCGGTCATAGGTGAGTGCGACAAACGGGCGTCCGGCACGCAGCGCGAAGATCACAGCGTGGAGGCGCATTCCCAACACGAGCTTCGACGAACCAAGCACGGCCGCGATTTCCGCGGGAGTATACACGCCGCTCAAAACGAAGGTGTCTTTCCCGCCAATCTGGGCCGCGACACGCTGCGCCACCGCGACGTCATCTTCCTGCTGCCCCGGGAAATGCTGGAACGGGACGAGCACGATTTGCGCCTGGTGACGCGATTGAATTTGCGCAAGGGCCGCGGCTACCGTATTCTCCCAGGCCAGCGGATCCACTCCCTGGTCCCAATATCGAATCGCCACCGAAATCCGGTTGTCGCTTGGCGGCAGACCTTCCGCACGAAGGATTTCCTCAAGACGTGCCTCCGGCGCGGGCTCAAGCA
>JAEUQE010000597.1 GCA_016789785.1 Bryobacterales bacterium
TTGAAGTACCGCATGGAGGCGATCACGCGCTGGTGGGTGGACCAGCGGCAGCAAGCCAATGGGGAACTTGGTGGCGGGTGGGGCGATGATGTGGAAATCCTGCGGCATTGGGGTCCACTCAGCGCGGGGCTCGGGTCCGAGGTCGCCACAAGAGGCGTACTGCGGCTCGCCGATGGTTTGTGGAACGGTGACGAACTCAAGGATGGATACAGCCGGCGAGTGAGTGACGTGGAGCATTCTTCCGAGCCGTCCACGGATACGCTGCCACTCCGAGCCGCGCTGGCGCCCGATGATCCTGTTGGCCGCGAACGATTGCGCATCACCGCCAAGTGCGCGGAGAACTGGATCGCGAAACAGCCCGATGGACATTGGCGGTTCCGTAGTTCGTGGTTCAACTGCACCGAGATGGATACCGCACCCGCGCGTGCCGTGGATGTCCATCTCAACACCCGCGCGGCGGGGCCCGCGTTGTGGTCGGCGTACTTTGATCGCGACCCGAAGCTGATTGCGTTGCTCGCCAACTGGGCCGAATCGTGGCGCGTTGCCATGCGATCCACCGCGCATGGCAAACCGTTCGGTCTGATTCCGTCGGTGGTTCGCGCAGCCGACGGCGCGTACATGATTGGCTCCTCGAAATGGGATGAACCACAAGCCGAGTGGGATTATTTCCAATGGTCGGGCGAATCCCAGGAGGCACTCACCAGTCTCTTTCTTGCCATGCACGATCTCACTGGTGATGCGAAGTGGATGAAAGCCGCTGAAGAGAGCTTTGCGATCCTGAAGGATTGCCGGAATCACACGCGCTACTGCGAGCAGATCCGCAAGAATCCGGAAGCGCTGCGCATCACTGAGAGGCACGCCGGAAAGGCGCCGAAGGTGGATCGCGCCACGTTGCTTTCCCAGTTGGCTGATCTCGCGGCTGCGGCCGAAGAGCGGCTCAGTACGAATTTCGATATGTACACCACCGAAGTGCTCTGGACGGACCGCGTCTATTACAAGCTGCCCACCGAGTACCGCGACCGGCTCTTCGGAGGCGAAGGCCCGCGAGGCGACCGATATCCGATGTACGCGGTCACTTGGACACCGGTGGAAGGCGAGTTCGCGCGAGCTGTGGTGGATTGGAGCAGCCGCTCGATGGAAATTGCGGCGTACAACTTTGAGCAGTCGCCGATTACAGCGGAGGCCCGTCTTTGGCGGCTCGACAAGGGCGACTACCGCTGCCATGTAACGGATTCCACAGGGAAGCTGCGCTACACATCGATCTTCGGCATGCGAAAGAACCCGCAACTGCTGCGCATCACGCTGCCCGCGCGAACAGAGGTGACCATTCGCATCGAGCCCGCGAAGCTCTAAAATGGTTACCACTGCATGCGGCGGCGCAACTCGGTGATGTGTGCCAGATGATGACGCGAGTGCCAGGCGTACAGACCGAGTGTCACATCCAGCCGCATGGGCCCGTTCTCTGGATGCACAAACTGGCGCTCCCAATCCGAGTCCTGCAATGAGCGGAACCAACGGGTGAAGCGGGAGTGCAAGCCTGTCAGGATCGCGAGAGAGGACTCCACGGGCTCATTGACGCCATCGTCGAACGCAGCCCAGATCTTCTCGGCATACGGCTTGATCACCGGATGGTCTTCGCTCATCGCGAACTTGCATCGGATGTAGCTGTGCATGTGCGAATCGGCGACGTGATGCACCACCTGACGCACTGTCCAGCCTCCGTCGCGATATGGCGTCTCCAGTTGGGATTGGGTCAAACCCGCAACGGCATTTTGCATCTTCGATGGCAGCGACTCGAGGACTAGCAGAGCTTCCTGCCGCTCAGTCTGGTTCAGGGAGGCAGGCCATTCATACTGCCCGACCGGGTAACGTGGATCCATCCACTCAGCTTGGCATAGAAGCACGAGGTACGGGCCAGGCCCGGGCCGTTGCGACGGTTACGCCCGGTCAGCGGACGCTGAAGCTCGCAGGCAGATCCCGGGCATCGCACGACAGGGCTTTCTGCAGCGCATCCAAGGATACAGGTTTGGCGAGATGCGAGTTCATACCGGCCGCCAGACACCGCTCCACGTCTTCGCGAAGCCCATTCGCGGTCAACGCGACAATCAGTGCGGGATGCTCGCGTGGTTCTTCTTTGCGAATGCG
>JAEUQE010000598.1 GCA_016789785.1 Bryobacterales bacterium
GGCGTCAATGAACGGGTGGTTCGCCGCATGCTCGATCCCGGGCACGGCACGCAGCCTGAGAAGATTCAAGCGGCGCTCGCCGTGCTCGGCAAACGGATGACGATCGAAGTCTGTGATGCGGCCTGAGTCCGCTGGTCTCCGTGCTACGATGCGCACTCGCCGCGGCCAAGCTGCAGCGAGTACGCGACGTCGTCGCCCCAGTCCTGATACAACTCCGGGAACGTCTCCGCGGGCTTGGCAAGATCGGCGGTCATTGTCTTGAATGTCTCCACCTTGTGGCGCATCACGTATTCGCGGAACCTCTCGCCATCGGCGCGATTCGCGATGTAGTGCTCGATCACACGAGTGATGGCGGTGGGAACAAAGCGCGCGGGGATGCTCTGAATCGAGAGACCATAGCGCATGATGCCATCACGGTCATAGCCGCCCCCGAGCAACATCAGATAGTAAGGCACTTCCTTGCCATCGATCTTGCGGGCGTTGCCATAGAAGCCGAAGTCGCCGGTCCAGTGCTGGCCGCAGGAATTCGGGCAACCACTGGAGCGAACCGTCAACTTGCGCACGAGCTTGTCGGGGTGATTCTTCAGCGTGTCGCGAAGCACGTAGCCCAACTCCATGGTCTTGGTCAGCGCGAGATTGCAGGAGTAGGCTCCGGGGCAAGTCACCACATCTTCGATCTCGCCGGCACCGGCAGCGTGCAGTCCAATCACCTTCAATGCCGCATAAACACGGCGCAGGTTCGCAATCGGGATGAAGCCGAGCGCGATGTTCTGTTCGATGGTGAAACGCAGCAGTCCTTCGCCGGCGTCCTCCGCGATCTTCGCGATGCCTCGCATCTGATCGCCGGTGAGGTTGCCCTGATCGACCACCACCGTCACCAGCGCATAGCCGGGTTGCACCTGTTCACGCACGTTGGTCTCAAGCCAGCGGTCGAACTCCGGATCGGCGGCATGATTGCCGATGATGGGCAGGTCAGCGCCCGTGCCGAGCGGCGGAGTCGTGGAGACGAATCCACCGAAGCCCTCGGGTACGGTTTCGGGAATCGGGACACCTCCGTTGGCGAGGATGTCGGCGTACTCGGCCTCGATGGTCTCCTTCACCCAATCCCAGCCGCGCTCCTTCAGCACGAACTTGAGCCGGGCCTTGTTTCGGTTCTTGCGGTTGCCGTGTTTGTTGAACAGGCGGACCACCGCTTCCACGCGTTGAATCAGATTTTCGACAGGCAGGAACTCGTCCAGCAGTTGCGCTTCGTGCGGCATGGGGCCGAGGCCACCGCCGATATAGACGCGGAAGCCCTTCTTGCCATCCCGGATCACCGCCTGGCAGCCGACGTCGTGGATCGCCGCCAGCATCGGGTCACCAGGGTAGCCGCTGAAGGAAATCTTGAATTTGCGCGGCAGGCTGTCGGTCAGTTCCTTGTGCAGAAACGCGAAGGCAGTGAGGCGCGCGTAGGGGCGCACGTCGAAGACTTCGCCGGGGAGCAGGCCGGCAAGCGAATCGGCAGTGACGTTGCGCACGGTGTTGTAGCAGGCTTCGCGCGTGGTGAGGCGCCCGTCCGCAAGCAGGTGCAGCACCTTCGGTACGTCCGTCAACTGCACGAAGTGATACTGCATGTTCTGACGCGTGGTGAGGTGGCCCTTGCCGCCGCCGTACTCGTCGGCGACCTTGGCAAGCTGCCGCATCTGTGACGCTGTCAGCGTGCCTCCCGGTACTTTCGTTCGAATCATCTGCACGCCGGGCTGCCGCTGGCTGTAGATGCCACGGCGCAGCCGCTGCGCACGGAAGTCGTCTTCGGTGATTTCGCCGGCAAGGAACTTCCGGATGTGTTGATCGAAGAGATCAATGTCGGCGCGGACGGTCTTGTCGTATTCGATTTCCTGCGGGGTCAGGGCAGGGAAGGTAGAGAGAGCGTCTTGAATCACCATAATGTCTATAGAGATTAGCAGATTTGGGTAAACTATGCAAACTTGTACAGTATCACGGCTTCACAGCCGCCGTCTCGCAGGCCAGCGTGGCGCCGGTTGGCGTTCCTGCCAGACTATCAAATCCGGGCAGGGCGCGGGCCGGAGGGGTAGTCTGGCGACTCAATGCGTGATTGGCTCATGAGCCGTTCCATCGTGCGCACGACGGACGGATGG
>JAEUQE010000599.1 GCA_016789785.1 Bryobacterales bacterium
GCAGGAACTTCGCACACCAACTGGATGGCGAGTGGAACCAGCAGCTCAGAAGGAAATTCGCAAAACGCAAATTCGTATTTATGTTTGAGCCGTTTCGGTGTATAATACTTGCAGTCATATGCGCGAAAGACAGAATCTGTCTAGGCTCTCCATACTCGCCTTGCGGAAGCGTCGCGAAGGACTGACCAAGAACCTGCCACCCTTGTCCGAGATCCTCCGCGGATCCTTGACGGAACGTTACATGACCTGCGGCAAAGTCTCTTGCAAATGCGCTCGTGGCGAACGCCACGGGCCGATCTGGTATCTCAGTGTCACGCTCGACCAATCGCACCGCAGCGGCTTCACCGTTCCCCCGGATCAGGTCGAAGCCGTGCGCCGCTGGATTGAGAACGATCACATTGTGAAAGACCGCCTGGAGAAGATTTCCGACATCAACCGCGAACTGCTGCGGCGCAGCAGGAGCGCCCGCAAGAAACAGTCCAAGTCAAGACGGTGAATTCGCCGCTAACACGCATCCCGGCTGTTGGCCCTCCGTCTTACGGTCGCAAGAATGAAAGATAGAACACATGCATTGCCCTCGTTCGTTCAGTGGATGAACAAGTGTTTCGATTTCCGTCAACACGCCCTTCGCATGAAGGATGCCAGGACCGATCCCGACATCTCGCCGCACAGTGTATTCCTGGCCGCCTTCTACAACTTCGCCTTTCGCTTGCCCAGTTTTCAGCAGTTGGATGCTGACCTGTCGCACTCGTACCTGCAAAACTGGATCGGCGCCGAACGGGCTTTTCACGATGACACTTTGCGCTATAGCCTGTGCAGCTTCGATCTCGAACCCCTGGAGACGATGCTGGTGGACATCAATCGCCGTCTCAAGCGCGGTAAGGCGTTCGATGAAGGCCGCGTCCAGGGCCATCTTGTCGCCGCCCTTGATGGCATCGAGGTGTTGTCCAGTTTCAGCCGGCGTTGTGAGAAGTGCTTGGAGCGCCGCGTCGTCTCCAAGGATCAGGCCGGACGCAGGATCGAACAAACTCAGTATTACCACCGGGCTGTCGGCTGTCAGATGATCCACAGCCCGGTCAAGCCCTTTCTGGCGATCGAATGGCTCCAGCCTGGCGAAGGCGAACAGACCGCTGCCTTGCGTCTGTTGCGGCGCTTACCCGGCCTGTATGGCAGCCGTTTCTTCGACATCTTGCTGCTGGATGCGCTCTACGCGCAGACGCCGGTGCTGAACTTGATGCGTGAGATTGGCTGGGACGCCGTCATCTGTCTCAAACAGAACGCGCCTGAGTTGTATCAATCCGCGGTGCGTCTGTTCGCCAGTCGCAACCCCGACCAGGTGTTTACAGAAAAGCAAGATCACAAGACTTACCACGTCCAACTCTGGGATACCGAGGAATTGCCATTCACCGTTGAAAACCCTGTGCCCGTTCGTGTCGTGCGCTCTGAAGAGGTGCTGGAGAGAAACCGCTTCCGCGAAGGCGAGCGCCAGATCCACTCAACCGATCACGAATGGTTGTGGATTACTACGTTGCCTCAAAACGTGTTCTCCGCCGCCACCATCCGCAGACTGGGGCACGATCGCTGGAAACAGGAGAACAACGGCTGGATGGACCTAACCCGGTACTGGGCTTTCAAGCATGGTTTCCTGCACGCTTGCGCTCATCGTCCTCAGCAAACCAATGCCGCCGGCAAACGGGAACGTGTCGCCAACCGGGGCTTGGCTGCCGTGGTGCTCATTCTGTTAATCGCCTTCGCGCTGTGTTCCGCCTTCGTAGTCCGGCATTCCAAACTCGCCCGCCGCGATCATCTTGCCACCATCGCCGTCGCCATTCAATTGCACAGGTGCATCTCCAAGGCCCCTCCCACCACTCGCGCGCCCGACTAGCTCAACCGTCGGTGGCCAACTCATCTGCTTCTACCTCCGCTCCGCTGCCTGGGCCAGCGGCCAGTGCCTCGTGTCGTCCACTCAGCCTCCTCGGGCCCTCCACGCACCACCCTCCCATGCTGCTACCCCCGATTCGTCCCGCTCAAGCCCTCTCCTGGCCATCCGTTGCCGGCTCCATCGTCCATACCACCCCGTCCTTCGGTCTCCCAACCACCTCGTGCGAAGTTCCTG
>JAEUQE010000059.1 GCA_016789785.1 Bryobacterales bacterium
AGATCAGGTGCAAATGCTTGGTATGCGGAATGAGCGGAAGGAAAGTGAGGATACTTGCGGAATGCAGCCACCAGATCACCCGCGCAGCCCAGGTCTCGCTCCAGGCAGGATCTTGCGCATGCATCACGTAGTCGGCGAGATAGGTCCACATCAGCGTGAAGATCAGCAGAGCGATGAATCCCGACTCATAGGAGACCTTACCCAGCCAGCGCGGCTGAAGCACAAAGCGGCGGAAGGCAAGGGCGAAAATTGACACGGCCACCGCAACGGCGAACAGCGCGGCCATCGCGAAGTAGATCCGGCCAAAGAAGCCCGAGGGCGAGAGGAGTTCCAGTCCGAAGCCGAGGGCGAAATGATTCAGCGTAACGAGACCAAAGGCGCAGAATCCCCAGAACACAAAGGCATGCGCCAAGCCAGGCAGTGGCCGCTGCTGGATCACTTTCGCTTGCAGGATCACTTCCCAGACGAAGGTCCAGACACGGCGAGCCACGTCGCCAAGCTCGAACGTCACGTCTTTCCTGGTGGATTGAATGATCTTCAGGACACTGCCGAAGCGGAGCCAGAAGAAGTATCCGGACGCTGCAATTGCGCCTGCAAGCAGCACCTTTTCGACCAGGGACAGCACAAGCATACGAACATGAGATGGTAGCACGAGGGCGATCCGCTAGAATAACAGAACAAGGAACTACATCTTTGCGTTTTCTCATTTCCGGAGCTGCCGGCTTCATTGGATCGCATTTGTGCGACCGTCTCCTTTCGGAAGACCACACGGTTGTCGCCGTCGACAACTTCATTACTGGGGCGAAGAGCAACGTTGCGCACCTGACAGGCCATCCGCGTTTTCAGTTGGTCGAGAGCGACGTCACCATGCGGTTGGACGTGCAAGGAAGCTTTGATGGTGTGCTGCATCTTGCGTCGCTGGCAAGCCCCCGTCACTACTACGCGCACCCGATTGAGACGCTGGAATCGGGGTCCACGGGCACACGCAACATGCTGGAAGTGGCCCGGGCACACAACGCGCGGTTTCTGGTGACCTCGACGTCGGAGTGCTACGGCGACCCGGACGTGCATCCTCAGGTGGAGACTTACTGGGGCAACGTGAATCCTGTTGGGCCGCGGTCGTGTTACGACGAGAGCAAGCGCTATGCCGAGGCTATCACCATGGCGTATCACCGCCACTTTGGCGTACGCACCACGATTGCCAGGATTTTCAATACGTATGGTCCGCGAATGGCGCTGGACGATGGCCGCGTGGTGCCTGCGTTTCTGGATCAGGCCCTGCGCGGGCAACCACTGACGGTATTCGGCGACGGCTCTCAGACACGGAGCTTCTGCTACGTTCAGGACCTGGTGGATGGGTTGGTGCGGCTGCTGTTCAGCGACGAGCGGTATCCGGTGAATCTTGGCAATCCCGCCGAGATGACGATTCTGCAGTTTGCGGAGTATGTGCGGGATGCGGTGAACCCCGGGATTCCGATCCGGTTTGAGCCGCTGCCCCAGGATGATCCCCGCCGCCGTCGCCCCGACATCACAAAGGCCAGACGCATTCTCGATTGGGAGCCGAAGGTCGATTTGAGGCAGGGTCTGGAAGAGACGGTGCGGTATTTTCGCGGTGTGGTGCAGGCATCCGCGGGCAGCCTTTAGGTCCTGTGGTGTCGGATGACCCGGCACGCGCAGCTGGCGCCGCCGCCCATCCGGGAGATCTTCTCGAAGCTGCGCTAACTCAACTCAGACTTCCGTCTTCCGCCTCGACAATCCGTTGTGCGCGCCAAGTGGCCCGGCAAGGCCGGTGATGATCCTGAAGGCCGGTGCGCGGCTGAATCAGCAGTTGAAAGACTGGCGCGCTTCCGTTGCGGGACCACGGGGGGCGCCGGCTGGGCGGGCCGTTGACGGCGACTTCGGCACTCGCGAAAAACGACCCGTTATGTTGTGCACAACATAATGGGTATTATGTTGAGCGGCGGATTATGTTGAGTCCCGGTCGGCGACTCTCGCGCTTCGGCGGTTTTGGGCCTCGTCGCTCAACATAATCCTGGCGGTTCGTATGCTCTTCATTCCGGGTTGGATCGGAAAGGAGAAGAGCATGATCGAATCGCTATTCAAGCAGACGTCCACCCTGGCCCGATTGCAATCGGGACCGTTGGCTCGTGAGTTGCCCATTCTCGCCGAAGCCCTCCACGAGCAACAGTATCCGCCCGAGACGATCCGGAGATACGTGCGCGTGGCAGATCAGTTTGGCCGATGGCTTTGCCGACATCGACTGAGCCTTATAGAGGCAGATGAGGCCACAGTGGCGCGCTACAGGAGCAGTATCGCCCGGCGGAAGAACGGAGCGCTTCGTGCCGCCGCGCGCGGGTTGTCGAAGGTTCTCAAGCTGCTTCGCCGTCAAGATGACCGAGACGAACCGGCCCGTGCTGCTCACAGCGAATGTGAGGAACTGGTACGCAGCTTCGACTCTCATCTCCGGCACGTTGCTGGACTGATGCCGGGCACCCGTGTTCAATATTTGTGCCACGTGAATCGTTTCGTCAAGACGGTGTTCGCCGCGGGGACATTCGAGATCGCGAACGTAACGCCGCAAGTGATCTCGGACTTCGTGCGCGAGCAGGCGGCCAAACTCAAACCATCGTTCTGCGCGGCGCCCGCGACCTCCATGAGGGTGTTTCTGCGGTTTCTGGTTGCGCACCACGGACTTCCGGCAGGAAT
Organism: Bryobacterales bacterium; assembly: GCA_016789785.1. Next base: position 2,707 of record JAEUQE010000059.1, read on the forward strand.
GACTGGGGCAGTCCCAACGATCCGCCAGTGGAAGTTGGCGTCATTGCCCAGACACCTGTCCATGGAACAAGTGGACCAGACATTGGCAACTTGCGAAGAGAACTCGGCGGTCGGCCTACGGGACCGTGCGATTTTGCTTCTCCTTGCGCGGCTTGCGCTGCGGGCCGGAGAAGTTGCCCGCCTCCGTCTGTCGGATATCGATTGGCGAGAAGGAGAGCTTAAAATCCACCCTCCGAAATCCGCTCGGGAACGAAAGTTGCCTCTGCCGAATGATGTAGGCCAAGCCCTCGCGGAATACGTGCAAAGCAGTCGCCCCCAAAGCACCGAGCCTTTCCTCTTCCTGCGCACCCGCGCACCGTTCAGCCCCATTACCGGTCCGAGTACAGTGAGTGGCATCGCCAAGCGCCATCTTAAGCTCGCCGGGATCTCGACGCGCGGATTGAGCGCCCATGCTTTCAGGCATACGGCGGCAACCCAAATGGTCAGACGCGGGGTTGGTTTCAAACAAGTGGCTGACGTGCTCGGGCATCGTCTCCTTGAGACCACGAACATCTACGCCAAGCTGGATGAAGTCGCCCTCCACAGAGTGGCGCTTCCATGGCCGGGAGGTGAGGCATGAGCAGTGCTGACCTCGAAAATCACTTGGAGCGCTACCTCGAATTGCGGCGGGCGCTCGGTTTCGAAATGCGGATGGAAGGCCGGCAACTGGCTGACTTCCTGGCCTTTCTGCAAGGGCGCACGCTGTCCGAGCAAATGATAGCCCAGGCGGCAGTTGAGTGGGCGTCTTCACGTGGCGGACAGAACTGGCAATCGAAGCGTTTGAGCATCGCGCGCTGCTTTCTGGTACACCTGCGCGCTCATCAGCCCGGTGTCCAAGTCCCCGCCTCCGGCATCATTCCATGTGGCGTGCGCCCCACGCCCTACATCTACTCCGAGGCAGAGATTGCAGCCCTGATGAAGGCAGCCAACGAACTGGGACCGGCCGGTTCCTTGCGGCCTCATACCTACGCCACATTAATCGGCCTGCTTGCAAGCTGCGGTCTCCGCCCAGGAGAGGCGGTCCGCTTATGCGATGCCGATGTGGAACTGGAAGCCGCTCCACCACGAATGGTGATCCGGGAAACGAAGTTTCGCAAGTCCCGGCTGGTCCCGGTCGATTCCAGTACCGCCGATGCCTTGCGCAAGTATTCGTCGACGCGCAAGCGCCTCGGTTATGACGGTCTTGCTCAGACCTTCTTCGTTTCCGAGTCCGGCGTTCCTCTCGCCTACAGCACGGTGGGCGCTACGTTCCTGAAGATAGTCCGCAGGTTGGGCATCCATGGGCCTGCCCGCTCTTTTGGCCCCAACCTGCGGTGTCTTCGCCATACGTTTGCGGTTCGGCGTTTACTCCGTTGGTACCGCCAAGGCATGGATGTCAACAAGCTCTTGCCGCACCTGTCCGTATACCTGGGCCATACAAAACCGCAAAACACATACTGGTACCTGACCGCCACACCGGAACTGTTGCGGGAGGCAGCCAGCCGCTTCGAGGAGTTTGCAGGCCAGGGAGGTGCGCGATGACGCCATCGTCCACGCCGGCGGCCGCCTTGGTGCAGGCCTTCTTCGTCGAATATCTGCTGAACCAAAAGCATGCCAGCCCCCGAACTGTTGCTGCCTACCGGGATGCGTTTCGCCTCCTCTTGGGGTTTGTTCGTGAGACCCAAGGCATCGAGCCGGCGGCCCTCAACGTTGAGAGGCTCGATGCGCCGGTCGTTCTTGCCTTCTTGGACCATATTGAACGAAAGCGAGCCAACAGCATCCGCTCGCGAAACGCCCGCTTGGCCGCCATCCGTTCGTTTTTCCGATTCGTGCAAATGCGTGAGCCCGCGGCCGTCGCAGTTGCCTCACGGGTGCTCGCTATTCCGGTCAAGCGAACGGAGCGCAAGCTGATCGGCTATCTCACACGGCCGGAAGTGGATGCACTCCTATCGGCCACCGATCGGTCGAATTGGGATGGCCGGCGCGACCACGCCTTACTACTCACGCTCTACAACAGTGGCGCCCGTGTTTCCGAGATCGTTGGCGTCTGCCGCGATGACATTGTTCTGGATGCGCCGGCTTCGCTGAGATTGCACGGCAAAGGGCGCAAGGAACGCGCCGTTCCCCTGTGGGCGAAGACAGCACAGGTCCTGCGGACTTGGTTTCAAGAACTCGGCGACCGCTTTGGTGGCTTGGCGTTCCCTAATGCGCGTGCACGCCGCCTTTCTCGCCACGGCGTTTGCTTTCTGTTGAGCCGGCTCGCTGACCGCGCCGTGATGGCATGCCCCAGTCTCCGGAACAAGCGGATTTCGCCACACACGATTCGCCACTCCACGGCAATGCATCTACTCCAGTCCGGGGTGGATCCAGCCGTCATCGCCCTTTGGCTCGGCCATGAGAGTGTCGAGACCACTCACGGATACGTCGAAGCGGACCTGACGATGATGGAGAGCGCCATCGGGAAACTGAAACCCGCCGGTTCTGCTCCTGCGCGATTCAGGGCCTCCGACGACCTGCTGGCGTTTCTGGCGACTCTGTGATTATGGAGAGGGCTCCGTCAACGAACTCGCGTCAGGCCCTCGCCGCTTCCATCACGCAGCCCCTGACTCAACATAATCCGCTGCTCAACATAAGACCCGTTATGTAGTGCACAACATAAATGGTAACTTCTCGTGAGCGCCGAAGCCCGCGGCCATGACGATGACGCGGAGCGACGCATTCTGAGATCGCGTCGCAAGGTGGCCGAATCCGCACGAAAAAACGGGGCCGGATTCACGAACGAGTCCAGCCCCGGTCAGATCAGGAGAAATGGGCTTCCGATTGTCGATTGGCAGAATTCGCTCTAGTTCTTCAACTCGACTTTCACCGTGCGAGGCTTGGCGAGTTCCTTCTTCGGCAACGTGATGGTGAGGACACCGTTCTTGTACTCGGCCCCCACCTTTTCGGGGTCCACCGTCTCGGGCAGGCTGAAATAGCGAGCGAAGGAGCCGTAGCTGCGCTCAATGCGGTGATAGCCCAGCTTCTTCTTCTCCTCTTCGAACTTGCGTGAGCCCTTCAGCGACAGAGTGCCGTTTTCGATCTCCACCTGAATGTCCTTCATTTCCATGTCCGGCAGATCGGCCTTCAGAATGACTTCGTTTTCCGTCTCCAGAATGTCCACGGCGGGGCTCCAGGGACGGCTTTCCTTATGGAAGTCCTCGAACAGACGTCCGAGGGAATCCTGCAACAGCCGGAACTCGGACGGGATGGTCTCGAGGCCAGCAAAGGGGGTGTAACGAGTCAGTGCCATAGCTTTTTGTTCCTCCAAGAAGATGTGTTGGGAGACTGGCTGGCGTGTTCTCGGCTCGCCGAACCATGTCTACATCACCAATATAAAATCTTAGCGCTTACTTGTCAAGTATCCTCTCAAGAATTTTTTAGATTCTTCCGCCCACCCCGTTCTACAATGGTCCTTCGCCATGCCCGACCTCTACGCCTCCAAGCCTTGGCTCCAGCACTATCGCGTCCCTCACACCCTGCCGGCCGCCCGCCTCACGCTGCTCGACCACCTCGAACTCCAGGCTCAAACACGGCCACAAGCCATTGCCATTCAATACTTTGACCGCGCCTTCAGCTACGGTGAGCTCAACCACCTGGCCGGCCAGTTCGCTGCACTTCTGTCCGCGCTGGACGTCGGCCCCGGGGATCGCGTCGCGCTCTCCCTGCAGAACAACCCGCAGTTCGCGATCGCTCAGTACGGCACCTGGAAGCGAGGAGCGGCGATCGTCCCGATGAGCCCGATGTATCGCGAAGAGGAACTCGAATTCCAGTTGCGGGATTCGGGCGCGAAGGTCTGGGTTGGGCTTGAGTCCATCTACCGGGGGCCTGGCGAGCGGGCACTGCAGAAGGGCGGCGTGTCACGGGTGATCACCACCAGCGAGCTTGACTGGCTGGACCCAGAACGGCCACTTCCGCCACCGCTCGCCAATTCGGAGAGAGCCTCATGCCCTGGCGCTCTCGATCTGGCCACAGCCCTTCCCCGATATGAGCCGGATGCGCTTCTCCGGCGGCCGCTTTCGGGTGATGATCTTGCGCACATTGTCTACACCTCTGGCACCACTGGCAAGCCGAAGGGGTCCATGGGGTTACACCGGCACATCGCCTTCAATGCCAACGTCTTCCGGACTTGGATGGAGTTGACCAGCGAAGATGCGGTCCTCGGCATGGCGCCGCTGTTTCACATCACAGGCCTGGTGGCGCACCTGGGTGTGGCCGCGCTCACCGGAATGCCTCTGCTGCTGTTTCATCGTTTCCACGCTGGCGAAGCGTTCCGGATGGCGAGGCAGTATGGCGGTACGTTCAGCGTGGCGGCGATCACCGCCTACATTGCGCTGATGAACGATCCGGCGGCGGCCGGGGGCGGATTTCTACGAAAGTGCTTCACGGGCGGCGCCGCGGTTGCGCCCAGCGTGACCGGGCAGTTCGAGAAGATCTGCGGGTGCTATATCCACAACACTTATGGGCTGACGGAAGTGAACTCGCCGTCGCATTCGGTGCCCTACGGACTGCGGGCGCCGGTTCACGCCGAAAGCGGCGCGCTCGCCATCGGGGTGCCGATTCCGAACTGCGAGGCCCGCATTGTCGACGTGGAAGACCCGGCACGAATCGTGGACCCGGGTGATCCTGGGGAACTCGTGCTGAAAGGGCCGTTCGTGTTCGAGGGCTACTGGAACCGCCCGGATGCCACCGCGGCGGCCTTCCACGATGGGTGGTTTCTCACTGGCGATGTGGCGATCATGGATCGCGATGGCTGGTTCTACATCGTGGACCGCAAGAAAGACATGATCAACGCTTCCGGGTTCAAGGTGTGGCCTCGCGAAGTGGAAGACGTGCTCTATCGCCACCCCGCCGTGCGCGAGGCTGCCGTGGTCGGCGTGCCGGATCCCTATCGCGGGGAAACCGTCAAGGCGTTCGTGGCACTTCGAGCCGGGCTTCCCGTTCCACCCGAAGACGAGATCATCGCGATGTGCCGCGAGGCTCTGGCAACCTACAAGGTGCCGCGCCAGGTGGAGTTCGTGGAGGAGATTCCGAAGACACCGAGCGGCAAGTTCCTCCGCCGCGCGCTTCGCTGAGGCCACCCGCAGCGTTCTCCCAATAGAGAATTCTTCTCCATACGGAGAATTCGCGCCGCCTTCTCCAGATAGAGATCTCTTCTCCAATCAGAGAAAGCAGTGGGTGATGCTACCTACGCCAGCACGCGGCGGATCGCTCCCATCAGGACGTCCTCCACCGAAGGCGCCACGCGTGAAACGGCGCTCGTTTCGTAGCCGCCTTCCCAATAGGCCTTCGCGGTCCCGATATACATCGGCCCGTAGTCACCGTAAGCGGCCATGGCGACCGTCTCCTTGGGACGCTCCCGGTTCGCAGCCAGTTGGTACTCGACGAACAGTTCGCCGGGCATGTGGATGATGTGGGCCGGGCCGATGCGGAGAGCGGAGATCTCGATCCTGCGCCCCGCACGCACCAGTCTCATCCAAGCCAGGTAGCGGGCGTGATTGGCGCGCACGCGCGGCGTCTCCGATGGGTTCAGGAGCACCTTCTCGATTTCAGCTTCGGAGAACCCTTCGCCGGTGCGGAGCGGCAACGCGACGGGTTCCACCATCCAGCGCAACGCCTCTGCGGGAAACACGGTTTCGTTTGCACGGGCGCGTTCCATTGCCAGCGCCAGACGATCTGCGAGCACGGCCCTGCGCTCGGGAGAACCGTCGTTGTATTTGCCCGCCCCAATGTTTCCGGCGGCTCCAGTGAAGTAAACCGCGAAGGTGCCGCGCTGTTTCGCTCGGGCAATTCCAGGAAAATCGGCGCTAATTGCTCCTTTTCCGTAGTGGCTCATGGGGTGGGTGGCGTAGTACTGGAGGGTCGCCACGCGGCTTCCGTCCTGGAGGAAACTGACCGACTTCAATTGCGGGTCGATTACGCCTTCCGGCGCTTCGCACTGCGGAGCATTCCGGCAAGCGGTGTAGCGCTGAAACTGGAATTTGCCATCCGGACCGAGAATGCGCCGGTTTGACGCGATGCTTTCCACCCGTGCTGATCCCGCGCCAATGTGCGTCACCAGGACTGGCTTGGCCCTACGAATCGCGGCAGCCACGCGCCCGATCGCCTCCAGGGCGAAGGGCTCCGACTGCATCGCGGCATCCAGCTTCTGGCCTGCCAACAAAGCCTGCGCCGACGCATCATCGCCGGGCGCATCATGCTGATGCACGGTATGGACCGCCACGCGTGAGGGCTCGGTGCGCGCCGCCTTGGCAAGCGCCGCGCGCCAACGGTCGTGGCCGCCATTCCCGATTCCAAGCCAGTCCACCGAACAGAGAACAATCGGCTTCTGCCGCTCCGGGAACAGCACGACGCCTCGGGCGGAGAGGGGATCCTCGACGCGCTCGCCCGGAACCACCAACCCGATGCAGAGCGGGGTGCGGAGGGGCGGCGTCACATCCACCGAGAAGGTGGCCACTCGCAGACCGGATCGAAAGGCCAGGGCAGGTACGGCGGCCATTCCCGCTGGTATCTGAAGAAAAGAACGGCGCAACATGCAAACCTCCACGAAGTCATCATTTTACCGCCCCTGCGCAGTGCCGCCCACACTACAGAGTTGAGCGCAAGCGTCCGATGTACAAGTGTAAGTGAGATTACGAAACCGGAAGTTGGTGCCTGCGGCCACGCTGGTGTTGCTTGCGGCAGGCGGTATCTTCCTGAGCTTGTTACAGCCTCAGGTAGACCGCACGCGGATTTGGCGCGTAGGCTATAACAACGCTTACCCTTACTACACCTCCGGGCCCGACGGCCGACCCGACGGTTTCGCCTTTGAAGCCATCGACGAGGCGGCAAGCCGGGAAGGCGTCCGGCTGGAGTGGGTCTTCGTGGACGGTGGACCGGAAGACGCATTTCAAAAGTACGACGTCGACTTGTGGCCCCGGCTCAGCGCATCGCGGGACCGCAGCCAATGGCACATCACGGAACCATGGATGCGAATGAGCTTCTGCCTGATCACACCGCGAGCCCGAGGTGCCAGACTCCCCAACAAAACCACGCCAGCGACCGTCGCCCACGATGGATCCACGGGTATCGCACGGACGGCGAACAGCTATCTCCAGAATTCGACGCAGAAGGTATTTCCAAGTCCTGCGGACGCGATGGCCGCGGTCTGCACGGGTGAGGCTGACGCCGCGTTCTTCGAGTTCCGCACTGGCCAGGCTGTTCTGATCAGCAGACCCGAGGCATGCCGGGACGCCGAACTGTTGCCCGTGCCCCTTGAGGGCGTGACGGTGTCGGTGGGGCTCGGCGCCCAAATGCGGGCCAAGGCCGCGGCGGAGCGCCTGCGTCACGGCTTGGAGGAACTCTGGCAGGATGGCACGCTCGCCAGGCTCCAGACGAAGTGGTTTCTCAGTCCTCCCAGTGAAGTGGAGACGATTCTCGAGAGCATGGCAAGCCGCAAAATGGCGTCGTTTCTGTGGGGCGGCATCGGAATGCTCGCGGTGATTCTCGCGCTCACGCTGAAACAGGTCCAGGCTGCCCGCCGTGCCAGAAAAGCGGCCGAGCGGGCTTCGGCCGCCAAGTCGGAGTTGGTGGCGAACATCAGCCATGAAATCCGTACACCAATGAACGGAGTGATGGGCATGGCGGCTCTTCTGGCCGACTCCACGCTGTCTCACCAGCAACAGGAGATGGTGGAAACGATCCAGACGAGCGCTTCTTCGCTGCTGGCGGTGCTGAACGACATTCTCGACTACTCGAAGATCGAGGCAGGGCGATTCTCCATTGAGGATCTCGATATGGATCTTCGCGCGGTGGTGGAAGGCGTAGTGGCACTGTTGCGCGGTGGGGCGATCGGCAAGGGAATCGGGCTTGAGATGACCTGGGATCCGCTTGTGCCGCAGTACGTCCGGGGCGACTGCACACGAGTCCGGCAGGTGCTGCTGAACCTGGTGGGCAATGCGATCAAGTTCACTTCCGAGGGCAAGGTGACGGTGGATGTCGCCTCCCGGGGCGATATGCAGAACGGTGCGCTGGTGCGCATCTCGGTGACGGATACGGGAATCGGAATCGCTCCGGAGACCGCGGAGCAGCTCTTCCGTCCCTATACGCAGGCGGATTCGACGATGACCCGCAAGTATGGCGGTACGGGTCTGGGTTTGGCGATCTCGAAGCAACTGGTGCGGCTGATGGGTGGCGACATCGGGGTGAACAGCGAACTGGGCAAAGGCTCCACGTTCTGGATCACGATTCCATTTCACATCGCTTCCATGCCCGTTACGAGAGCGCCGGAGGTCTCGTCCGGGATCCCGCAGCAGGAAAGGCGCGGGCGGATTCTTCTGGTGGAAGACAATCCGGTGAATGCGAAGATCACCACCCGGCTTCTCGAAAAGATGGGCCATCACATCATGGCGGCATCGAACGGGCATGAGGCGTGCCAGGCATTTCACCATGAGGCATTCGATCTGATTCTGATGGACGTCATGATGCCGGAGATGGACGGGCTTCAAGCGACGAAAGAGATCCGGCGGATGGAAGCAACTGGACACCGGCGGACGCCGATTGTCGCCTTGACGGCGTCGGCGATGGAATCCGACCGGAAGCGCTGTGAAGAGGCCGGGATGGATGATTACCTCACGAAGCCGCTCAGCACCCGGCAACTCGCCGAAAAGGTGCAGCGGTGGCTGGAGGTGTCTCAACCCATCGTGCCCTTGCTTGCGGATCCGGCGCTGAGGGAAGAAGTGGGGGCGAAGGCTGCTAGAATGCCTTCATGAAACTGGCTGTCCGCCTCTCCACAACGTTTCTTTTCGTCTCCGGCCTGGTCTGTGCCCAGGGCCCACTGATGCAATCCATCCTCCCGAAGTACAACTCGGCGAAGTTGAACCTCATCGAAGCTGCGGAATTCATGCCTGCAAGCGAGTATGGATTCAAGCTGACGCCCGCCCAGCGCGCATTCGGCGAATGGATGGATCACAACATCAGCATGAATTACAGCCTCTGCGCGCGTGCGGAGGGCAAGGCGGCGAACGCCAAGAAACCGGCAAGCATGTCGAAGGAAGATCTGGTAGCGGGTCTCAAGGAATCGTTCCAATACTGCGATTCGGTGTTTCAGGGGATGACCGACGAGAAGGCGATGAAGCTGGTGGAATCGGGCGGCCGCAACGTTTTGCCGGCGGATACGATGATCAGTCTGCTGATCAACTGGAACGAGCACTACGGCAATCTGGTCGGCTATCTCCGGTCGAAGGGGATCGTGCCGCCGACCACTGCGCGCGCTTCGAAGAAGAAGTAGCTCCTTACGCGCACCCGAGTTGCGGGCGGCCCGTACGGATGACCTCCATCGGGCCGCTCATCGGATTGTTGACGAGAACGGCATACGGGATGGGCCTCGCGCCGCCAAACAGCTTCCGGGTGTTCCGGTCCAGTTCCATGTTTTGCTGGCGCTGGTGTTCGATGCCCCTCTGGCTCAGCCATTCAAGCGTCATCCAGATGAGGACTGCCAGCAACACACCGGCAAGGACTGCAAGTATGACCGTGCCTCCGGTGCCTGCGAGGAATGCGCCCACTTGGGCCAGGACGTTCGCGATGGTCGAGGAGACCGAACCCGCGGCCCTCAGTGCCCCCGCGATGAACTGTTTTGCGCCCTCCACCGCGGCGGTACACAGTCCGCGGGCGACCAAGTTCCACATGCCGCGGTACGCTGCCTGCCTCATCGCGACGGTTGAGGTGCGGTCGACATAGACTGCCATCAAGGTCAGGAAGCCGTGATGCTGCGCGGCGGGCAACAGGCTCCCAAGCAGATTCAATAAACTGGTGAACAACTTCTTACCCTCCGGTGTCCGATTTGAGGCTGCCCTGTCGCGCCTCAATCAAGGAGCGGAAACCGGCGTAAAAGTGAATCACAAACGAGCAGCGCGTCTTGCGAATTTCGATACGTCATTCCGCCGGACCGGCGCCACAGCCGTGCGCAAAGGAACGAGGACGAATTCGCTTCCAATTGCGGGATTGAGAGAAGTACGGGCCACCACGGCCCAATCCGCCGGTGGAATGCCGGCCGGGGCTGGGTACATTCTCATCCTCGCTGGTACGGTTGAGCGGGCACGCGGATGCTGCCAGAATAGGCTCAAATGAAATTGCTTGAAACAGCGCGCTCGCTTGCGTCCCAACCCGACCGCGCGCAGAAGATTCTCGAAGCCGCCGTTGCGGCGTTTGGTGCGGATAGCGGCACGGTGCATCTGCTTGGTGACGATGGCGTGCTCCATCTTGCGGCGAGTTACGCCATTCCGGAACCGGTGCTGCGAATCGTCGCCACAGTGCCCGTTGGCAAAGGAATGGCGGGTCTCGCCGTGGAACGCAAGCAGCCAGTGACGGCTTGCAACATTCAGACGGACACTACGGGTGACGTCCGGCCAGGAGCGAGAGCCACTGGAATGGAGGGTGCGATTGTCGTGCCGATTCTGCGGGGCTCGGAAGCAGTGGGCTCGTTCGGGATCGCGAATCGCGGTGAACGCACGTTCACTCCCGAAGAGACCGCACTGCTGATGGAAGTGGCTGCTAGGCTCGCTTGAGGTTCAACGCAGATGATTGTGCTGCATGCCGCATTCTGTGAGGGTGGCATTCATTTCTGGTGCGAACCGGAATCGGGACGAGAGGTTGTCCGCGCCGCACTCAGCAATCTCGGAATTATCCCTCCCGCACTCGGTACACCAGAAGAAGCGGTTGTCTGGCTGCCAACCATGGATGGCAAGCCCGTACCGTCGATGGACGCTCTGGCGGAACAGCCGGTGGCGGAACAATGCTACCTTGCTCCCTCGATTGTCCATGTGGTGAGCTTCGCACCGGAAGACACCATGCTTCTGCTCGCGGCTTTGAAGGGCAGGCATCTGTTAGCGCCAGCGGTCCTGACCGGCGGTGACCTTCGCTATTGGACACAGGCGCTTTCCTACGCTGCCAGCCTGGTCTCGCGAGGGCTGTATCTTCCCGCGATGCACCCGGAAGGGGATCAATCTCACGCTCGCTGGACTCCGGTGTTCGCGGGTCCCGATGCAGCGCGCATGCATGCGCTGGCAAAGGCCATGCCACCCGCCGCCCGCGCCATGACGCTTCATGAGGAGGAGCCGGACGTCCCGGCCGAGACCGTGCTTACAGGCTTTCTGACCTCAATGGCCGACACGTTCGTGCGCTACGCTTCGGCGGACCGCAGAACATCCGTGGACGGCGACACCGTCAACGAGCGTTGGATGAAGGCTCTGACCTCTTCCGAATCCCGCGTGGCAGGCCCGAGCGCAGACGTGCAAGCCTTCGCACGACAGGTGGCAGACTGGCGCCGCCCCGTTCAGATCTCAGCCGAGGCAGCCTTTCGTCTGTGCTTCCGCCTGAGTGAGCCCAACGCCGAAGGGGGCACTTGGGACGTGGAGTATTTGCTCCAGGGCTCTCGCGATCCGAGTCTCTTCCTTCCAGCTCATCAGGTCTGGAAGCCCAAGGCCAACGAACTCAAGAAACTTGGCGCCGATCCACGCATGACGCGCGAGGTTCTGTTATCGTCGCTGGGCCAGGCATCCTCGCTTTGTTCGCAGGTGGAGCAGAGCCTATCGAGCGCGGCTCCCGAAGGTTTCCTGCTCGATACGCCCGCCGCACATGCATTTCTGACAACCACGGCGCCGCAACTGGAACAGGCCGGATTCGGCGTACTGCTTCCCAACTGGTGGCACATGCGGAAGTCCGGGCTGCGGCTTCAAGCACGCGCCGTGGTGAAATCGCCCAAGGCCGCGGGTGGGGGTGGTCTGTCGCTGAACGCGATTCTGGACTTCAACTGGGAACTCGCGCTCGGGGATTCGGTCATCAGCAAACAGGAGTTGCTCGCGCTGGCCAGACAGAAGGGGCAGTTGGTCAAGCTGCGCGGACAGTGGGTGGAAGTGAACGCGGCGGAAATCGCCGATGCCGTCAAGTTCCTCGACCGCGGCGCCACCCAGGCAACAGCGGGCGACTTGTTCCGCATGGCGATCGGAGCCAGCCCGATCGTGGATGGCTTTGACGCCGTGGAAGTGAAGGCCACGGGCTGGTTCGGGGACCTTCTGCAACAACTCGAATCCCGTACGCCGGCGCGCGATCTCGACCAGCCCGAGGGCCTGACTGGCCAGTTGCGGCCCTATCAACTGCGCGGGTTTTCCTGGGTCGAAGCGCTGAAACGTTTCGGGCTTGGCGCATGTCTCGCGGATGATATGGGCCTTGGGAAAACGATTCAGACGCTCGCGCTAATTCAACACGACGTGAGCCAAGGCCAGGAGCAGCCGGTGCTGCTCGTGTGCCCGACCTCGGTGGTGGGCAACTGGCAAAAAGAAGCCGCGAAGTTCACACCACAACTCGCCGTTCTGGTGCATCACGGGTCGCAGCGGGCCAAGGGCGAGTCCTTCGCGTCGCAAGCCGCAAAGCACCAGATTGTGCTCTGCAGTTATGCGCTTCTGCATCGCGATTCGAAGATGCTGCGGGAGGTCGAGTGGGCGGGTGTCATTCTTGACGAAGCGCAGAACATCAAGAACTCGGAAACGCTGCAATCGCGGGCTGCGCGCACCCTCTCCTCGGGCTATCGCGTCGCGCTAACCGGTACGCCGGTGGAGAACAACGTCGGCGATTTGTGGAGCATCATGGAGTTTCTGAATCCGGGACTGATGGGGTCGTGGGCCGCGTTCAAGAAACGCTACTTCGTGCCGATTCAGGTTTACTCCGACGAACAGGCCTCGGCGCAGCTCAAGCGGCTCACGGGCCCATTCGTTCTCCGGCGCGAAAAAACCGACAAGAGTATCATCGCCGACCTTCCCGATAAGATCGAAATGAAGGTCTTCTGCAATCTCACCAAGGAGCAGGCATCGCTCTATGAGGCGGTTGTCGTGGAGTCGCAGGAGGCCATTGAGGCCGCCGATGGAATCCAGCGCAAGGGCATCGTGCTCGCCACGCTCACCAAGCTGAAGCAGGTGTGCAATCATCCGGCGCAGTTCCTACAGGACAAGTCCGTTATTCCGGGCCGCAGCGGTAAGCTGTCGCGCCTCACCGAGATGCTGGAGGAGACACTGGCGATTGGCGACCGGTGTTTGCTGTTCACGCAGTTCGCGGAGATGGGACACCTGCTGCAGACGCATCTGCGCGAGACCTTCGGAGTGGAGGTGTTGTACCTGCACGGGGGATCGAGCCGCAAGCAGCGCGACGAGATGGTGGCACGGTTCTCCGCGGAGAAGGGGCCGAAGCTGTTTGTCCTGTCGTTGAAGGCTGGAGGAACGGGACTCAACCTCACCACCGCCAATCACGTGTTCCACATCGATCGCTGGTGGAACCCTGCCGTGGAGAATCAGGCCACGGATCGCGCGTTCCGTATTGGGCAGACCCGCAACGTGCAGGTGCACAAGTTTGTGTGCGCGGGCACGGTGGAGGAACGTATCGATGAGATGATTGAGCGCAAGAAGGAGATCGCAGGCAGGGTAGTCGCGGCCGGCGAGACTTGGATCAGTGAGTTATCGAATAAGGAATTGCGCTCGTTGTTTGCATTGCGAAAGGATGCGGTGAGCGAATGAGGGATTGGGACTGGTTTGACGGGTACTTTCCCAGGTCCACACCGATTGCGGCGAAGGGCGGCATCAAGTCGAAGTCGCAGCGGGGTGGCTTTGGCACCACATGGTGGGCCAAGCGGTGGATCGAAGTTCTGGAAGGATTCGACCTTGGTGGAAGGCTGACGCGAGGGCGCAGCTACGCGCGCTCGGGCCAGGTGCTCTCTGTCGACGTTTCGAAGGGCGCGATTCGCGCCAAGGTGCAAGGCTCGCGTCCACGCCCCTACCAGATCGAGATCAAGCTGACTCCGCTTGCCGCTGCGGACTGGAAGCGTGTGGCCGGCGCGATCTCGGTACAGGCGAAGTACGCGTCGAAGTTGCTTGCCGGCGAGATGCCCGGGGAGATCGAGGCCGTTTTCGACAGCGCGAAGGCACCGCTGTTTCCCCAGCGCCACGACGATCTGAAGACCGATTGCTCTTGTCCCGACTGGTCGAATCCCTGCAAGCACATCGCGGCGGTCTACTATTTGCTCGCGGAGGAATTCGATCGCGACCCCTTCCTCATCTTCCGCCTGCGTGGAATTGAGCGCGACGAGTTCTTCGGGCTCCTGGCGGATCAAGGCGCTCCCCGGGAAACGCATCAGCCCGCACCTGAGCCTCTTCCGCACAGCCGTTCCGCATTCTGGCCAGAGTTGGAGATTCCCGCGGACCTGGTTGCCCTGAGTACGGCAGACACCGATATCGCCGCTTTGCCGAGGCGCCTGGGTCAGTTCCCTTTCTGGCGCGGCAGCACGCCGTTTTTTGATTCGCTCGACCGAACGTACGCTGTTGCCGGCCGGGTGGCGCGTGATTGGATGGAAGGTTCGTACGCAAGGCTGCCAGGCGCACCGGAGCCAGAGAAGCCTCGCCGGCGTGGGAAGAAGACATCGCCGCGCGCAAAGCCCGTGCTTGCGGAACCAGCCTCGGAGATTTCTGCCGATCTCCTCGCTACCATTCTCGGCGTGTGGCCGGAGGAACACACCTACACGGTCGACACGGGCTTTGACGACGAGGACGAAGAGTTCCTTTCGTGGTTTGGCGGGGTGGAGCCGAAGCTCTCGCGAGAGTTGCGCAAACGAATCCCATTCGTGGAGAGCTTTGCCGCGCGGGAAAGAGGCCGCGATGAGGTTTACTACGACGAGTATGACGACGACTTCGACCAGGACGAGTGGGACAACCCGGTGGATGCCGAACCGGCTTACTCCTACCACCTTTACTTCCTCGGCCCCAGAGCGACGCTGACACACAGCATGACCGGTTGGCTGCTCGCGGTATCGGAACTCGCACCCGTCGCGGCGATCCATAAATGGCGAGTTGACAGGAAAAAATATGGCGACATCGAGCGGCCCTACTTGATTCGCGAAGTGATGAGCGATGCGCCTGCAAGCGGGGAACTCGCGAAACTCCTTGACGTGGCGGCCAGGCTCCTCGAGAAGTATCGCATTCGCATTCTGACGGAGGCGGAGGCGAAGCTGGTGGTGCCGGGTCTGAAGTCATCATTCGGTGAGGAAGTCACGGTCTTCGACGCGTTCTTCTTTCAGTCTGTGGATTGGTGAGAGCGCGCTTCCGGGGGCCAGCGGCAACGCACCACCTTGATCCGATATAACGGAAGACGGCAACAATGACCGCTTCCAAACTCATCCTCATTTCTTTCCTGGTCCCGTTGGCGATGCCTGCGGTACGGGCCGCCACACGCAAGGCCGACATCATCGTCTATGGCTGCACATCCGGCGCCGTGACCGCCGCCATCCAATCCAAGCGCATGGGCAAGTCCGTGATCATGGTTTGCCCCGAAAAGCACCTCGGCGGACTCACCGCCGGTGGCCTCGGCTGGACGGACTCGGGCAACAAGGCCGTGATCGGTGGACTCTCTCGAGAGTTCTATCATCGCGTCTGGCGTCACTATGACAAGCCCGAAGCGTGGCGCTGGCAGAAGAAAGAACAGTACGGCAACAAGGGCCAAGGCACGGAGGCGCTCGACACCACGGGCCGCACCATGTGGATCTTTGAGCCGCATGTCGCGGAGAAGGTCTACAAAGAATGGATCAAGGAACTCAAGATTCCCATCTATCGTGACTCCTGGCTCGACCGCACGGGTGGCGTGACGAAGAGGGGTGATCGAATCACCGCCGTGCGCATGTTGAACGGCGATGTCTACGAGGGG
The DNA here is from genome assembly GCA_016789785.1 of Bryobacterales bacterium. Next base: position 18,478 of record JAEUQE010000059.1, read on the forward strand.
CGGATGTTCCTGGACGCGACGTATGAGGGCGACCTGATGGCCACGGCAGGCGTCGATTATGCGGTGGGCCGTGAATCGATTCGCACCTACGATGAGAAGTGGGCCGGCGTGCAGACCGGAGTGCTGCATCATCGCCATCACTTCGGCGCGGTGAAGACGCCCATCTCGCCGTACGTGATTCCTGGCGATCCGAAGAGCGGCGTGCTGCCGCGCATCAGCACGGAGCCACCGGGCAACTACGGCGAAGGCGATAAGAAGGTGCAAGCCTACTGCTTTCGCATGTGTCTGACCAAGGCGCCCGAGAATCGCGTGGCGTTCCCGAAGCCTGCCGGCTACGATCCCAAGGAGTACGAACTGCTGCTGCGGATCTTTGCCGCGGGCTGGCGCGAGACCTTCCAGAAGTTCGATCCCATTCCGAATCTGAAAACCGATACCAACAATCACGGGCCTTTCTCGACAGACAACATCGGACGCAACTGGGACTATCCCGAAGCGAGTTACGAACGCCGCCGTGAGATCATCCGCGAGCATGAGCAGTATCAGAAGGGCTGGCTCTACTTCATCGCCAACGACCCGCGCGTGCCTGAGGACGTGCGCAGTGAGATGGCGCAATGGGGTCTGGCGAAGGATGAGTTTCGGGACAACGGTAACTGGCCTCATCAGATTTATGTGCGCGAGGCGCGGCGCATGGTGGGCAAGTACGTCATGACGCAGCATGAGTTGCAGAAGACGCGCCCCACGCCGGAGCCCGTCGGTATGGGCTCATACAGTATCGACTCGCACAACATCCAGCGCTACATCACGCCTGAAGGCTATGTGCAGAACGAAGGGGATCTGGGCGTCAGCACGAATGGGCCGTATCAGATTTCGTATGGCGCGATGGTGCCGAAAAAGGGTCAAGTGGCGAATCTTCTGGTGCCGGTATGCGTCTCGAGCTCCCACGTCGCGTATGGGTCGATCCGCATGGAACCGGTGTTCATGATTCTGGGGCAATCGGCGGCCACGGCCGCGGTGATGGCGATGGATGCGAAGATCGCGGTGCAGGATGTGCCGTATGACAAGCTGCGCGAACGGCTGCTCGCGGACGGTCAGGTGCTCGAGTACAAGAAATGATAGCTTTCAGCTTTCGGCTTTCAGCTTTCAGCACCCGAGCGGGGCGAGGTCCCCGCTCATGGAACCTGAAACTTGATTTGGGCTGAGCGATGCGTGATCGAATGGGCTGGCTCAGGCGGTAAGCCAAGGTCGAAATCCGGTAACTCCGAGGCGGAAGTTTCTGGAGAGCAAACCGGAGCGGGGGCATGCTCATGATTCGACGCTAGGCCAGCACTTCTTTCATGACGTTGCCCGCCACATCGGTCAAACGCATATGCCGGCCGTTGTGGAAGTAGGTGAGCTTCTCGTGATCGAAGCCGAGCAAGTGCAGCATGGTCGCGTGCAGGTCGTTAACGGACTTGCCGTTCTCCGCCACCTTGTAGCCGAACTCGTCGGTCGCGCCAACCACTGTACCGCCCTTCGCGCCGCCGCCACACATCCAGATACTGAAGCAGCCCGGATTGTGATCGCGCCCGTTCATGCGCTGTGAAATCGGCATGCGGCCGAACTCCCCATGCCAGAGGATCAGCGTCGAATCGAGCAGGCCACGACCCTTGAGGTCGCGAATGAGACCGGCGATCGGACCGTCGGTCTCCGCGGCGTGCTGGCCGTGATTCTCTTTCAGTTCCCAGTGCGCATCCCAACTGGTTTGGAAGTTGCCGCCGCCGGAGTATAACTGTACGAAGCGCACGCCGCGCTCGACCAGCCGGCGCGCCATCAGACACTGGCGGCCGAAGTAGCCCGCCACCTCGTCGTCCACCATGTAGAGCTTGCGGGTCGCCTCGGTCTCCTTCTCCACGGCTACCGCTTCCACGGCGTGCGTCTGCATGCGATAGGCGAGTTCGTAGCTCGCAATGCGCGCCGAGAGCTCGGTGTCCTCCGGGTTCTTTGCCGCATGCTCCGCGTTCAGCTTGCCCAACAGGTCGAGCCACCGGCGCTGACGGCCGGGCTCCATGCCGGCACCGGGCTTGAGATCGACAATCGGGTCTCCCGTGGATCGGAACTGCGTGCCCTGGTACGCCGCGGGCATGTAGCCATTGCCCCAATTGGGAGCGCCGCCGATCGGTCCACCGCGCGGGTCAGTGAACACAACATACGCCGGCAGATTCTGATTCTCGGTGCCGAGCCCGTAGGTCACCCAACTGCCCATGCTTGGATGGCCCGGCAACACGCTGCCCGTGTTCATGTGAAACAACGCGGGGCCATGATCGTTCGACAAGCCGTACATCGATCGCACGAGAGCGATGTCATCCGCCAATGCGCCGACCTTCGGGAAGAGATCGGAAACCTCCATGCCGCACTTGCCGTACCGCTTGAACTCCCACAGCGAAGGCATCAGGCCGCCGGGGTTGCCTTGCGACACCACCACTTCGCCCTTGCCTGTGAGTGCTTCACCCCGGCGCCGGTGCAGTTCTGGCTTTGGATCGAACGTGTCCATCTGGCTGACGCCGCCGTAGCAGAAAACCGAGATGACGGCCTTCGCCTTCGCGGGGAAATGCGAGGTCTTCGGCGCGAGTGGATTCGCTCCTGTCGCTGCGGCGCGCGCTTCCCGCGCCATCAAGTCCGCAAGCGCAACGCCGGCGACACCGCCGCCCGCGCGCCACAAGAGTTCCCGTCGAGACCAGAATCGTTGCTTCATGGGATGTACACAAACTCGTTGCTGTTCAGAACCGCCTGACAGAAGTCCACCATGGCTTCGGGCTGAGCTTTCACAAACTCCATTGCGAACGCCTTCTCCTTCGCCGTTGCTGGACGCGCATAGGCGAGTTCAAACGCCAGATCCACCTGCTTGGCCGCATCGGCACCAGCTTCGCGTTCCAGGCGCTTCGCGAACTCCCTGGCCTGCAAGCGTACAAAGCTGTTGTTCATGAGGATCAACGCCTGCGGGGCAATGGTGGAGCGGTTACGTCTCGCGCACGACGTGATGCCATCGGGCTTATCAAAAACCTCCAGCATCGGAAGCGGGATGCTGCGTTTCGAAAACACGTAGATGCTGCGGCGCCAGGTGCTGGTGTCGCGATCGTCCTTGCCGGGCCACATGCGGCCGGAACTGCCCTGCCACAGAGCTGGATCGATGTACGGATGCACGCCCGGTCCGCCCATCTTCTTGTCCAGCGCGCCCGATACCGCAAGGATTGAATCGCGAATGATCTCGCCCTCCAGCCGCTGCCTCGGCATGCGCCACACCAGACGATTGTCGGGATCGATCGCGTTGTTCGCTGCGATGTCATCGCTCGCCATGCGATACGCGCTCGACGTCATCATCAGACGGTGCATCTGCTTGATGCTGAACTTGCGCGCGGCAAATTCGCTGGCGAGCCAATCGAGCAGTTCGGGATGCGTCGGACGTTCGCCGGTCTTGCCGAAGTTGGACGGTGTGCGGACGATCCCCTCGCCGAAGTGATGCTGCCAGATACGGTTCACCATCACACGAGTGAACAGCGGATTCGTTGGCGCGGTCAGCCATTCGGCAAACCCTTTGCGGCGCATGCTCGACTTCGCATCCTTCGGCGCATCAGGAAACACGGGCTCATCGCGACTGATCACGGAGAGCACCCCGGGCTTCATCAGACTGCCCTTGGAATCGGGACTGCCGCGATGCAGGAAGTACGAAGGGTCGGCGTCGCGCCCTTCTTCGGCAATCGCCATGGCGGAAGGGAGAGGATCGGGACGCTGCTTCTCGATGTCTCGAATCTGGTTGGAGAGTTCTTTGTGGCGCGCGCGATCGGTTTCGCTCATGGAAGCAATCACGTCTTCGTCTTTGAAGTTCCGCGTCTTCTCCACTTGGCGCACGTTCAGCTTCTGGCCTTCGGTGCGCTTTTCGGGAGGTGTGCGGAGGGCCTCCTGAACATAGTCGGGGAGTTTGGCGCGCTCGGCTTCGATCAACTTGTCGCGGTACGGCTTCTCCAAATCCTCGCGCTGCTTCTTCAACGGATTCGCCAGGCCATCAATGCGTTTGTTTTCGGCCTTGTGATGGGCCACTTCCGCCGCGGTGACGAGCGGAATGTCGTCGTTCTTCGTTGGATAGAAGACGGCCTGCATGCGGTAGTAATCTTTCTGCGGAATCGGATCGAACTTGTGATTGTGGCAACGTGCGCAGCCAACCGTCACTCCGAGGAACGTGTTGGACGTGGTGACCAGAATGTCGTCCAGCTCATCCATGCGAGTCAGTTCGGTCTTGATGTTCGGCTCGGGGCCATGCCGCAGGTAGCCGGTGGCGATGAGTGCATCGTGATTCTGAGGTGCGATCTCATCACCGGCCAGTTGCAGGCGAACGAACTCGTCATAGGGCAGATCGTTGGTGAATGCGCGAATCACCCAATCGCGATAGCGCCAGGAATGTGCGCGGTCACGATCGTACTCGAAGCCGCCGGAGTCGGCGTAGCGCACCAGGTCGAGCCAGTGGCGCGCCCAACGTTCCCCGTAGTGCGGCGAATCCATGAGTTTGTCGATGAGGCGCTCGAACGAATCGGCGCGCGTGTCACTGAGGAATTCCTGCACTTGTGCGGGGGTAGGGGGCAGTCCCCAGAGGTCGAGATAGGCGCGCCTCACGAGAGCGCGCTTGCTCGCTTCCGGCGAGGGCCGCATCTTCTTCTCTTCCATCGCCTTCAACAGAAACGCATCAATCGGATTCCTGACCCAGGCGCGAGTGGCAGGCGTTGGCGGAACGGTGCGTTTCACGGGTTGAAACGCCCAGAATTGGCGCTCGGCTTCGGTGATGGGACGTTCTTCCATCGCGGCCATGGCCTTGCCTGCGTCGGCAGCGGCGGCGATGGGCTTGTCGAGCGGAGCGCCGGTACCGATCCATCGCGAGATCATGGAAAGCTGCCATGCTTGCAGTTTCTTGCCGGGCGGCATGGCGGGTTGGTCGATGCCCGCGGCGTGGCGGAACAACGGGCTGCGATTCGGGTCGCCCGGGACAATCACCGGACCCTTGTGGCCGCCCTTGAGCATGGATTCGCGAGTGCGAAGGTCGAGCCCGGACATCTTCATCTTTTCGCCATGGCAGTTGAGACAGTTGGCGGAAAGGATCTCGCTGATCTGCCGCGGGGAATCCTCGGAGCCCAGCAGGATCAGCGGAAGGAAAGCGTTTACCAGGAAGACACGCATAGCCGATGACTTGCATTGTACTGCATGTCTGGTGGTTTCCCTGGATTGAATGTTGCCCCGTGGCACCGATATCATGGTCAACGTCGAACCCCGGGGACTGAAGTTGACCGCTGTACGTGTACTCTGTCTGATCGCGGCCGTGTCGGTTGCAAGCGCGGAAGTACGGCTTACGGGCAAGGTGGCGGGCGAAACCGGTAAGCCGATCGGCGGTGCGCGCATCACGTTGCGCCGCGATGGCGTTGTGGTGAATGCGATCTCGGATCCCACCGGCGATTTTCGGGCGGCTGTTGCGCAGGCAGGCCGGACGGAAGTGGAAGTGGACCGCGAGGGCTTCTTCCGCTTGAATACGTCGCTCGATCTTCGCGAGGGTGCGAACGAGGCCCAGTTCGTGCTCTCCGTGCTGCGCGAAGTGGTGGAGTCCATCGACGTCAGCGCCAATCCCGGCGTGGTGGACATGGACCGTACGACGCCGCAAGTCGCTGTGAGTGGCACCACGCTGCTCGACGTTCCGTATCCCGCCACCAACACGCTTCGCAACGCACTGCGAATCATCCCCGGCATGGTACAGGATGGGCGCGGCGGTGTGCATCTGCATGGAGGCGCCGAGGAGCAAACGCTCTACACGCTGGAGGGCTTTCAGATCAACGATCCGCTGACGGGCCGCTTTGAATCGCGGGTCAGCGTGGAGAGTGTGCAGTCGATTGAAGCGACGGCGGGACGTCCAGCCGCGGAGTTTGGAAAGGGCTCGTCGGGAGTGCTCGCGATTCGGTCGCGCACCGGTGATGACAAGCTGCGTTATTCGGCGACGAACTTCGTTCCGGGCATCGAATACCAGAAGGGCCTGATCATCGGAGGCTGGACGCCACGCGCGAATCTTTCGGGACCTTGGAAAAAGGGGCGCGCGTGGTTCTCCGACAGTTTCGACATCCAGTTCGTCAACACCGTGATCCGCGAGTTGCCGCGCGGCGAAGATCGCACCGTGGCATGGCGTGCAAGCAATCTGCTGCACAATCAGATCAACCTGACCCCTTCGAACATTCTGACAGTGGGCTCTTTGTTCAACCTCTGGTTTGCGCCGCGCAGTGGATTGAGCGTACTCGATCCTCGCGAAACCACCGTGGACCGGCGGTCGCGGCAGTGGTTCACTTACATCAAGGACCAGATCTATTTCACGCGCGGCGCCCTGCTCGAGTTTGGCTACTCGCACAACCGCACCTTCGCACGGGAGATTCCGCAAGGTGACGGCATCTACATCGTGAGCCCTTTTGGGAAACGCGGCAACTACTTCATTGATTCCATCCGCAATGGTGGCCGCGACCAGTGGCTGGCCAACCTCTTTGCCCCAAGCTTCACGTTCCTCGGTGGACATCAGATCAAAGGCGGCATCGATCTCGCCCGGCTTTTCTATGCTCAGTCGGCAAGGCGAAGCGGGATTGAATACACGACGATTGATTTCGCGCCGGTGCGGCGCACCCTGTTTCTCGGCAACGGGGAGTTCCGGCGAACGAACGTCGAAGCGTCCGCCTACGTCCAGGATTCCTGGCGCGTCCGGCCGAGGCTGCTGCTCGAGCTCGGCATGCGCAAGGACTGGGACCGCCTTCTTCGGAACTGGAACTTCTCGCCAAGACTTGGCTTTGCCTGGTCACCATTCGGCCTGGAAAGCACGAAGATCTCGGGGGGATTCGCACGCATCTTTGATCAGACCAGCCTGCGTGTGTTCACCAGGCCGCAGGATCAGTACTCGGTGTCCACTTATTTCGATCCCGATGGCGATGTGGCCCGCGGGCCGGCGCTCTCGATCTATCGAATCGACAATCCCAATCTCGCCAGCCCGCGTTATCACAACTGGAACCTCGGAGTGGAGCATCAGTTCCCGAAGCTGATTCAAGCGAGAGTCAATCTTGTGAGGCGGCGTGGGACGCGGGGGTTCACGTACCTCAACCAGTTGCTGGCCGGCGAGGCCGAAGCGCCTCCGTTCTTTGAGAACATCCCGCAACCCGTCTTCGACGCCATCTACGGATTGAGTGGCCAGCGCGCCGACCGCTACAGCGCCGTCGAGATTACGCTCCGCCAACCGATTCGCCAGCGCTACGAATGGATGTTCAGCTACACCCGATCGCGCGCGCGTTCGAACGCCGTGATCGACCAGAGTGTGGATGAGCCGTTGTTGATTGATGACAACGCGGGCGCTCTGCCGTGGGATACGCCGAACCGCTGGTTGAGTTGGGCGTACCTGCCGACGCCGTGGCGAAAGTGGGCTGTCGCGTATCTGGCGGAGTATCGTACAGGCTTTCCGTATTCCATTCAAGATGCCAACGGCCAGCTTGTCGGCAAAGTGAACGAACTTCGCTACCCCACGTTCTTTGAGCTGAATCTGCACATCGAGCGGACCGTTGCCTTTCGGAAGCAGTGGTGGGCCGTGCGCGCCGGCTTCATCAACATCACCAATCATCGCAATCCGAACGTGGTGAACAACGTGGTCGGTTCGCCGAATTTCCTTCAGGTCTACGGCGGGCAGGGGCGTGCGTTTAATGTTAGGATTCGGTGGTTGGGCAAACAGTGAAGCTACTCTTCTTCATCCTTGCGGCAGGCTCCGCATCCGCGCAAGTCCGATTTGAAGAAAGCACGCTCGCAACGGACTTGAAGGGCGGCTACCAGGTGATTGCGGCGGATCTGAACAAAGACGGGCGCCCCGACTTGATTGCGCTGGCAAGCGGCATGAAGGAACTCTACTGGTTCGAGAATTCTTCCTGGGCGCGGCATGTACTGGTGAGCGGGCTCAACCGGATGATCAACGCTGCTGCGCTCGACACCAATGGCGATGGCGTCCCGGAGTTACTAGTGGCGCATGAGTTCGCCAACGTCGCGAGGAACAGCATCGGGATTGTGTCACTGGTTGAGAGCGACGGCGATCCGCGCAGACCCTGGAAGGCGCGCGAGATTGATCGTATTCCGACGGCGCACCGCCTGCGGGTGATGCGGCTTCGCGGAGGCCGCGCGATCGTCAATGCGCCCTTGACCGAAGCGTCCGCGGAGCCGCCTGACTATCGGGGGATCGTGCCACTGATGTTCTACCGTCCGCCGCAGTGGAAACGGGAGCCGGTCGCATCCACCGTGTCTGGCGTTCTGCATGGGATTCTGGCGTATGACTGGGATGGCGATGGATTGGATGAGTTGCTGACCGCAAGTTTTCAGGGGCTGCATCTGTTCCGGCAGGATCGTTCCGGAGCGTGGCGGCAGGAGCAGCTTTCCGGTGGCGATCCGGCGGCGTGGCCCAAGAGTGGATCGAGCGAGATCGTGGTGGGCAAGCTCGGCAAGGAGCGGTTTCTGGCCAGCATCGACCCGTGGCACGGCAATCAGGTGAGTGTTTACCGCAAGGCTGGCAAGACATGGACGCGCCAGGTGATCGATGCCACGGAGCCTGATGGTCACACGCTGCACGCGGCCGATCTCGACGGCGATGGGCGTGACGAAATCATCGCCGGATATCGCGGGCAGGGCCGCAGCGTGTATTACTATCGGGCCGATGGAAAAGACGGGTCATGGAAGCGCCACGCCATCGATCGTGGAGGGATCGCCGCCGCCGGATGTGCCATTGCCGATTTCGACGCCGACCGGCGCCTCGACGTGGCCTGCATCGGCTCCGCGACGGCGAATCTCAAGCTCTATCGCAATGCGGGCTCCGCGCAACGTGACGCGCGAACGCCGCGATAACGGCTATTCCTTCTTCGCGGTCATCTCCATTTCGCGGTCGCCCATCGTCATGGTGAGCTTCATGTCGCTGCCGGACACCTTGCCCTTGTAGAGCACCTTCACTTCGTTGTCCTGGAAGCGGCGCGTCACGGAGAAGCTGATGTCGTCGCCATTCACCTTGCCGTCCTGGATGTCCACGGCGCCGCGCTGGCTGTTCATGGTGCCGGTGAGTTTCTCGCCGTCCACCTTCAGCGTCATGAAACCTTCGCGGACGCCGTTGGGCGTGTTCATTGTGGTCTTCCATTTGCCGGTGATATCGGCCGCGAACGTCGCGACGACGGCGAGTGTGGTGATCAGAACTAAGCGAAGAGTAAGCTTCATGGGAACTCCTTTTGTGCGCAATTGCGCCGAGCATCAAGATGACCGCGGGCCACCTAAAGTTACTTGGTGGGGCAAAGATGAACGTTCGTTAACGGCGAGGCGCCGGCGGAGGAAAGTAAGGATCTGGTTCCGGGATGGCTGCTCCGTCCTTGCGCGGCGAGGACGCGCCGAAATTCACACCCTTCCGGAAATCGCGCATTACCACCTGCCCACCGCCCATCCAACCGGAGTAGTCGCCCTGCACTTCCAGGTTGTGCCCCTTCTCTCTTAGAGCCTGCCGTGTGGTTTCCGGCACACGGCCCTCGATCATGACGTCGCACCCGCCAAAGTTGAGTTTCGTGAACCGGGGCGCCTCCAGCGCAGCCTGAATGTTCATCGCATGATCCACCATGTTGCTCACGAATTGCACATGCGCCTGGGCCTGATTCAATCCGCCCATGATGCCGAATGCCAGTTTCGTGGCGCCTTTCTCCATGAACGCCGGAATGATGGTGTGAAAAGGCCGTTTGCCCGGCGCCAGCGCGTTCGGATGGCTTTCGTCGAACTCAAACAATCCCGCTCGATTGTGCAGATGGAAGCCGAAGCCGTCCACCGCGACACCCGATCCGAAGCTCAGATAGATGCTCTGGATCAGCGACACCATGTTGCCTTCCTTATCGATCGCGGAGAGATAGATGGTATCGCCGGCGCCAGGGAGCGGCTGACCGGGAGACGGATCGCAATTCGCTTTCTCCGCATCGATCAGCTTCACGCGGCTGGCAGCGTAGTCCTTGGAGAGCATCCCAGCGAGCGGCACTTTGAAGAACTTCGGATCGGCGAGATACCGCTTCAAATCCTGATACGCCAGCTTCTGCGCCTCAATCTTGTAGTGCCATGCCATCGCGCTCTCGTGCGCCTGATGCTCGATGGGCAACGTCTCCAGCATGTTCAGCATCGCGAGCGCCGCCACGCCCTGGCTGTTCGGCGGTAGTTCGTGAACCGTCCAGCCGCGATAGGTGGTGTGAACCGGATCCACCCACTCCGCCGAGTAGTTTGCCAGATCCTCCGCCTTCAGCAGCCCCTTCAGCCTGCGCGACGTTGCCAGAATTCCCTCGGCGACAGGTCCCCGGTAGAACGCGTCCGCGCCCGTATCGGCGATCAAGGCAAGCGTCTTTGCCAGGTCAGCGTTCTTGATGATCTGGCCGACTTCCGGAGCGCCGCCGTCGTAGAGAAAGGTCTTTCGCGAATAGTCACTCGCGTTGAGCTTGCTGACGCTTCCACGCCAATGATCCTGAATCACCTCGGTCAGCGGAAAGCCCTCCCGCGCATAGTAGCGCGCGGGCTCGAACAGGTCCTTCCAGCGCATCCGCCCGAACTTCTGATGCAGTTTGCGCCAGCCGTCGACACAGCCCGGCACGGTAACGGAGTGGATGCCATCCTGCGGCATCGAATAGTGGCCAAGCTCTTTCAGCCGGGCGATTGTCATTTGCGATGGTGCGGGTCCGCTCGCGTTTAGTCCATAGAGCTTTCCGGAACGAGCTTCATGGTAGATGGCGAACAGGTCGCCGCCGACGCCGCAACTCATCGGCTCCACCACCGTCATTACCGCATTTGCGGCAATCGCAGCATCCATGGCGTTTCCGCCGCGTGAGAGGATTTGCACGCCGGCTTGCGACGCCAGAGTCTGGCTGGTGGCCACGATGCCCTGGCGGGTGATCACCATGGAGCGTGCATGAGAGCGCTGCTGGGCTTGCATCGGAATCGGGAGGAGGGCGAGAGCGATCAGAAATGGAAGCATTGCTGCTTGGCTGAGTATATCGCGCATACGGCGGCGTGTTACTCCGGCAGCTTGTCGACGCGAGTAGTTTGATGTCCCGCCAGCCGCCACGTCCCGCCCTTCTTCACCCAAACGTGGATCATCATGATCTTGTCATCGAACGGTCCAGCCGGATTGACACCGGTGACTCGCGCCCAGGAGTGAGTGATGGCAGCGTCGCCATGAAGGCGAACCGACATCTTGCGCTGCTCGAGTGTGCGATAGACCTGCTTGCCGGACTTGAGCTTTTCGATATACGTCTGCTTGGTGTCCACAACTCCCGATGCGTGGCCATAGATCAAATCCGGCGCAAGCATCTTGTCGAGAGCGGAGAGGTCGCGGCTCAACACCGCTTTGACCCACGACTTGTCGAGCGCCTCAATTGCTTCGATCGCCTCACTGGCAGCGGGTGTCGTCTGCGCGAGTGCGGCGTACAGCGGCAACAGCAGGGGAAGAACGCAGCGAATCATGCTGCGTAGTATATCAGCGGCTATTGCACGATCTGCCGGATTCGCACGAGCGCCTGCTCCGCCAGCGTGTAACCAGGATCGAGTTCGAGCGATTTCGAGAAACACTCGCGAGCGCGGTTGAAGAGTTCCATGGCGAGATAGACCCGGCCGAGGTTGTACCACGCGTAGTGGTAGCTATCGTAGCGCTTGGCTTTGGTCGCCTGTTCGAGCCAGGGAATGGCCTCTTCGGGTTGACCGAGTTCAATCAGGTAGGCGCCGATATCGTTGTAGGGGTTGCCAAGAGACGGATCGGTATCAATCGCCTTTTTGCATTCTTCGATCGCTTTTTCCAGCTTGCCCTGAAACCGGTACGTCCACCCGAGAAAGGTGTGCGCTTCGGCGGTGGGATGCAGCTCGATGGATCGCTTGTAGAGGGAAATGGCGAGATCCCATTCGCCGTCCATCTGCATCTTGTAGGCTTTCCGAAACAATTCCGCAGCCATTTGTTCTTTCTCGCGGCCCTTCCCCGGCATCATGCATATACTTATGTAGCTGAAATACGGGTGGCACCTCAAGTTCACACTCGTGCCTACAATAGGAAGAATGGCAACAAAAGTGCGAAAGGCCGTCTTCCCGGCGGCAGGGCTAGGCACGCGCTTTCTCCCGGCGACGAAAGCGCAGCCAAAGGAGATGCTCTCGCTTGTCGACAAGCCGTTGATTCAGTATGGCGTGGAAGAGTCGATTCACTCCGGGATGACGAACATCATCATCGTGACCGGACGAGGCAAGAGCGCGATTGAAGATCACTTCGATGTCAGCTTCGAACTCGAGCACCTGCTGGAGACGCGAGGCAAGAAGGAGTTGCTGGCCAGCGTGCGCAGCATCTCCGACATGATCGACGTGTCCTACGTCCGGCAGAAGGAAGCGCTCGGGCTGGGGCATGCGGTGCTGCGGGCCAAGGAACTCGTGGGGCCGGAGCCGTTCTCCGTTGTGTTGTCCGACGACGTGATCGATTCGGAGATTCCCTGCCTGCGGCAGTTGCTCGACATCCACGATTTCTATGGCTCCTCGGTACTGGCGCTGATGGAGGTGAATGGTCCGGAGATCTCGAATTACGGAGTGGTGGACGCGGACCCGGTGTCACACAACGGGCTCAACGGCCGGCTGTTCCGCATTCACAACATGGTGGAGAAGCCCAAAGTGAACGAGGCGCCTTCGAACCTCGCGATCATCGGGCGCTATCTGCTAACTCCGGAGATTTTCCACTCCATTGAGGCCATAGAGCCGGGTTCCGGAGGCGAGATTCAGTTGACGGACGCGCTGAAGCATCTGCTGCGCAGCCGGCCGATCTATGGGCTGAAGTTCGAGGGCAGACGTTACGATGCCGGGGATAAGTTGGGATTTCTGAAAGCAACAGTCGAGTTCGCACTGAAGCGCCATGACCTTGGAGGACCGTTCCGCGACTATCTGAAGACGCTGAACGTCTGATCGCACACGATGAGCATCCCCTTAGAACTCCCTGTGAAGGCTAGCGAGGCGGCATCGCTGGCCGACATCATCTATCAGATGACGGAAGGCAAAGCACTCACCGAGGAGCTTCGCCAGCGGCTTTCCAATCGGGCCGCGCATCTCAACTTACAGACCATCACGCCCTATTTCGGCTCGTTGCAGAAGGACCCGACGCACCAGTCGGCATACCATTTGGCCATTGATGGGTTGACCAGTGGCAGGGTACAACAGATCCTGTTGCACATCGCTCCGGCATCGGCGCCTGCAAGCGCGCTGTTCCCGAACTCCTTCCTCATCGGAAGAATGCGGCCGGGCGGCGGGCGCGAGATCGTGGTGAATGGCGTGCCATTCAGCTCCTACGATGGTGCGTCCTTGCGTGCTTATGCCAATAGCGTGGACCGGGCATTCCTGCCGAGGCCGCAAGGCTCACAGTCCGCGATCGCTGTTGGCAACCGCCATCCCGAGATCAGTCTTCCCGCGGCGTTCGCTGCCTTCCGCGCGATCCACAGGAAGACAGGGCTCAATCTTGCGAGCACGGTGCAGCTTTCGGCAACACGTGAGATGACGGTCGACGAAGTGATCGCGGCCCGCGATGGCGAGAATCCCACAGCCGCGGGGCACACGCGCGTGTCCATCCGGCATCTCTACGAAGCAGGGCTGTGGGCGGCGATCCGCTCCGGTTGGCGCGAGGGCTACAATGCCGAGGCCGATCATTTCATCATCACCGGCAACAACGATGAGGAAATCGCGCGATCGGTGGAGGCCACCAAGCTTGCCATTGAACACGCGGCGGGGTACACCAAGTTCACCACGGATACTTCCCGTCTGTTCGAATTGCAGGCGGATCCACGGCATCCCTCACCCTGGACGGACAGCGAGGTGGAGGACCGGTTTCGCCAGATCCTCAGCGCGGACGAAGCGGAATGGGTGCTTGATGAATTCGGCAAACCCTTCGCGACGGGACAAGCGACTTACACATTCACGCGAGCCGAAGTGTTGCGGCTTGCGGTGAAGTTCTGCCGCAGCCTCAAGCTGAATGAAGAGCTATACGACTACATCCGCCGCGCCAAGGCGCAGAGCACCACCGGCAAGACCTTTGACTTCGAGCCTTCCATTGATGAAGCCGAGACGCTGACCACGCCGAAGGAACTGCTGTTCTATATGCACTGGCTGAAGTCGCGGGGCCGGCCGGCGCAATTGGTTCCGCCAAACCTTGGCTTCAAGAAGCGGCAGGCCTATCCCACAGCGATCGAAACGAGTGCCGATGCGGGCGTTGGACTGCGCGATTACGTGTATCACAAGATGTGGCCGGAACTGTTGCCGCGGGTGATGGGGGAATTCGACGGCAAGCCGCTCGAGGAGTTTCGTGCCCGCGTAGGCGAGCTTGCGGGCGTAGCGCGCTACTTCAACGGCACGCTGAGCATTCACTCGGGCAGCGGCAAGCAGGCCGAAGTTCTGGAGCAGATCGCACGCGCCACAACGGGCCGCTGGAACTACAAGATCTCCGGCGAACTGCAGCTTCAGCTTTTTGATGTGCTCTACGAGCAGCCCCCCGATTCACCGTGGCGTCAACTCTATGAACGCATGGCGGAGCGATGCAACCAGTTCGCCGCCACACGCGCGTTCGGCGATGAGAGCGAACTGGCACGGAAGTATCTTGACGCGGGGAAAGGCAGCTATCTCGGCGATGCGGCGCGCGGGCGCGTGGACGGCAATCTGTTCCTGGTGTTCTGGGTAGGCAATATCAATGGCACCCGCGACACGGCAGCCCCGGACGGCGACCATCGCTTCTTCAAGGAGAAGCTGGATGAGCTTCCCGCGGATCTTCTGGAAGAGGTTCGGAAGCGGAATTCGGCGTATATCGTGTGGCTGGCCGATCAGTTGCGAGGCTAGTCTGCGCCAGGGGATCTCGCTACAATACGCAATCATGGCGGCGAAGTTCACGGAGACGCAGGGCCAATACCTCGCTTTCGTTTACCACTACACGAAGCTGAACCGTCGCCCGCCGTCGGAGCGCGACATGCAGAACTACTTTTGCGTGACGCCGCCTTCGGTCCATCAGATGGTGTTGACCTTGGAGGCGAAGAACCTGATCTCGCGCGCTCCGGGGATGGCAAGGTCCATCCGGGTGCTGGTCCCGCTGGAGGAACTCCCGCCACTCGCATAGCGGCGGTTCGGAGCGCGGCTAGAAACCCGCTTACATGCGCTGGCGAAGTGTGGCCGTCATCCGGTGAATCAGGCTCTCCACGCCCTTATTGGTCAGTCCGAGCGCCGGGATGGCGGCGATCTCTTTGGCTGTGAAGCCTTGGCGATAGTAGAGCCAGAAGACCGCACGGTCTCGCTTCGATCCCTCCAGCAGGCTCTCGATTTGCGACAGCAGGATCTCACGGTCCGCGCTTTCCGGCGTCGAACCCGCTATCTGATCCTGCACTGTGACCGTGAAAGGGGCACGGCGTTTTGCCGCGAAACGGGAACGGAGCGAATCATGGGCGGCATTGGCCGCAACAGCCCTGCAATACAGTTCGGCTGCGGCCTCTTCTTTCGGGATCCGGCTGGAAATGGACTGAAACTGCTGGCTGATCTTGAGGCAGATGTCCTGCAGGAGATCTTCGATATCCCCGGCATCCCTCACTCCCCATCGCGCCCCGGCCCGCCGCGCCATTTGCCGGAACATGGGACGCAGCCGTTCCATCAGCCGGGACATCGAGTCAGCGCAACCGGGGTTCGCCGCGCATTGCAGCCATTGTTCGCGGAGTCCGATCGCTGCCGGCTCGGCCGCCGCACACGCCAGCGGCTGGGCCGCCAAACCTCCACGCAACCAGACTTCGGACCTGCCAGACATAGTTCGCCCACTCTCACTCCGTCCCGAAGAACGCACAGTCTCCAGGACTCGTCTTGCTTAGTGAACGCGTTCGATTCGCATTTTCCTTCGCGTACGGACGAAAATCACCAGCTCACGCCAACACCAAAGCGGAAAGTGCGCCCTTCATTGAGAGTGTTGGTGATGAAGCCGAACTCGGGCGTTCCCCAAACAGCGCCGGGCTCCGCGAATTGCGGCGTGTTCAGAAGATTGATCGACTCCGCCCGGAAGTTCAAGCGAGCGTCGTTCCAGAGTTTCCACGAGCGCGCCAGAGCCGCGTTCACATTCCGAATCGGCCCCTTGCGGAACGTACCCGCTCCAAGACTGCCGGTCTGGGCGCCTTCGGCGATTCTGGCGAACGCCGCGGATGGCAGCATCTGGCGGGACGTTGCCGGATCGCCGACGGTTCTTCCGAGCACCGAAGGATCGAGCAGGTTCGGTCTGTCGTTTCCATTGCCGTCGACATTGCCGAATCCCGGGCCATCCAGTGTGGTGACCGTGAAAGGCGTTCCGGTCTTGAGCAGCGCGACACTGGAAGCGCTCCAGTTCTCCACAAGCCGGCGGGTCCATGTCTGCCAGCCCGGTTTCGGCAACTGGTAGCTCGCACGAACCAGAAATGCGTGCGGCTGATGAAACAGGCTCAGCGCCTTGCGATCGCGATGAGTCTCGAACTCTGACTGGCTGCGCGAGAGCCGCGAGTCGGCATCGTAGCCAGTATTGGTGTAGTCGGCGCCGAGATCCATCGCCTTACTGAACCAGTACGCGGCATCGAGAGTGAGGCCTTTGTAGCGCGGCGCAACCAGCGAGACGCGCGCGGCATCGAAGTAACCTCGCGATCCGTTCAAGACCCAGCGAATCTCGGCCAGATCCCGATTGGCTCGCCGCTGATTGATGGTCGCGGTAGTGAGCGCGACGCCCGGAGTGGGATGCGCGCGATTGAGATACCACATCACGATCAGCTTGTGCATCCGGCTGCCCGCATATCCCAGTTGCAAGCGCCACGTGCGGGAGAATCCCGGCTCCCAACTGAAGTTGTATTGATAGGCATAGGGCGACGCCATCTCGGGGTCGAGAAGATAGAGGTTTCCCTTTGCATCCGGCTGTTGCCCTGTGGTCTTCAGTGCGCGCAGGGGATCGAGAAGATCGGGCGCGGGAATCGCGAGTTTCACGCTTCCCGGCGGCGAGAAGCGAATCTGCGAGTAAGTGACCGGGAGGATCTCGCCGTACTGAACAGTGCCGGCGGTCCGCAGCACGCCCCAGGTCCGTGGAAGCTGGTAGGCGAGTCCCAGCGATGGCGACAGGTTATTGCAGTCGCAGCCATAGGGGACGCGGTTGCGGTCATTCACCTCGCGCGGCGTGGGCAGCCATTCGTATCGAATGCCGAGTTGCAGCGTGAGGTCTGATCGGGGCTTCCACGTGTCGCCAGCATAGACCGCGGGCATCCATTGGCGCATGCCCCGATGCACATCGCCCACCGAAAGGATGTACTGCGTCGGGGTTCCACGCAGCAGATTCTCAATGCCCGTGCGGCCGAAATCGTTGCTGAAGGATATGAAGCCACGATGCGTGTCGGTCTCGATTCCGTTGAACTGGCGCCGCGCGAGCGCCATGCCGGCGACCAGGCGATGCGGCCCGCGGCTCTGATCCAGTTGCAGCGAGAAGCGGTACACGTTCTGCGCGCGATCAATGGGAATGTTGCCGGTGGGTCCCAAGGTGGTGAGTCCCGCCGTGGACACCATGGGCCCGACGGCTGCTTCATCCGGCACCAGCAGCGAACCCACCCGGTCGAATCCCGCGGATGCCGCCATCCCCGATGCCGCGCTCCATTGCCGCAGCCATGTGATGCGTGCCCGATGCGACTTGGTGCGCGTATCGGGATTCTGCCCCGCCACCAACTGAAACGCCTCCACTGACTGTCCGATGAACTGATAGTTCCACAGCAGACGGTCGTTGTTCGAGATTTCCTGTTCCAGCCGCGCACCGGCTTCTTCGTTGTCGATCACCTGCACTGCGTTTTGATTGAGTGCACGTGAGTACACATCGCCGCGGTTCGGCAGTGGGTAGGCCGCGAGAAACCTGGCAATGAGTGCGCGTTCTTCAGGATTGGCGGTGAGGGGCGTGCGTTCCTCGAACAGTGGCACCAGTACGTTGCCGTTCACGTTGCCCCGTAGCTTGTCTTGCGCGCCGCTCAAGGATAGGTATGCACGGCGCCACGGGCGGAAGCCGGTCTGGAAGCCGTAGCGGTGCTCCAATGCCGGCCGTACGGATCCCACTTGAAAGAAGGACCGTGCACTGAACACGCTGTTGAGGTGATTGAAGTAGAGATTGCCGTGCCAGCCTGCGCGCGCCGATTGCGGCAGGGCCAACACCGCGGAAGGCGCATTGCCGAACTCGCTGCTGAAGTAGGTACGATCGGGACGGAACTCCTGCACGATGGTCGCACTCGCGCCAAGGCGCACATTCAGCTCCTTCAGCGCGTTGTTGTCGATGAGATTGAACTGGACGTTCTCATTGCGGCGGCTTTCGCCCGCACTGGTATCAGCCTTTCCGAGCAGGTTGAGTTCCACGCGTTTGCGGGCTTCCGCTGCTTCCGTGGCGGGTTTCGCATCTTCCGCGGCGGGCGGCTTCGCTTCCGCGCTTTGCTGCGCCCAAAGTGACATACCGCATGCGAGCAGACAGAGGATCAGGCCAAACATGAACTCACCATGATACCGTTCGGTGCTTTGCTACCGTCCTGTGAAGCGCATGCCGAGGATCCATCCTTCGATCTCCTGGATGTGTTGCGGCCAGGCTTCGCGATGCGGCGCCTGAACCGCTTCAATCATGCCGAGCACTCCGATCAAGCTGTCAAACCGGTCCTCCCCAGCAGCGCTCTCACCGAAGCCGTCGTGCACATCCGCGATCGCCGCGGGATCGAGGTGTACCTTCTGCTGACTACACCAGGAGAGAATGCGATCTGCCTGCGATGCGCGGCCCGCCTGTGTGCGTTTGCCGAAGTTCCGCTCGAGCGCCAGATGCGCGTAGATCTCGGCGGGATAGACTTCGGCGGCGACAATCCGGTCGTCCGCACAAAGGTCGGCGAGTGTGCCTTCAAACGGCCACAAGCGGATCTCGCTTCGTGCGAGCGCGGGTTGCAACACGTCGCGCCATCCCGTGATGGCAGCCTTCCCGGCTTGGTTCGCGCCCATGGTCCAAAAAAGTTCGCAAGCTCTGGAGCGTGATCCGGTGGCACGTTCGCACTCGCGGAGCAGGTCCGCCGGAGCAACTCCCAAGGTACCCGCAAACTCTGCTTTCGTCGCACGAATGGCGCGTGCGGGGAAGAACGGCCTTCTGGGCGAGACGTTTTGCACGAACTCACAAGGTTCGTAGAAGCGCGGCCACGCGGCGCCGCCGAACTCGGGCAATGCATCGAGAAACCGGGTGATCCCCGCACGCTCCGCATAGGCGCGTGGAACGCCGATCGGAAAATCGAAGCCTACCAATGCGGAATGAGTGCCAAGCGAGCGGAAGCCTTCATCCACAAGAGCATGCGCGGGAACCGCGGCGGAGACATGGTAGCCTCGACGGGAGCGCCGGGCCGCCGTCATCCAACGCTTTCGCCGGCTCGTACTCCAATCGCAGTGAACCAGAAGCTCGGGCTGGCGCATCTCTCCATCATAGGTGGAGGCATGCTATCCTCCGTGCCGGGGTACATGCAGCACGACTACGACAACGAACTGAATCGCATTGTCGACTCCTTGAACCGCGCCGTGGGAGGAGGCCCTCGCGAGAAGCCGGAGGCAGCCAGTACAGCTTCCGCGAATCCGGGATCCGCAAATCCGGGCTCGATGGATGCGCTGCTTTCGCAGGCGGCGAAGGAACATGCCTCCGACCTGTTGCTGGTGGCAGGCGCGCCGATCGCGATTCGCGTGATGGGCCGTATCGCTTATCTCGGCAGCCCCGCGCTGTCGGTGACTCAGGTTCGCAATCTCGTGTTGCCGCTGCTTGATGAGAGGCAGCAACAGGAACTGCATAAGAACCGCACGCTGGACTTCCGTTTCGCACGGCCCAACATAGGGCGATGCCGCGCAAACTTGCACTATCAACGAGGGAGCATCGCGGCCAGCATTCGAGTGCTGCCGTCGGAGGTCCCAACAATCGAGTCGCTGAATCTGCCTCCGTCACTCGCACGGTACGCCGAGCCGAGACAGGGTCTGGTGTTGGTGACGGGTCCAACGGGCTGCGGGAAGAGTTCCACGCTTGCCGCACTCATCAATCTGATCAATCAGAAGCGGCGCGACCACATTGTCACCATCGAAGACCCTATCGAATTCGAACATCCGAATCGCAACTCAATCGTTGAGCAGATCGAGGTGGGCTATGATGCTCCGGATTTCGCAAGCGGCCTGCGCAGCATTCTGCGCCAAAGCCCTGACGTGATCCTGGTGGGTGAGATTCGCGACAACGAGACGATGTCGACCGTGCTGACCGCCGCCGAGACCGGCCATCTTGTTTTCTCCACGCTTCACACGAACGACACCGCGCAATCGTTGAGCCGGATTCTCGATTCCTTCCCATCGGCGAACCAGGCACAGATCCGGCAGCAGCTCTCGCTGTCGCTGTTGGCTGTGATCGCGCAGCAGCTTGTGCCGTCGCCCGATGGGCGGACTCGCTACCCTGCCGTTGAAGTCATGGTTGCGACGGATGCGATCCGCAACCTGATTCGCAAGGGCGAAGATCACCAATTGCGGTCTCAACTGACCATGGGGCGCGCGCACGGGATGATCACCATGGAGCAGTCGCTTGCGGAGTTGGTGCGCGTTGGGCGCATTCAACGCGACACCGCTCTTGCTCACTGTTTCCGCTCCGACGATCTTCG
>JAEUQE010000005.1 GCA_016789785.1 Bryobacterales bacterium
CAGCTTGTCCTGAATCTCGCCTGTGACCACGGCTTCGTTCTCTCCGATGTACATGTTGATCTCGGAGCGAATGCCGAATTCGGGAAGATAGATGCCCGGCTCCACGGAGAAGCACAGACCGGGAATCAATTGACGCGTGTCATGGCTTTCCAGATTGTCCATGTTGGCGCCGGTGCCATGGACGTCCGTCCCGATCGAGTGGCCCGTGCGATGAATGAAGTAGTCGCCGTATCCATGCGCTTTGATGAAGCCGCGGCAGGCGTCGTCCACCTGATAGCCGGCGATCGGCGTCTTGCTTGCGATCGCCTCCTTCACTGCATGGATTGCGGCATTGCGCGCGCCGGTCACGATGCCGAAGATCTCCAGCATCTTTTCCGGCGGATTCTGCCCGCAGAACCCGACCCAGGTAATGTCGTAGAACACGCTGTTCGGTGCTTCCAGCTTGGCCCACATGTCGATGAGCACGAGGTCGCCCGGCTTGATGTCGTGGTGGTCCTTCGCCGTCGGATCATAGTGTGGATTCGACGCGTTCGCATTCACCGCGACAATGGGCCCGTGATCGTCATTCACCATCCCGTTCTGCGCAATGGTGTGACGGATGAACTGCTGAATCTGGAATTCGTTCGGCGTATCGCCACGGCGATGCGAATCGGAGATGCGTTGGAATGCAGCGCGGCGGATTGCGTCCATCCGTACGCCTGCCTCAAAGTGCGACTGGCGCTGCTGCTCGGTCCAGCGAGCTTCGAAATACTGCACCAGATCCGCGGATGTCACCACTTGCGGCCCGACGCTTCGCACCAGATCCACCATGCCGCCGTCCACGAGAGCGACATAGGGAATGGCGCAGTTCGGCGAATGCTGCATCGCGACGCTCTCCAGCCCCTTCAGCATCGACGCCAGGCCTTCGCGCAGCGATTCCCAACTCGCGTAAAGATGCTTCCTGCCCGGCAGAGCATCCAACATACCGGGCTCGATGCGATGCACCAGAGCCTGCGGATCGCCTTCCGCTGGGATGAAGTAGAACCAGCGGCGCGTGGGAGTGCGTGGCGGCTCGAACCTCAGAATGCGATAAGCGAGTGGATCACGGCGATGGTGATCGTAGAAGAGCCAGCCGGGAATGCCAAGCTGGCGCATGACTTCTTGAATTTCAGCAATACGTGACACTTATTTCACTCCGCCCATCAGCCGCACGATCGGCCGCACGAACAGGGCCAATACCAGCCCGGCGCCAATGGCGAATAGCCCGATGGTCAAAAACAACGTAGGTAACGAAAACGACGTGTAGAAGGCCGCGACCTTTCCACCCATATAGTTGCCGGCGGAGATGGAAAGGAACCACACACCCATCATCAATCCGCCGACACGCGCAGGCGCAAGCTTGGTGATCGCGCTCAATCCAACAGGGCTCAGGCAAAGCTCCCCTAGCGTATGCAGAAGATACGTTGCGGTCAGCCACATCGGGCTCACCCTCGCATCACCAATAGCCAACTGCGCGCCGAACATCAGCACCACGTAGCCAAGGCCAAGCAGCACAAGGCCCCAGGAGAACTTCGCCGGGCTCGACGGCTCCCGGGTCCCGAGCCTGAGCCAGAACCACGCGAACACGGGCGCGAGAGTCCAGATGAACAAGCCGTTCAGAGACTGCAGCCAGCTTGGCGGATACTCCCATCCGAAGATGCGATTGTCCGTGCTGCGAGCCGCGAAGAAATTCAGCGTCGAGCCCGCCTGCTCAAATGCCGACCAGAACAGCGTGGATGCGAAGAACAGCACCGCGATCACCGCGATCTTCTTGCGCTCTTCGGGAGTCCATTCCATCGCGAGGAAGAGCCATGCGAACAGTCCCACCGTGACCACAAGCAACAGTACGCCCGCTGCATTGTTGAGCATCTCCGCGGTGATGGGAGCGATGCCCATCGAATCGATGGCAAGCACGGCGATCGCGATCACCACAACTGCCGACAGCGCATTGCGAAGCATCGCACGCTGCTTGCGGTCGTCCTCGCTTGACACATGCACCGGATGCAGCCCGGCTTCGCCAAGAAACTTGAAGCCATAAACGTACTGCAGGACACCCAGCGCCATGCCAACGCCGGCCACGGCAAGCCCCGCGCGCCAGCTCACACTGCGCGCCACCCATCCGCAGACGAGCGGAGCGAAGAAGGCGCCCATGTTGATGCCCATGTAGAAGATCGAGAAACCAGCGTCGCGGCGATGATCGCCAGAGTGATAGATCTGCCCAACAATCGTGCTGATATTCGGCTTCAACAAACCCGTACCCACGATCACGACAGCGAGTCCCGAATAGAAGATTGCATCACCCGGCACCGCGAGCATCAGGTAGCCGATCGCGATCAGGATGCCGCCAATCAGCACCGCTTTGCGCTGGCCCAAAATGCGATCCGCGATCCAGCCACCCGGCAGGCTCGCCATGTATGCCGACGCCGTGTAGAGCCCATAAATCGCAGCGGCCTTCGCATCCGTGAATCCAAGACCGCCTTGCGCTACCGCCGCCGTCATGAAGAGGATCAGCAGAGAGCGCATGCCATAGTAGCCCCAGCGCTCCCAGAACTCAGTGAAGAACAACGTGGACAGACCGCGCGGATGTCCGAAGAAGGCAGTGTCGTGTTGCGCCGCACTCTGCGTTTGCGCCATGGTCTGCATTCGCGTGTCGCCCCCTCTTGATTCGAACCGGCCAGTCTACTTCTCGCGCCGCCAACTCAGCTTCGCACGCAAATCCACGACACCGGCGATCTCCTTGGGATCGGCCACACGAAAACTGATCGCATCATCCACCCAGTCCTGGCTAGCCCCGTCGGAATGCTGCGTGGCGACGGTCAGCGTATACTCGTGCCGCGCCAGCCAGCATTCAAACGTGAAGTCCAATTCTAGCAAGTCACCTGGTTGAAACTTGCCCAGGTCAATCCCTTCGATGCGGGAGTTCGTTCCATAGACATCCATCCCGAGCCGGTTGCGAATCAGCAACCCGACCACGGGCTCCTGCGACTGGTCCCGAAAGCGTGCCCGCACACGAATGGTGACGCGTTCCCCGCGCATCACGTTGCTGGCCGGTTCACCTTGTGCGTTCAGCACCACAATCTCTTCAATGCGGCTGGTGCCATCGCCATGCCGGAAGCTGCCCAAACTCGCCGCCGTCTCCGAAGCGAGTTGCTTCTGCTGACGCTCATGCACCAGCCCGACGTAGCGATTCACCACGTCGTTTGCCGAACCCGCGGCCGCGATCTCGCCATTGAGTAAAAACACCGCGCGATTCGAGAGGCGCTTCACAAGACCAAGATCGTGCGACACGAACAGCACAGTCACCTTGCGGGCTTTCAGCTCTTCGAACTTCTGCACGCAACGGCTTGCGAAGATCGCGTCGCCGACGGAGAGCGCTTCATCCACGATCAGTACGTCGGGCTCTACGTGAATCGCGGTCGAGAACGCGAGGCGGACGTACATGCCGCTGGAATACTCCTTCACGGGCCGGTCAATGAATTCGCCGATCTCGGCAAAGGCCTCGATCTTCGGAAAGGCCCGCTCCATCTCGCGGCGCGGGATACCCATGATCTCGCCACTGAGAAATACATTCTCGCGGCCCGTGAACTCGGGATTGAATCCGGCACCGAGTTCCAGCAATGCGGCGATGCGCCCCTTCGTCAGCACGCGGCCGCTGGTGGGTTGAAGAATGCCGCTGACGATCTGCAGCAGGGTGCTCTTGCCCGATCCGTTCGGACCGACGATGCTGACGATTTCGCCGTTCTCGACGTGAAAGCTCACGTCGCGCAAGGCCCAGAAGTTGGTGTGACGCGGACGGCCGATGAGAGGCAGAGCTTCTCGCAGCCGGTCAACAGGCTTCCGGTAGAGCCGGTAGATCTTTGAGACGTGTTGAACGGCAACCACAGAGAGTCAGCAAACCGGAACGTGAGACAAAGGTGACAACGGGTTGACTATACCGCGAATCCCAGTTCCGCGGCAGCCTTCGCTGCGAATCGCCGCCGAACCGCCGGGCCGCAAGCGAAGCGGGCAGCCGGTCCGTCATAGAATTAGAGAAAGCGTGCGTATCACGATCTCCAAAGAGAACTACCTGAAAGCGATAGCGGAAGCGGAAAGCGAGGGCGAAACTGTCATCGCAGCCACGCTTGCACGCTGGCTGAAGGTGTCGCCGCCGGCCGTCACCATGGCGATCAAGCGCCTGAAACGCGATGGGCTCATCCTCGTGGAACAGGACGGAAGACTGCGCCTCACCACTTCCGGCCGCGAAATCGCCACCAAGCTCTTGAACCGCCATCACCTCATCGAACGCATGCTCACCGAGATCTTCGGCATGGAATGGTTCAAGGTCCACGAGGAAGCTGAGCAGTTGGAACACGCGGTCTCCGCCGACTTCGAGCGCAAGCTGCTGGACAAGCTCGGGCCGGCCGAAGCCTGCCCGCATGGCAATCTAATCGGCATCGACACACCCGAAGAACGCCGCCGCCGGGGCTGGATGCCGTTGCGCGAGCTCTCGCCGGATCGTCGCGCCCAGGTAATGAGCGTCTTCGAACGCGACCGGCAATTGCTGGAGTTCCTCGACGGGCTTGGCATCCATCCTGGCGCGCGTGTGCGCATGGTCCGGAAGAACTACGATGACACCGTCACGCTGGAGATCAAGAGCGACACTGTGCAACTCGGCGACATCGTGCAACTCGGCGATTCCGCTTCCAGCCGTGTGTGGGTAGCCCCGCTGTCTTCCTGATTCCTGAAGCGGAATTAATCTCGCGCTACGCAACATCTGCCGCCACGCTGCATTTATACTCGCAGAGTTCGGAAAGAACGAACCTTCAGCCGCGCTGCTTGTGGCGAAGGGGACACGGGAAAGGAATCAGGTCAATGAAGAGATTCATCGCGGTCACGCTGACGGGTCTGTTGCTGGCATGCACTGCCGTTGCGCAGGATCCGGCGCCACCGACAGAAGAGAAAAAGAAGACAGTTCGCCGCCAGCGCATGGAGAATCAGCAGAAGCGCATCAACGAGGGCGTAAAGGAAGGCAGCCTCACGAAGAAAGAGGCAGTCAAGCTCGAAATGAAGCAGGGTGCCCTTGCGAAAGAAGTCCGTGAAGAGAAGAAGGACGGCGGGGGGCTCACCGCGAAAGAGAAGATCAAGATCGACAACAAACAGGACAAGCTCAGCCGCGAAATCTATCGCGAGAAGCACGACGCCCAAACGAAGAAGAAATAGCAATCGCGGACATTCGGCCCCTGCGAAGACGCAGCTTCGTCTACACTGGGGCCGATGTCCACACGGCCTGTCGCATGGATTACGGGTGCTTCGAGCGGAATCGGAGCAGTGTTCGCCGAGCAACTCGCAGCGCGCGGTTACGATCTGGTGCTGATTGCGCGGCGCAAGGAGAAACTTGAAGAACTGGCGCGCTTGCTGCCCGCGGAGTGCGAGATTCTCCCATCCGATCTGAGCATTCCTTCCGAACAACAGCGGCTTGCTCAGCGTCTTGCTTCCGAACCACGTCTGGCACTCCTGGTCAACAACGCAGGTTTCGGCACTACGCGGCGGTTCTGGGAAGCCGATCTCTCCAGCCAGACCACCATGCACCAGCTTCACGTGATGGCAACGGTGGAGTTGACGCACGCCGCGCTTCGCAACCTGGTGGCGCGAGGATCCGGCGGCGTGATCAATGTCGCCTCCGTGGCGGGCTTCTCCCGCAGTCCCAGCAATGTGAGCTACTGCGCCACGAAGACGTGGATGGTCGCGTTCACGGAGGGACTCGCGATGGAACTGCGAGGATTGAACAGCAACGTCAAAGTGCAAGCCTTGTGTCCCGGATTCACCTACACGGAGTTTCACGACGTGATGGGTGTCGACCGTGCGCGCATTCCCTCCGCGCTGTGGATGCGCGCGGAGGATGTTGTACGGGAATCACTGCAAGGGCTCGACCGCGGCAAGGTCTTCGTGATTCCTGGCTGGCGCTACCGCCTGTTCGTGTCTGTGTTCACAAAACTGCCGATTTGGCTGCGCATGTCCCTGCAGGCGAAGTCGCCACATACGAAAGCCCGCATGTAGACAGTGCTATCGTAATCGAACCGCTACCACGAGACTGCCATGTACGAACAGATCCTCTACGACGTTACTGACTGGGTTGCCACCATCACTCTCAACCGCCCGGATCGCCTGAACGCCTGGACCCGGCAGATGGAGACGGAGATCACTTCGGCGTTGCGATCCGCCATCGACGATGAGCAAGTGCGCGCGATCGTACTCACCGGAGCGGGCCGCGGCTTTTGCGCGGGCGCCGACATGAGCCTTCTCAACTCCGTCGCGCAAAGCGGGCAGGTGTCGGGCCACGGCAACGTCAGCGGCAATGAACTGCCTGACAATCAACGTCAGCACTCGTGGCTGCTCACTGTGCCGAAGCCGGTCATCGCCGCAATCAACGGGCCCGCGGTAGGATTGGGCTTCGTCGTACCGCTCTACTGCGATTTCCGCTTCGCCGCGGAGTCCGCGAACTTCAACGTCATCTTCTCGCGGCGGGGCCTGATCGCGGAGTACGGCATCGCGTACATGCTGCCGCGGCTGATCGGACTGCCGAAAGCGATCGACCTCATCTTCACCTCGCGCAAGGTCGACGCGAAGGAAGCGCAGCAGATCGGCCTGGTGCATCGCGTGTTGCCCGACGAAGGCTTCCTTGCCGCGGTGCAAGCCTTCGCCCGCGAACTGGCAACCACAGTGTCCCCGCGATCGCTGCGGGTGATGAAACAGCAACTCTACGCGGCGCAGTCGCAAACGCTGGATCAGGCCATGGATGCCGCGATCAAAGAAATGCTGGAAAGCCTCACGTGTGAGGACTTCAAAGAAGGCGTGGCGCACTTCCTTGAGAAGCGTCCTCCGCAATTCACAGGGCGCTAGACGGCGCTAGACGCGCAGTTTCGCCACCACGGTGGTGTCCTCGAAATCACGGCTGATGCGGAACCCCATCGACCGGCAGATCGCCTGCATCGTCTGATTCTCGGCGGAGATCTCTCCGAACAGCATCTCCACGCCTTCCTTGCGCGCGATGTCAATGATGCGCCGCAAGAGTTCCTTCCCGATTCCCTGCCCCTGGGCGTGATCACTGACCACGAGTGCGAACTCCGCTTCGCGCCGCCCTCGCGCATAGGCCTGGCTGTCCTTATACAGCCGGCCCACGGCAATCACGCGGTTCTCATGCTCCACCACCAGCGCCATCTGCCGTGCATAGTCGATGAAGCAGATCCGCACCAAGCGGTCATGCGCGATGCGCGTGGAAAGTTTCAATGCCGACAGGTAGCGGAAGTACACTGTACGCTCGCTCAACGTTTCGTGGAAGCCGGCGAGGAGCGGCTCGTCCTCGGGCCGGATCGGGCGAATGATCACGCTCTCACCATTCTTCATCTTCCACGTGTCGACATACTCCACCGGATAAGGACGAATCGCCGGCTTCGGCAGACTCTCCAGCGGTTTGCTGGTGGGATGAAGCGTGATCAGCGCCTCGCGTGACGAGATACGGCAACCCGCGATTCGCGGCTGCTCCACCACCATGCGGCCAAGCCTCACCAGCAGTTGCTCGATCTTCTCGCGAGGCACGTCCATCGCGCCAAGTTGATCGAGCATCAATCCCGACAGCGTCATCGTGATCGGGGGGAGTCCAACTGCACGCGCACCGAACCCATTCTCCACGAAGAGCACCGGTCCGAACTGATCATCCAGACAACTCCCGATGATCACCTTGCAGCCCACAGGCAGCCGCAGCGCATACACATCCACCACTTGCTGAATCTCGGCGGCGCTGAGCATCTCCTTGCCTTCGACGAGACTGCTCACTTCACCGGGAGGCAGATCCTCCATCGTCGGCTCCAGCGCTGGCGTTTCGTAAATCGCGCGGAGGTTCTCGTTGTACGCCCACATGTAGAGAAACATGCGCGCCGCGGTGTCGGGATAAGGGAAGGTTGGGATTTCGGCGCTCTGCAGAATACTGATGCCTGCCGCGACGTCGGACGCGCCCATCCAACTCGCCAGCAGAGGCTTGCCCTGCAGACGGGCGAACGGCTTCAGTTGCTCGGCGGTGCGCGTTGGATCCGTGGCCGCTTGCGGCGCGAGCACGGCGAGCACGCCATCTGTTGTTGGATCCTTTGAGATCACCTCGATGGTCTTCGCATATCGCTCGGGCGAAGCGTCGCTCAAAATGTCGATCGGGTTATTGCGGCTCCATTCCCGCGGCAACAACTCATTGAGCGACTGGCGCGTCTCATCGGAAAGCTCGGCTAATTCTCCACCTGCCGCGATCAAAGAGTCCGCGGCAAGCACAGCGGGACCACCTGCGTTGGTAACGATGGCGAGCCTCTTGCCGCGCGGCCGTGGCTGCTTGCCAAGGACCTCAGCCATGTAGAACAGGTCGGAGAGGTGATGCACGCGAAGCACGCCGCAGCGGCGAAAGGCCGCATCCAGCACTTCGTCATTGCCTGTTTGTGCGCCTGTGTGGGCCGCGGCCGCTCTCGCGCCTTGAGCGGTCCGGCCGGCCTTGATCACGATGATCGGCTTGCTAAACGCGACCTCGCGCGCCGCCGACAAAAACGCTCCGGGATCACCGATCGATTCCATGTAGAGCAGAATGCTGCGGGTGCGAGGATCGTTGCCGAGGTACTCGATCAAGTCGCCCCAGCCAACATCGGCCATGGACCCGATGGAGACGAATGCGCTGAATCCGACAAGCTCGCGCTGGCTCCAGTCCAGCACCGCATTGCACAGCGCTCCGCTTTGGCTCAGAAACGCAACGCTGCCCTGACGCGCCATACCATTAGCGAATGTCGCATTGAGCCCTGTAATTGGCGACATCACGCCCAGACAGTTCGGCCCGATGATTCGCAGCGCGCCCTTGCGTGCCTCTTCGAGCACCTGATTTTCCAGAGCCTCGCCTTGCGGGCCGAGTTCTCGAAAGCCGGACGCGAGAATCATCGCGCCCTTCACGCCTGCCTCCACGCACTCGCGCACGATGCCTGGAACCGTGTTAGCGGGGGTGACGATGATGGCGAGTTCCGCCGGCTCCGGAAGTTTCGCAACAGAAGGGAAGGCCCGCGCACCAAGCACGCTGCTGCGCTTCGGATTCACCGGATACACCGTGCCTCCGAAGGGCGAACTCATCAGGTTCCAGAAGGTGGCTCGGCCCACGCTCCCCGCCGCTTCCGTGGCGCCAATGACCGCAACGGATCTTGGCCGGAAGAAGATGTCGAGAGGATGAAACTCTCGACCGAACAACGAGTGGGCCGGTTCGACAACTTGAGGTTTCATTCTTACCCTGATCGTAGCGAATTCGCCACCGGAAACGTTTCGAGTTCAGGGCATGTGCGATGAAATCACACCTTCGGAAGCGATTGACTTCCGCCGCTGAAGCAAAGGCTCTGATCGTCTATCATGCAACGAGGAGGATTCATGGCAACGAATCGCAGAAAGTTCATCGCGGGCACCGCGGCAGTTGGCGCAGCGGCGGCGGCGGCACCCGCCGCAAAGGCCCAGGGCAAGGTGGAGAAGAAGGTCCACTATCGCAACGGCAAGAAACCGGAGAAGACCCCTCTGTTCAACGGTGCGGTATCACTGGGCAACCTGCTCTTTATCGCAGGGATCGGCGCGCACTTCGAGGGTGACATCAAGGCTCACACCAAACACGTGCTCGACGAGATTCAGAAGCGTCTGGAAGAATGCGGTTCGTCCATGGAGAAGGTGGTGAAGTGCAACGTTTATCTCAACGATCTGAAGGACTATAAGGGGATGAACGAGGAATTCCAGGGGCGCTTTGGCGCGGAGCCACCCGTGCGCACCACCATTGCCGCGGCGGGAGGGATCCCCGGCAACTCTCTCGTCGAGATCGACGTGATTGCCTATATATAGACACCGTCCGTGGGCGATACTGAAAGTTCGCCCATGAAGGACCTGATTGCGGAATTGCGCTGGCGTGGTTTCCTCTCGCAGACCACGTGCGAAGACATTGAGAAGTACTTGCTGGAGGCTCGCCGCACCATTTATGTCGGCTTCGATCCGACCGCGGCGAGCCTGCATCTCGGCAGCCTCATCCCGGTGATGGGCCTTGCTCATGCACAACGCGCCGGGCACCGGCCGCTGGTGCTCGTCGGCGGCGGCACTGGCCTCATTGGTGATCCAAGCGGCAAGACATCCGAGCGCGTGTTGCTCACCCCTGAGAAGGTTCAGTCGAATTGCGATGGGATGCGGAAGCAACTGGCACGCTTCATCGACCTTTCCTCGGATGACTCCGCGCTGATGTTGAACAATGCGGAGTGGCTGTGCTCCCTGAACCTGATTGAGTTCCTGCGGGACGTCGGCAAGCACTTCTCCGTAAACGAAATGGTGAAGCGCGACTCGGTCCGGATTCGCCTGGAGGAACGCGATCACGGCATTTCCTACACCGAGTTCAGCTACATGCTGCTCCAGTCGTATGACTTCCTGCACTTGTGCCGCGAGCATGATTGCACCGTCCAGATGGGCGGGAGCGATCAATGGGGCAATATCGTGTCCGGCACGGATCTGGTGCGGCGCGTACTCGGACAACGTGCGGAAGGCATCACGTTTCCGCTGCTCACCACATCCACTGGGAAGAAGTTCGGCAAGAGCGAGGAAGGGGCGATTTACCTCGACGAAAACCTCACCAGCCCGTATCGGATGTATCAGTACTGGATCCAGACGGCGGACGCCGACGTCATCGCCTACCTGAAGCTCTTCACATTTCTTGACGAGCCGCAGATCGATGAACTCGCCCTGATCACTCGCCACAAACCGGAAGAGCGAACCGCGCAGAAGACGCTCGCCGCGGAGTGCACACGGATCGTCCACGGCGAGGATTCGGTTCGGGCCGTAGAACAGGCGACGCGCATTTTGTTTGGATCCGCCGACGTGAATCCCGACGCGGCCACACTTGCGCTGCTCGCCCGCGAAGTGCCATCCAGCACGATTCCACGCGCGGATCTCGAAGCAGGCATCGCGATTCCGGATTTGCTGGTTCGCACGAAGGTGGCCGACAGCAAAGGCGCGGCACGCAAACTGGTGGAGGGCGGTGGGCTCTATCTCAACAACAAGCGTGTGGATGCCTCGCGCAAATCTGTTTCCACCACTGACATCGAGTGGCCCGGCGCGATCCTGATCCGCTCCGGCAAGAAGACCTATCATCTGCTCGGCGTCGTGTAGGTCCGCACACTCCCCTTGGCCGCGTCGAATGACAGATAATAGGGGTCGTACTCACAGGGTCACGGAGAGGTCCGATCAGCGGGGTCGCCGCGAACCGCGCGCGCCAGGACAGCGCATGTAGGTAGAAGGAGGTCCTTCGGAACTTGGCTTTAACGGTTGGGGTATCCAAAGAAACAGCTCCCGGTGAGCACCGCGTCGCAATGACGCCGAAGGCACTCGACATCCTTGGCAAGCTCGGCATCGAAACATGGATGGAAAAGGGCGCTGGACTCGATGCCGGTTTTCCCGATAGTGAGTATTCAGCCAAGGGAGTGAAGTGGGCATCTGACGCAGACGAGGTGCGCGAGAAGGCACAAGTCCTGCTTCAGGTCCGTGTCACTGAAACGCAAGGCCTGAACACCAGTCACACCGTGATTGGCTTTTGCGATCCGCTTTCCGAGCCGGCGTTCGCCGCGAAGGTAGCCGGAACGGGAGCCAGTCTCTACTCGGTGGAACTGGTGCCTCGCATCACGCGCGCTCAAAGCATGGACGCGCTTTCCTCCATGGCATCCATCGCCGGCTACAAGGCAGTGCTGCTCGCGGCGGAAGCCTTGCCTCGAATGTTTCCCATGATGATGACGGCGGCGGGCACGGTTCCCGCGGCGCGAGCGCTCATCATTGGGGCGGGCGTCGCGGGCTTGCAGGCAATCGCGACTGCGCGCAGGTTGGGCGCGGTGGTCATGGGCTACGATGTCCGCGCCGCGGTTCGCGAGCAGATTGAAAGTCTCGGCGCGAGGTTCCTCCAGATCGATCTCGGCGGCGCAAGCGGCGAAGGCCAGGGCGGTTACGCAAAGCAACTCACGGAAGCCGACTATCAGCGGCAGCGTGATCAGATGGCGCTTGCGATGAAAGAGCAGGACGTGGTGATCACCACTGCCGCGGTGCCGGGCAAGCGCGCACCCATTCTCATCACCAAGGAGATGGTCCGCGTAATGGCGCCAGGCTCCGTGATTGTCGACATCGCCGCGGAGCGCGGTGGCAACTGCGAACTGACGCGGGCTGGCGAAACCGTCATCGACAATGGTGTACACATCATCGGTCCCGTGAATCTGCCGTCCTCGGTCCCCTATCACGCCAGCATGATGTACTCCCGCAACCTTGCCACCTTCCTCAAGAACATGGTCAAGGATGGCCAGCTCAACGTGAACATGGAAGACGAAATCATCCGTGAATCGCTGGTGGCGCAAGGCGGCAAGGTAGTTCATCCCAGAGTGCAGGCCCTTCTGCAAACGGCGGTACAAGCATGAGTGTCGAAGTTGAATTGAGTATCTACGTATTCCTTCTGGCCGGATTTCTGGGCCTGGAACTGGTGCACAAGGTATCGCCCCTGCTGCACACGCCGCTGATGTCGCTCACCAATGCGATCTCGGCGATCTCCGTGGTAGGCGCGATCCTGATTACGGGATCGGGTGAGGCAAACACGATCAGCAAAGTGCTTGGCACCATTGCCGTAATAGCGGCGACCATTAACATCGTCAGCGGATTCCTCATCACAGACCGCATGTTGAAGATGTTCAGGAAGGACGACAAGAAGTGAGCACGCAGACCTTCTGGCAGTTCTCATACCTTGCAGCCGCAATTCTCATCATCCTTTCGATCAAGTGGCTGAATTCTCCCGCCACGGCGCGCAACGGTGTGCGGGCGGGGCAAGTTGGAATGCTGTTCGCCGTCATCGGAACGCTGCTGCGTCACGAAGTGGTCAGCTACGAGTGGATCGCGCTTGGCATGGTAGTCGGCAGCGCCATCGGCGTGCCGCTTGCGTTCCTCATGCCGATGACTTCGGTTCCGCAACTCACCGCGTTGTCGCACGCCTTCGGTGCCCTCGCAGCCGCTCTAGTGGGTACCGCCGAATACTACCAGCATGAACCGCATGGGTTCCAGATGGCCGCACTCGTGATCGAAACCCTGCTCGGCTATCTCACATTCACCGCCAGCGTGATGGCTTTCGCGAAGCTGCAGGAGATCGTACCGACACGCCCGATGACGTACAAGGGGCAGAACTTCGTCAACCTCCTGCTGCTTGCGGTCGCGATCGTGCTCGGCGGCTGGACCATCGTTGGCAATGCGCCGGTATGGGCGTTCCCCGTCTTCAGCGCATTGGCGCTGCTGTTCGGCGTGCTGCTGATCCTGCCCATCGGCGGGGGCGACATGCCAACCGTGATCGCGTTGCTGAACTCCTATGCGGGCATGGCAGCCGCGGCCATGGGCTTCGCGCTCAACAACAAGCTGCTGATCATCGCGGGTGCGCTGAACGCTGCATCCGGCTTCATTCTGTCGGTGGTGATGTGCAAAGCCATGAACCGCAGTTTCACCAACGTCCTGTTTGGGGCGTTCGGCCAGGCGCCCGAGGCATCCGCCGTGGCGACGCAACAGAAGCCCGTGCGCAGCGCCTCCGCCGAAGATGCCGCGTCGATTCTTGCTGGCGCCCGCAAGGTGATCGTGGTGCCTGGCTACGGCATGGCAGTGGCGCAGGCACAGCACAAGATCCGCGAGTTGACTGACCAACTTGTGAAGCGCGGCGTGGATGTGCAATTCGCCATTCATCCCGTTGCCGGACGCATGCCCGGGCACATGAACGTGCTGCTGGCGGAAGCCGACATCTCCTATGAGCGCCTTCATGAGATGGAGGACATCAACTCCGAGTTCAGCGAGACCGATGTGGCACTCGTCATCGGCGCCAATGACGTAGTGAATCCCGCCGCGCGTCACGACACGGCCAGCCCCATTTACGGCATGCCGATTCTCGACGTCGACAGAGCGCACACCGTCATGGTGATCAAGCGTAGCCTCAATCCTGGCTTCGCCGGCATCGACAATGAGCTTTACTACTTCGACCGGACACTGATGCTGTTCGGCGATGCGAAGCAGTTCGTCGCGGAAATCGTAAAGCAGCTTCCAAAGGCAGCCTGACGAGACTGGCACGCCACGTGCTGCGCAATCCGTATGCTCCTCGCATTGCTGGTTGCCTCGCTGACCTTGCCGCTTGCCGCGTCGGATCCCATCGTATTCAATGACGACGGCGGATGGTGCTGGTTCGAAGATGAACGTGTGCTTGTGGTGAAGAACCGGCTCGTCATCGGCACTGTCGCCGCTGGCACGAAGAGCGCGGACCGTTTGGGCGATGTGGAGGTGGTGACGTATGACATCCCCACGGGTAAGACGTCGCGAGTGACGCTCCATCGCGGAGCTGATGCGGCCGAGCGCAAGCGCTGGCTCGACGACCACAACTCTCCCGCTTTCGCCGTCCGGCCCGACAAGCGGCTGATCGCGATGTACGCGCGTCACGGCAACGAGGAGAAGATCTACTATCGCGTCTCGGGCGAGCCGCACGACGCGACCGTCTGGCAGCAGGAGCGCATCTATGTCCCGAGCGAGCGGTCGCGCGTCACGTACACCAATCTGCACTGGCTGAAAGCGGAGAAGCGTCTCTATAACTTCTTTCGCGGATTGGACAATTCGTTCAAACCGTCCTATGCGTGGTCGGAAGATGGCGGCGAAACATGGAAGACCGGAAATGTTTTCATCAATGTGCCCACGCAGTTCCGGCACAGACCGTATGTGAAATACGCGTCGAATGGGAAGGACAAGGTGCACGTTGCCTATACCGAGGGGCATCCTCGCGACTTCGACAACAGCGTCTACCACGTCTTCTACAAGGCGGGGAAGCTGCATCACAGCAGCGGTGAGCCCATCGTTCCGATTGCGAGCGGACTCTCGCGCCCGGAAGACGGGACGCTCGTGTTCCGGGGCGACAAGGACAACGTCGCATGGGTCAGCGATACGCATCTGGATCGGAACGGCAACCCTGTGATCGTGTTTTCAGTTCAAAAGAACTCCGCGGGCATGGGGTCGAAACAGGGTGGCGAAGATCACCGCTACCACTACGCACGTTGGAACGGCAAGCAGTGGCTGCAGTGGGAAATCGCCTATGGTGGCTGGCGTTTGTATCCGGGTGAGGATGACTACACCGGCAACATCGCAATCGACCCGCAGTCAACCGATACCGTTTACATCTCCACGAGTGTGGACCCTGTCACGGGCAAGCCGCTGGGGAGTGGTCACTATGAGATCTATCGCGGCAACACACGCGACGGAGGCGAGAAGTGGCAATGGACAGCGGTCACGTCGAACTCGACGAAGGACAACATCCGTCCCATCGTGCCGGTGTGGAAGGATCGCCGCGTCGCCCTGCTGTGGCTGCGCGGAAAGATGACCACCTACACGGACTACGACTTCGAGGTCGTTGGCGCTATCCAGAAACGATAGCGGCGCCGGCATTCACTCCACCGCTTGGGAAATCGCTACGCTGAGAGTGTGTTCTCTGATCTCGCCAAGCGAGTCTCCTCCTTCCTCGACCCTGCGCACTGGAATCAGCGCGAGGCCCGTCAACTCGAAGCAGTGCTCTCGCGGCGGGATGCACTTACGTCCGTTCCGGTAGCGGAGCTGCGCAACCATCGCGAAACGCTGGAAGACGCGATCGCCGCGGCAGCGGTTGCAGTGGAGCACGTGCTGGGCATGCGCCCGTTCGATGTACAAATTCTCGGTGCGCTCGCGATGGCGAACGGCAAGATCGCCGAGATGCAGACGGGCGAGGGCAAGACGCTCACCGCGGTGATGACCGTGTTCTGGAAGTCACGCGCGGGCGCGGTGCATGTGCTGACCGCGAACGACTATCTCGCGCGGCGTGACTGCGAATGGATGGGTCCCGTCTACAAACTGCTTGGCCTTACGTGCGGCTATCTGACGCAATCCAGCACGCCGGACCAGCGCCGCGCCGCCTATGCCTGCGACGTGATGTACGCCACGCCGAACGAAGTGGGTTTCGACTATTTGCGCGACGGCCTCGCCACGACGCAGGCGGAACTTGTACAAGGCGATCTGCAACACGCCTTGATCGACGAGGCCGACTCCATCCTGATTGATGAAGCCCGCATCCCGCTTGTCATCGCGGGCGGAGAAGCTGTGCCTGCCGAACTCGTGCGCCGTATCGACGCGGCCGTCCGCACTCTGCGGCCGCACTTCCACTATCATCGCGACGAGTTCGCCCGCAACGTGTTACTGACTGACGCGGGCGCCGCGAACATTGAGGCGGCGCTCTATTGCCACAACCTTTACGACAACGCCGGCTTGTTCACGGCAGTGAGTGACTCGCTGCACGCGCATGTTCTGCTGCGCAGGGACGTCGACTACCTCGTGCGGGACGGCCGGATCCAGTTGGTGGACGAGTTCAAGGGCCG
Organism: Bryobacterales bacterium; assembly: GCA_016789785.1. Next base: position 16,476 of record JAEUQE010000005.1, read on the forward strand.
CATTGCCGATCAGCGGCGCTGGCCCGCCGGTCTGCAACTTGCGCTCGAAGCGAAGGAGAATCTTCCGTTGCAGCCGCAAGGCCGGATTCTCGGCACCATTACGCTCCAAAGCTTGATCCGCCTCTACGAAACGACTTGCGGCATGACCGGCACGGCGGCGACGCAAGCCGCCGAGTTCGAGCGCATCTACAAAATGGCTGTCGAGGCGATTCCACCTCACAAGCCCGTGATCCGTATCGACGAGCCCGACGTGATGTTCGCCGACGGTGAAGCCCGCGACCGGGCGGTGATGGAAGAAATCTCCAAGGCCCATGCCAAGGGGCAGCCCGTCCTGGTGGGAACGGCAAGCGTGGCAGACTCCGAGCGCCTGAGTGCGATACTGCACCGGCAAGGCATTCCGCACCACGTGCTGAACGCGCGCAACGACGCCGAGGAGGCGCGCATCATCGCGCAGGCAGGCGCACTCCACGCCGTCACCATCTCGACGAACATGGCGGGACGCGGGACCGACATCATTCTCGGTGGCAATCCCCCATCCGAAGCGGAGCGTGTCCGCGAACTCGGTGGGCTGTACGTCATCGGCACCTGCCGTCACGAAGCGCGCCGCATCGATCATCAGTTGCGAGGCCGTTCCGGACGCCAGGGCGATCCCGGCCGCTCGCGTTTCTTCCTGAGCTTCGACGATGACCTGCTGGTGCGCTTCGGATTGCGCCAAATCCTGCGTCCGGAGATCTTCTCTGTGGAAGGCGCTGTCGGCCACGTCCAGCGCATCATCGAAGGGCAGAACCTCGAAATCCGGCGGACGCTGTTCAAGTATGACCAGGTGCTGGAGGGGCATCGCAACGTCACACAGATCATTCGCCGCAATGTGTTGCTAGGCGATGTGGAGTGTTCCGATGCGCAGACCGCGCTGCTCGCAATTGACGAGATCTGGGCGGACTACCTCGCCGACATCGCCGAACTGAAGAGCGGCATCCATTGGGTCTCGTTCGGAGGCAAGGATCCGTTCCATACCTTCCTGCAGGAAGCAGAGGCGATCTTCGCCGACGCGCGGTCGCGCATGGAAACCGCCATCGCCGATCCCCAGGCGAACGGGCCCTCGGACACCTTCCAGCGCGGCGCGACCTGGACCTACCTCACCTCCGACCAACCGCTTGGCGATATCAATGAGCGATTTTTCCGCGGTGTGGGGGAGAAGGTCAGAATGTTGCTTGCGAAGGCCGTCTAGAGCGGTTGCCGCCCGCATCGTCCCTCGTTCCGAAACATTTCTGCCGAAGAATGTTGTAATACTCGATCCCCCCGTGGTTTGACACCCCTTCCCACGGGTCCGTATCATCAAAACTTAAGGGGAAAGCTCAACCAGGCACATGCCATCCACCTATCCGGAATACTATTTCCCCATCCTGTTGCAGGCTCTGCTCGGGGTGGTGGTCGCGTCGGCTCTCGTCGGCCTTTCGTTTCTCGTTGGAAAGCGCCTCAAAAACAAGGTCAAGGACACGCCGTATGAATGCGGCGTGGCGCCCGTGGGCACGGCCAAAGAGCGGTTCAGCGTGAAGTTCTATCTCGTGGCGATGCTCTTCATCCTGTTCGACATTGAAGCCATCTTCCTGTATCCCTGGGCGGTGGTTTACCGCGATCTGAAGATGTTCGCCTTCGTCGAGATGTTGTTGTTCATCATTCTGATTCTCTCCGGTTTCTTCTACATCTGGAAGAAAGGAGTCCTCAACTGGCAGCTTGAGGATGAAGAGACCTTCCAGGAGAAGAAACAGGTGGTGAAATGATCTCCGAAGCCCTCCAGCAGAATCCCATCGCCGCCGCCGTCGCGGCCCAGTTCCCAACGGCTCTTCAGGGCGGCAATCTCGATCTCGGCGAAACCACCCTCGTGGTGGATGCCGCCCAGATCGTGGATGTGTGCAAGTTTCTGAAAACCGAAGAGAAGTTCGTGCGGCTCTCGAGCGTTACCGCAGTCGACTGGCATCCTCGCGAGCCTCGCTTTGAGGTTGTGTACCATCTCCAATCGGTTGAGCGGAATCTTTGGTTGCGCTTGAAATGCCAGGTGCCCGGCGATAAACCCGAGATCGATTCCGTGTACTACGTCTGGCGCGGCGCTGACTGGTACGAACGCGAAGTGTTCGACCTCTTTGGCATCACTTTCCGCAATCACCCGAATCTCATCCGGCTCATGATGCCCGAAGGATGGCAGGGGCACCCGCTCCGCAAGGACTACCCCATCCACGGCTACAAATACAGCTACGCGGATCAGAAGTAACAGGAGCTCCTCTACATGGCCGATTACGATACCCTTGCCGCAATCGCCGAAGAAGCCGGCGAGCCTCAAGCTGGAACCACGCGGCGCATGACCCTGAACATGGGTCCGCAGCACCCGTCGACACACGGTGTGTTGCGCATTGTTCTTGAACTGGATGGGGAAACGATCACCAAGGCCGTCCCCGAAATTGGCTACCTGCACACCGGCATTGAAAAGCAGTGCGAAGTCCGCACATGGCAGCAGGTGGTGCCGCTGACCGATCGCGTGGACTACCTGGCCAATCTGTCCAACAATCTCTGCTACTGCCTCGGAGTGGAGAAGTTGCTGGGCATGGAAGTGCCGATGCGCGCGCAGTTCATGCGGGTGCTCCTCACCGAGGTTACGCGGATCAATTCGCATCTTGTGTGGCTCGGCACCAGCGCCCTGGACATCGGCGCAATGAGCGTCTTCTTCTATTGCTTCCGCGAACGTGAGGAGATTCTCAGGCTGTTCGAATTCTTCTCCGGCCAGCGCCTGATGACCAGCTACTTCCGCATTGGCGGTCTCGCGCTGGATGCGCCGCGCGGTTGGGAAAAATGGGTGGACAAGTTCCTCAAAGTGATGCCCTCGCGCATCGACATGTTTGAGAACCTGCTGAACGAGAATCCGATCTTCAAGCGCCGCACGCAAGGTGTTGGGTTCATCAGCCTCGACGACATGCTTGAACTTGGCGTCACTGGCCCGATGCTGCGCGGCGCGGGGTTGAAGATCGACGCCCGCAAGGACACTCCCTATTCGAGCTATGAGAAATTCAACTTCGACATTCCCACCCGGACCGAGAATGACGTCTACTCACGGTACCTGGTGCGCATGGCGGAGATGCGCGAGAGCCTGAAGATCATTCAGCAGGCTCGCGATGGCATGCCCGGTGGTGCGTTCAGCGCCGACTCGCCGAAGGTGGTACTGCCCGATCGCGAAAAGATGAAGACGCAGATGGAAGCGCTGATCTACCACTTCAAGATCGTGACCGAAGGCTTCCGCGTTCCTGCCGGGGAAGCCTATCAGGTAGTGGAGTCGCCCCGCGGCGAGATCTCCTACTACGTGGTCAGCGACGGCACCTCGAAGCCATATCGCGTGTTCATGCGCACGCCGAGTTTCGGCAATCTGCAATCGCTCGCCACGCTATTTGAAGGATTCCCCATCGCCGATTCGATCGCCTCGCTCGGCAGCATGGACTTCGTCCTTGGAGACACGGACCGATGACCTTTTCCCCTGAACTCGAAAGGAAGCTCGCCAAGTTGGTCGCGAGCTACCCGCCCGGTAAGCAGAAGAGCGCACTGATCCCGATGCTGATGTTCACGCAGGATGAAGTTGGCAGCATCACACCCGAATTGGTGCAGGAGATCGCCAGGCGTCTGAGCATTCCGCCTGTGCAGGTGGATGAAGTGGTGACGTTCTACTCGATGCTGCATCGCAAGCCGATGGGCAAGTATCACGTCCAGGTGTGCACCAACATCAGTTGCCTGCTTTGGGATGGCGACAAGCTTTACGAGCATGCTTGCAAGAAGTTGGGAGTGGGCCACAAGGAAGTCGCTTCCGACGGCGTGTTCTCACTTGAGGAAGTGGAGTGCATGGGGGCGTGTTCGTGGGCTCCCGCCATTCAGGTCAACTACGATTTCCACCACCACGTCACCCCCGAAAAGTTCGACCAGATCATTGACGGCTTGAAGAAGGCTCAATAATACCCATGCTGTTTAACGAACCAAGTCCGCTTGAGACACGAGTCCTGACCCGCCGCTTCGGCCTGCCGAATTCGGCCCACATCGACACGTACCTCGCCAACGGCGGCTACAAATCGTTCGAGAAGTCGCTGGAGATGACGCAGGAGCAAATCATCGACGAGGTGAAAGCGTCGAATCTGCGTGGACGTGGCGGCGCCGGATTCCCCACGGGAATGAAGTGGGGCTTCGTACCGCGTCAATCGCCCAAGCCGAAGTACATTGTGGTGAATAGCGACGAGTCCGAGCCTGGCACCTGCAAGGACCGCGTGCTGATTGAGAACGATCCGCATCTGTTGATTGAAGGCTGTCTGATCGCCGCGCAGGCGGTGGGCTCCAAGGCCGGCTATATCTACGTTCGCGGCGAGTATCGCTACCTCATCGACATCCTGGACAAAGCGATCGAGGAAGCATATTCGCGCAATTATCTTGGCAAGAACATTTTGGGCCGTGGCGTCGACTTCGATCTCTACACACACACCGGCGCCGGTGCATACGAGTGCGGCGAGGAGTCCGCACTGCTCGAATCGTTGGAAGGCAAGCGCGGTCAGCCCCGCATTCGTCCTCCGTTTCCGGCGGTTGCGGGCCTGTACCAGTGCCCTACTGTACTAAACAACGTAGAAACTTTCTGCGCGGTTCCGAGCATTCTCGAAATGGGTGGCAAGGCATGGGCGGACCTCGGTGTACCCAAGGCCGGAGGCACGAAGCTTACCTGTCTCACAGGCCATGTGAACAAGCCGGGCGTTTATGAGTTGCCGCTTGGCTTCTCCGTCGAGAAGATGATCAACGAACTCGGCGGTGGCATGCGCGGCGGCAAGAAGATGAAGGCGTTCATCCCTGGCGGTTCTTCGTGTCCCGTGCTGACCGGCGATGAAGCATGGCCACTCACCATGGACTACGATGCGATGGCCAAGGCCGGGTCCATGCTCGGGTCAGGCGGCGTGGTGATCATGGATGAAGACACCGACATGGTGAAAGCCGCGCTGCGCATCATGCATTTCTACCAGCATGAAAGCTGCGGCTGGTGCATTCCGTGCCGCGAGGGTACGACGTGGCTGAAGAAACTCCTCACGCGGTTGGATCGTGGAATGGGGACGGGCAACGACATTGATCTGGTCGGTGACCTTGCGCAAAACATGCTGGGCCGCACGTTCTGCCCGCTCGGCGACGCGGCCGCTCTGCCCACCATCTCCATCGTCAAGAAATTCCGTCACGAGTTCGAAGCGAAGATCGCCAAGGTTCAGGTCGCAATCCCTGCCTCGGCGAACAATCCGTTCGTGGTTGTCCAATAGAAGGCGGTCCCCAACACAATGGCTGATTTGGTAACTCTCACCATTAACGGCAAGACTGTGCAGGCGCCTCCGGGCACGCTGGTGATCGATGCGGCCAAGCGCGCCGGCATCGAGATTCCCGCGTTCTGCTACTACGAAGGCCTTTCGCTCCAGGCGGCCTGCCGTATGTGCCTGGTCGAAGTGGAGAAGATGCCGAAGTTGCAGGCTGGCTGCACGCTGCCAGTCGCTGAAGGCATGGTCGTAAAGACCGAAAGCGAACCCGTGGTCAAAGCTCGCAAGACCACTATCGAGTTCCTCCTCACAAACCACCCCCTCGATTGCCCTGTCTGCGACAAGGGTGGCGAATGCGAATTGCAGGACATGGTGTTCCGCTACGGCGCGGGCGAAAGCCGCTTCACCGAGATCAAACACCACGTCGACGAAAAACAATGGTCGCCTGTTGTGTTTTATGATGCGCCGCGCTGCATTCTCTGCTACCGTTGCGTGCGCGTCTGCGACGAAGGGATGGGCGTGGGCGCGCTGGGCATCGTCAACCGCGGCGTGCTTAGCGAGATTGCGCCGAGTCATGGCGATCACCTGGAATGCGACGAGTGCGGCGCATGTATCGACATCTGCCCTGTCGGCGCGCTCACCAGCGGCACCTACCGCTATCAGACGCGCCCGTGGGAGATGAAGCACACCGGCACCATTTGCACCTTCTGCTCCAACGGCTGCAAAACCACGTTGGGCGTCCGCAACGAGAAGATCGTGCGCGGCAACAATCGCGACAAGAGCGGAATCAACGGCGAGTTCCTTTGCGTGAAAGGCCGCTACGCTTTCGACTTCCAGGAGAACCCCGAGCGTCTCACTTCGCCCATGATGCGGATCAACGGCAAGCTGGAAGAAGTGAGTTGGGCCAAGGCGCTCGATGCGGTTGCGAAGAAGTTCGCCGAAGTGAAGGCTCGCAATGGCAAGTTCGGCGTCGCCGGTTCCACCAAGACCACCAACGAAGAGAACTTCTTTCTCCAGAAGTTCGCGCGGGAAGGTCTGGGAACCAACAACATTGATCATCACCGTTCCGGCGATGTAGTGACGTTGATCGACGCGCTGGCGGGCCGCACGAACGCCCTGGCAACGGTGGACGATTGCTACAACACGAAAGCGGCGCTGGTGGTTGGTGCGGATCTGGCGCAGGAGCATCCGCTGCTCGCCTACCAGCTCCGTGCGAACTTCCGCCATCACAACTCGAATACCTACACGGTCACCACGGGCCCGGTTCGCGAAGACAAGTATTCGATTTCGCAGGTAAGAGTGGAAGCTGGCAAGGAAATCGAAGGCGTAGAGTCTCTTCGAGCCCAGCTTTCGAAGGAATCCGAACTGCTGATCCTGTTCGGTGCTTCCGTCAAAGGGGAAGCGGTCCGCAAGTTGGTCGCGTTCGGCGACTCACTCGGCATTCCCGTGAAGTACGTCTGCCTGGTCGATTACTCGAATTCGCGTGGCGCGATGGACATGGGTCTGCTGCCTGATCTCGGCCCTGGCTACAAGCCGGTGGAAACGCCCGGCCTGACGCTGCCCGAAATGATGTCGGCGTCCGATCTGGACGTTCTGTGGGTGGTGGGAGCGAATCCGCTCGCCCGCTACCAACTTGCTTCCGCCAACGCCTTTGTCGTCGTGCAGGAGATGTTCCTCACGGAGACCGCGAAACGCGCCGACGTGCTGTTGCCGGCCGCCAGCGCTTACGAGAAGAACGGCTCGGTCACCAACGTCACTGGCGAGTGCCAGAAGCTGACCGCCGCCGCGAAAACCATGGGCACGAAGCCCGATCTCGAGATCATGGGACTCATCGCCAAGGAGATGAAGCTGAACCTCGGGATCTGGATGGTGAACAACGTCTTTGACGAGATCCGCAAAGCGGTTCGGGGATATAATATCCCTTTGCCTATCATCGCTACCGGACAGGCTGCGCAAACCAGCCCTCTGAATGGCCGGGTCCCGGTTCCGTCACGGCCGGATCTGATCCAGCCGGCAGGCAACACCCTATTCACTTCGGGCTCACTGGGACGTTACTCGAAAAAGCTGACGTCTGTTCTCGAATACCCGGGCGCGCTGTATCGCCCGTAGTCTAGCGGACACGGAATGGAATTCTTCATCATCACCGGCATCAAGACCGCACTGGTCGCGTTCGTGCTGCTGACCACAGCGGCTTATCTCGTATGGATCGAACGCAAAGTGCTCGCCCACATTCAGCTTCGCGTGGGACCTTATCGCGTCGGGCCTCACGGCCTCCTGCAGCCTCTGGCGGACCTGATCAAGCTCGTCACCAAGGAAGGCGTGATGCCGGCGCAGGTCAACAAGGTCTACTACCTGCTGGCACCCTTCCTCGCCGTCGCTCTGGCCTTGATCTCCATCTCGGTTATACCGTTCGGCACACAGGTGGAAGTGCTCGGCTATAAGACCTATCTCGAGCTGGCAAACGTCAACCTCGGAATTCTGGTGATTCTCGCCATCTCCTCGGTCAGCGTGTACGCGATCGCGCTGGGCGGATGGGCTTCAAACAACAAATACGCGCTGCTCGGCGGATTGCGCAGTTCGGCGCAGATGATCAGCTACGAGTTGCCGTTTTCCATCGCCATCGTATCGCCGTTGCTGATGTGCAACACGCTCAGCCTTCGCGAAATTGCCGACGCGCAAGCAGGCTTCTATTTCGGTGTGCTTCCGAAATGGCACATCTTCCAGATGCCAATGCCGCAGATCCTGGCGTTTCTCGTCTTCCTGATCGCCGGCTTTGCGGAGACCAACCGAATCCCCTTCGATCTTCCGGAAGCGGAGAACGAGTTGGTGGCGGGTTTCCACACCGAATACAGCAGCACGAACTTCGCGGCATTCTTCACGGCGGAGTACTGCAACATGGTGACGATCTCCGCCGTCGCAACGCATCTGTTTCTCGGGGGCTGGCATCCGCCGCTGCCGCACGCGGTTTCCAACTGGATTCCTCCCGCGTTGTTTGCCGCCTTCGCCCTCATCGCCTTCTATCACGCCACGCAGACCAGCCCAACGCGCCCCTGGGACAAGTACAGTTTCCCGGTAGTGGGCGTTGTGATGCTTGGACTTGCGGGCATCTTCGCACTCCCGATGTTGCGCGACGCTCTGGTGCCGCTGTTCTGGTTCGCCGCGAAGACCGGCTCCATTCTGTTCCTGTTTATCTGGGTGCGCGGAACGCTTCCGCGCTTCCGTTACGACCAGCTCATGAAGTTCACCTGGACGTTCCTGTTCCCGGTGTCCATTGTTCAACTTCTCGCCACGGGCCTCTTCGTGGCGATGTCCGAATAAGCCAGTGACTCAACCATGGATGCGATTCTCTTCTTGATCTTCGCGGCGATCGCCGTTGGATGTGGCATCAACCTTGTCGTGCAGCGCCATCCGATTTCGAGCGCACTGTCGCTGATTGGCGTGATGTCTGCGCTCGCCGTTCTGTACTTGCTGCTCGGAGCTGAGTTCATGGCGGCTGCTCAGATGATTGTCTACGCCGGCGCGATCATGGTGCTCTTCGTGTTCACCATCATGCTTCTGAACGCGGGTGCCGAACGGAAATCCAGCACAGCCACCTTCGCCAAAGTGCTTGGCGTGCCGGCGCTGGTCGGATTCCTCGGGCTGATCAGCTTTCTGATTCAGGCGCTGTTCCCAAAGACGGAGAACGTGGTCTTCGGGGCGTTCACCGGCGGTACCGCCAAGGCCATCGGCATGAAGCTCTTCACCGAGTATCTATTGCCTTTCGAAGTCACTTCACTACTGATTCTCATCGCGATTCTGGGCGCCGTTGTGCTGGCCCGCAAGGAGATCTAAGCTGATGCCGACATCGGTCCCTCTATCCTGGTATCTCATCCTCAGCGCGATTCTCTTTGGCTTGGGTGTTGCAGGCTTCGTTTTCCGCCGCAATATCATCACGGTGTTCATGTCCATCGAGCTAATGCTCAATGCCGTGAACCTGAGCTTCATCGCGTTCTCTTATCAACTGCGTCAAGTGGACGGCCACATCTTCTCGTTCTTCGTGATGGTGGTGGCGGCGGCCGAAGCAGCGGTTGGTCTTGCAATCATCCTGACCGTGTTCAAGAACCGGGCAACGCTCGCAATTGACGACGTCAGCTCGCTGAAAAACTGACAATGGAACATCTCTGGCTTATCCCCGCACTCCCGCTGGCCGGGTTCCTCATCAACGGCACGATCGGTAAGCGCCTGCCCAACATGGCAGTCAGCCTGATTGCCGTGGCGATGCCGGTCCTGAGCTTTCTTTGGGTGCTGAAGACGCTGTCCTCGCTCGGAAGCCTGGAAACAGCGCACATCGAACGTTACTTCACCTGGATTGAGAGCGGATCGCTGAACATCGGCGTCGATCTCATGGTGGACCGGCTCACCGCCGTGATGCTCCTCGTGGTCACGGGCATCGGCTCGCTGATCCATATCTACGCCACTGGCTACATGTCGCACGAAGGCGGTTTCTACCGCTTCTTCGCGTATCTCAACCTGTTCATGTTCTTCATGTTGACGCTGGTATTGGGCGGCAACTATCTGATCATGTTCGTGGGTTGGGAAGGCGTTGGATTGTGCAGCTACTTGCTCATCGGCTTCTACATTCTGAAGAAGAGCGCCGGAGATGCCGCGAAGAAGGCATTCGTGGTCAACCGCATTGGCGACTTCGGATTCACGCTGGCCGCGTTCCTGATGTTCGTGCACTTCGGCTCGCTCGACTTCGGCAAGGTGTTCGCCGCGGTTGCGCCGATGCCGGTGGAGCAGTCGGCTGGCGTGTTGACGGCGATTGCGCTGCTGCTGTTTGTCGGTGCGGCCGGTAAGTCCGCGCAGGTTCCGCTGTATGTCTGGCTGCCCGACGCGATGGAGGGCCCCACGCCGGTATCCGCACTCATCCACGCCGCGACGATGGTGACCGCGGGCGTCTACATGGTGGCTCGCTCGGCAGTCATCTTCCAGCACTCTCCGATGGCGATGGACGTGGTCGCGATTGTCGGCTTGATCACCGCCGTCATGTCGGCGACGATCGGCATGACGCAATACGACATCAAGAAGGTCTTCGCCTACTCGACCGTGTCGCAGCTTGGATACATGTTCATCGCATGCGGCGTGGGCGCGTTTTCCGCGGGTATCTATCACGTGGTGACGCACGCTTTCTTCAAGGCGCTGCTCTTCCTTGGCGCCGGAAGCGTGATTCACGCGCTGGAAGGTGAGCAGGATCTGCGCCACATGGGTGGTCTGCGGACGAAGATCCCGATCACGTTCGCGGTGCTTGCTTGCGCCTGGGTTGCGATCGCGGGCATCCCGCCGTTCGCCGGCTTCTTTTCAAAGGACGAGATTCTGCTCGCCGCTCATCATCATCATCCCTGGATGTATTGGGTGGGCGTGGTGACCGCGGGTATGACGGCATTCTACGTTTCCCGCGCGATGTTCCTCTGCTTCTTTGGGAAGTATCGCGGACATCATCATCCGCATGAGTCGCCATTCGTGATGTGGGGACCGCTTGCCGTGCTTGCGGCACTCTCGCTCGCTGGGGGCTGGTACTTCAAGGTGCCACAGTATCTGGCGCCGTTGTTCCCGCTGGCTGAAGGCGCGCATGACATGACACTGGTTGCGATCTCGGTGGCGGCGGGCGCCATTGGCGTCGGTCTCGCCTATGTGATGTACATCGCAAGTCCGGGCCTGCCCGACTCGATCGCGAACACTCTCGGCGGGCTTTACAAGCTGGTCTACAACAAGTACATGGTGGATGAACTCTACGACGCGACGATCGTCAATCCGATGGTCGCCGGCTCCCGCTCGATTCTGTGGCGGGTGGTCGATGCGGGCCTCATTGATGGCGTGGTGAATGGCACCGGAACCTTGGCAAAAACCATTGGCGGCGTGCTTCGCACGTTGCAGTCCGGCAACATCCGCAACTATGCGGCGTGGGTCACATTGGGATCCGTGGCGGCACTGGTGGTTCTTGGCGTGATGGTGGGAGGCGTGAAATGACATTACTCGATCTCACACTGTTGCTTCCACTGGTTGGCTTCATCGCGCTATTGCTTGTTCCACGCAAGGCCGAGAGCACCATTCGTCTTGTCGCACTCGTTCTCTCGCTGGTCGTCTTCGTTCTGTCGCTGGGACTCACCGCGCCGTTCTACGAAACGCCGAACGGCAACGCGTTCGTCACGGATGTGCCCTGGATCAAGACACCGGAGATCCGCTATCACGTGGGCATCGACGGGCTGAGCATCTGGCTGGTAATGCTCTCCACGCTGCTGACTCCGATCTCGATTCTCATCTCGTGGAAGTACATTGACACCCGGATCAAAGAGTTCTACGCCTTCCTGCTGCTGCTTGAGTTCGGGCTCATCGGAGTGTTCGTTGCGTGGGACATGTTTCTGTTCTACGTGTTCTGGGAAGTGTGCCTGGTTCCGATGTACTTCCTCATCGGTATCTGGGGACATGAGCGCCGCATTTACGCGGCGGTCAAGTTCTTCCTCTACACGATGGCTGGCTCGGTGTTGATGCTGGCCGCGATCATCTACCTGTTCAACAAAGCGCAGACCTTCGACTACGTAAACACCGTAAGCCTGCTGCAAAGCGGACGGCTGGTACTGAACTCGACGGAGCAGATGCTGCTCTTCCTGGCGTTCTTCTTTGCTTTCGCGATCAAGGTGCCGCTGTTCCCGCTGCACACATGGCTGCCCGACGCGCACGTGGAAGCACCCACCGCGGGTTCCGTGATGCTCGCCGCCGTCATGCTGAAAATGGGCACCTACGGCATCATTCGCTTCTGTCTGCCGATGTTTCCGGCGGCCGCCCGCGAGTGCGCACCCTGGATCGCCGCGCTGGCGATTATCGGAATCATCTACGGCGCACTGGTCGCGCTGGTGCAGCCCAACATGAAGAAGCTGGTGGCCTACTCTTCGGTGAGTCACTTGGGCTTCGTGGTGCTCGGCATCTTCTCGTTCAATCAGAATGGCCTGGACGGGGCGGTCTACCAGATGCTGAACCACGGCATCTCTACAGGCGCACTCTTCATGCTGGTCGGCTATTGCTACGAGCGGACGCACTCGCTCGAGATCAAGGATTACGGCGGTGCAGCCACACCGGCGCCGATTCTCGCCACGATCTTCCTGATTACTTCGCTCGCCAGCGTGGGGCTCCCGACGCTGAACAACTTCATCGGCGAATTTTTGGTGTTGCAGGGCGTGGCACAGGTCAACTTCACGTGGACGGTACTGGCCGCCATCGGCGTGATCCTCAGTGCGGCCTACATGCTGTGGCTCTACCAGAGAGCATTCCTTGGCGAGACCAACGAGCATTTGAAGGGTCACATGCATGACCTGAACGGCCGCGAGATCGCGGCTGCGATTCCACTACTCATCCTGATGGTGTGGATGGGCGTTTATACGAAGAGCTTCCTGCCCATGATCAGCGCCGCCAATGCGCGCATTCTGGAGCAGAGCAAACAGGGCGTCGAGTTCCGCGTCGACATGAAGAAGGACAAGAACGTGGCGCAACTGGGAGATACCGCAAATGGACGCTAGTTTTGTTCCGGAGCCGATCCATCTGGTCCGGTTCGCGCCGGAATTGCTGCTGACGATCTTCGGCACGCTGATCATGGTGCTGGATCCTCTCACGAAGGAAGGCAACAAGAACCGGCTGGGCGTGATCGCGATGATTGGGCTGATTGCGGCCGCATGGGGCACATCGATCGCAGCCGCCAACCCTGGAGCCGCATTTTCCGACATGCTCATCGTTGACGGGTTTGCGACATTTTTCCGGTATTTGTCGATTCTCGTCGGTGTCTTGACGCTGGCCTGTTCGTTTGCCTACCTCAAGCGGGAGAAGGCCGATTCCGGCGAATACTACGCGCTGATTCTCTTCTCGATCGCGGGCCAGTGCGTGATGGTGAGCGCGAATGAGTTGATCATGATCTTCATCGGACTGGAGATCTCATCCATCGCGAGCTACGTGCTTGCCGGCTACCTGCGCGACGATAAGCGCAACAACGAGGCGGCACTGAAGTACTTCCTGCTCGGCTCGTTCGCGACCGCGTTTCTGCTTTACGGTATTGCTTGGATCTACGGGATCACGGGCTCCACGAATCTCACCGAGATTCACCGCTTCCTCGGTAATCGCGACATCGCACCGAACGTGAGCCTGATCGGCACTTCGGCTGCACTGATGTTCGTCGGCTTCGCGTTCAAGGTGTCGGCGGCGCCATTTCAGGTATGGGCACCCGACGTGTATCAGGGTGCGCCCGCTCCGGTCAGCGCCTTTCTCTCCGCGGGCCCGAAGGCCGCGGCGTTCGCAATCTTCCTGCGAGTCTACATGACGGCTTTCGAACCGATCGCCGACCACTGGCAGCCGGTGGTGTGGGCATCGGCGCTGGCGACTATGATCGTCGGCAACTTCGCCGCGCTCCTGCAGTCGAACATCAAGCGGCTGCTCGCCTATAGCTCGATCGCGCACGCAGGGTACGTTCTGGTCGCGGTGACCACACACTCGCAGATCGGCACCGCGGCGGCACTGTTCTATCTCGCCTCCTACGCGTTCATGAACGTAGGCGCGTTTGCGGTCGTCACGCACTTCGCCCGGCAAGGCGAGCGTTATGTGAATACGGATGATCTCGCGGGGCTCGGCCAGCGTCAACCGGTGACGGCGGCTCTGCTCTCCGTCTTCCTGTTGTCGTTTATCGGCGTGCCACTCACCGCCGGCTTCTTCGGCAAGTTCTACATCTTCAAGGCGGCGCTGGATGCGAATCTGGTGTGGCTCACGGTGCTGGGTCTGCTGAACAGCGCGGTGGCTGCCTACTACTATCTGCGGATCATCGTGGTGATGTACTTCCACGAGCCCGGCGAAAGTGTCGCGGACTTGCAGGCTCCCGCACCCGGCATTCAAGCCGTACTGTGGGCTTCGGCGGCAGCCACGCTGTTCCTCGGCATCTTCCCGTCGTGGGTGCTCGACTTTGCCGGCAAGGCAGTCCTGAAGTAGCTACTCCGGACCGTGTGTGCCGGCTCCGTGCCGGTCTACCAGAGCTTGTAATTGAGTTCGATGTATCCGAACCGCGCGCGCGGTCCCTTCGGATAGATCGCCGATACGACGGACTTACCGTCCGAGTAGCCGAAATAGGTCGTCAGCGTGACCTTCGGATTGACTTTCCAGTCCATGTTGATATCCCACAGGTTGGCGAGCGACGCGGCGTTGTTCGAGGGACGTCCGATGTAGCCGAAACTCCACGGCTGGAATGCGCCACCGCCAAGCACCCACAGGTCCTGGCGTTTGGCGAGACTCAGCGCGTGGAACTCGCCTGACACGGTCACCGCCTTGTGCGGCCGCACCATGAGAGTTCCGAAGAAGTCCTGGTTGTTCACCATGTCAAAAAACGGGAAGCGCGCGAACGGACGCGGCGTGGGCAGGATCTGGAAGAACGTGTTGTGCGTGCGGTCGCCAGGATTCCCGTCTCCGCTGCCATGGTAGTACCCGCCGCGAATCCACGGCTTCAGTTTCGGAAGCACTTTGGGCTGAATGCCGGCTTCGAAGTCCACAGCATTGCCACGATGATCGATTCGTCCCCAGCGCCCGTGTTGGACCGCGCCCCACAGGATGAAGTCGACAGTTCCGGCGTTGGTCTCCACAGCGTGCAGATAGTGGCCACCCCATGTCCAGATGCCAATGTTGCTCAGATCTCCCGCGCGCACGTTTGCCGGGCGGTTGTCCGTCTTCAGGACGCGCCGCCAGTCGTGATAGTAGAGTCCGAAGAAACGCAGGTCGCCGGCGCTTCTCTCCTTTCCAACCGCCTTCGCGTAGGAAAGATAGCCGAAGCCAACCTTGTTCCATCCCCAACCATCCGCTTGAAAGACGCCGCGCGTTGGAACCGCGCCGACGAAGGTGATCGTACCGCCGGGCTTCACCAACGAGTAGTGCGCCCCGTCGAAACTGCGTTGCACATGCGCCCAGCCGAAGTTGCCGATGAGCCTCTGATTGATGCGAGCCACCTTCAGTGCCGCCAGCGTCGGGTTCTTGGGTGTTAGTTCGCTGCCATCAAGGAACTCAAAGCGGCCCAACCGCAGCGATTGGTTCGCCCCTCCGATTCCCTTGAAGCGGACAAACGCCTGCTTCGGGAAAATCATCGCGGCGTTGCGATTCCGGTCATTCGCGCTGAAATAGTTGCCGCCGAGCCCCAACAGTCCCTGCGGCGCGGGCGCGATCGCGTTGTCAGGCAAGCCGAGCAGAAGCGGTACGCCCAATTCGAGTTGCCAGTCGAAGTTTTCGAACTGCTGGGAGAAGCCGAAGCGGCCGAGGGTTCCAAGATACGCGTACGGATCATTGGAGCCGGTCTGGAACCAGTCCCAGGCCTCCATGCGCGTTCGCAACGTCGCCTGGAAATTGATTCTGTGCGCCGATGGCTTCGTCTCCGGTTTGGTCTGCGCCGGTGCCAGCGTGGCCGAGGCGAAGAATAGGAAAAAGAATTGCAGACGTATCATCGAGATCTCTCTATTCCATAGTGTGAAGGGATGACTTTCGCGAAGCTGTGACTGGAGTCACTTCCGCGGAGTGGTGGGTTGTGAATAATATTCTTATGACCATGCGAGACAGATCGTCCTTCGGATCGAGAGGCGGTTCAGTCACTCTGATCCTGTTGGGCGTCCTGGTCGGCGCGTTCGTTGGAGTTGGCCTGTTTACGTTTGGCTATGCACAGGGCAGTTCGTATCTGACAGATGATCCAGCGGCTTGTGCGAATTGCCATGTGATGCGGGAACAGCATGCCGGATGGATGAAGGCGAGTCACCGCAGCGTGGCCGTCTGCAACGATTGCCACGCACCGGCGGGCCTAGTGTCCAAGTACGGCACGAAAGCGTTGAATGGGTTCTTTCACTCCTGGGCCTTCACGACGAACCGTTTTCCCGACCGCATTCAGATCACCGGACGGAACGCGCGAGTTACCGAAGGCGCCTGCCTGAAATGCCACGCCGACATCGTTTCCAGCTTTCAGGCGGTGCGTGAACATCGCGGTGGTGTTGCGTGCACACAGTGTCATAAGGGCGTCGGCCATCAGGAATGAGTCATCTTTAGGAGCAATGAATTCAATGGGACTTCGCGGAAATCGCGAGTGCGGTTCGATGAAGGGTGTGGGCATCGCGATTCTTGTCACTGCGGTTGCCACGCTTGGAATCAGCGCGCTACTCGTCAATGTCTTTGAACGCAAACAGGAGGCGCGGAATCCGTTTTATCGTGTCGTGGAGTTGACTGACGATACGGACGATCCGGCCGTTTGGGGTAAGAATTTTCCTTTGCATTATTCCAGCTACAAGAGCACCGTCGACATGGAGCGCACGCGCTATGGCGGCTCCGAGTCGTTGCCGCACACGCCGACGCAGGCCGATCCCCGGCATGTGGTGACGCAGAGCAAGATCCAGGAGGATCCCCGGCTGAAGCGCATGTGGCTGGGTTATCCGTTCTCGGTCGATTTCCGTGAGGAACGCGGCCACGCCTACATGTTTGAGGATCAGCAGTTCACCAAGCGTGTGACGGAGTTCAAGCAGCCCGGCACGTGTCTGAACTGCCATGCGTCAGTGTATACCACCTACCGGAAGCTCGGAAACGGTGACATCTTCGCCGGCTTCGAGAAACTGAATCAGATGCCATATGTGGAAGCGGCGAAGAACGCGAAGCACCCGGTCTCCTGCATTGATTGCCATGACCCGAAGAACATGCAGCTACGGATCTCGCGGCCGGCGTTCATTGAAGGCATCCGGGCTTACAAGGCGTCGCAGGGCGTCGCCAACTACGACCCGAACACGCAGGCCACCGCTCAGGAAATGCGCAGCTATGTGTGCGGGCAATGTCACGTGGAGTACTACTTCAAGGGGCCCGAGAAGCGTCTCACGTTCCCATGGCACAAGGGTCTGAAGGTGGAGAACATCACCGCCTACTACGACGAAGTGAAGCACAAGGACTTCGCGCACAAGGAATCGGGCGCTCCGGCGCTGAAAGCGCAGCACCCCGAATTCGAGATGTACAGCCAGGGTGTGCACGCACGCAGCGGCGTATCGTGTGCTGACTGCCACATGCCTTACAAGCGCGAGGGCGGACTGAAGATCTCGGACCACCATGTGCAAAGTCCGCTGCTCAACATCAACCGTGCGTGTCAGGGCTGTCATCACTTCTCGGAGAAGGAGATGAAGGAGCGCGTGGAGACGATCCAGAGCCGCTTCTTCGGATCTCGCAACATCGCGATGGATGCACTAATGGATCTGATCACGGACATCAGGACGGCCAAGGAAGCCGGCGCTTCCGACAGTGATCTGGCTAAAGCGTGGGACTTCCAGCGCAAGGCACAGTTCTATCTCGATTTCGTGGAGGCGGAGAACTCCACCGGTTTCCATGCGCCGCAGGAAGCGATGCGGATTCTGACGGAGTCGGTGGACTTCTCACGCAAGGGCCAACTGGCTGTGCGCGAAATCAAGAAGAGCGGACCGAAGGCGGACTGACGTTTTGCGGATCGCGTCTCGCGGATCGAGCGCGGCGCGATCCGGTCACAAGCCCAGCGCAGGCTGCACGGGTGATGTCCGCCGTTCCGCTTTACAGTATCCTGAACTGCTTCAGTCGCTTCGCCTTCCTGTCAAAGGTAAGCGTCGCCGTGCATCCCGCCCTCTCACCGAGCGCACCAATGAGCGCATCCGGGAATGATCCGTCTCCTGACTTCAGAGCGATCTTCGCGGCGAAAACATCCTGCTCATTCTGCACATGAAACGGATCCGCTTGAAGGATACGTTCGATAGCCCCAGCGACTTCTTCGTTCGATAGGCGTAGATCCGATCCGGGACCCCGATAACGCACGAGGGCATTGGTATCCAGCCGGCCATCAACGCCTGCTTCGCTGTTTACCGGTGACCGCGCCACCCCAAACCGCATCTTCCATAGCATTCAGGGAAGCTCGCCGGCGAGCCTTCACAATGCCTCTCAGCCTCGACACAGGGATCTTCGGGAGGATCACGACGCTGCCGTCCGGATGGAGGAAGAACTTGATTCGATCGCCCGGATCGAGTTGAAGATGATCCCGAATGGCCTTGGGGATCGTGACCCGTCCTTTGATGTTCAACGTGGATTCCATCTGGTCATCTCTTCACAACTTATCGAACAGCGCAGGCCACCCGTCATGGCTGGTGAAAATGTGGCTGCAGACGTGCCGCGAGATCGATCCCCAACTGGATCTGATAGGTCAGCGCCGCGGCGCTCGCCCACCAATCCGCGGATCGCAGACAAAAGCCGCGGGGTTCCATCGCGATGCGGTGCAAGCGAACCGGCCGCAGTTTGCGGTCGGTGCCGAAGGCTTCTGGCCACTGAGTGAGGCGCGCTCGCATCGCCTCGTCAATCACTCCAGCGGTATCGTGAATCACAAGCTCCGGTTCGTTGGCTTCAAAGAGGCCTTTCAGCCCTCGCCTGCGGAACGTCCGGATCATGTCAAGGACTGCTCCGATATCGGTCTGCGGCACATCATAGTAGACATTGATCAACGGCACACGGAACGGGATCGGCGCCGTCGATTTCGTACGCACCGCATCGGTGACCTGACCCAGCATCTCGTGAAAGTCGGCCTCTCTGATTACGAGTTCCGGACAGACCCATGCGATGGCTGAGGTCCGCACGCTCTCCCAGTCCTGGTCGAGCGTGCACTGCCAAGCGAGCCCGTTGCTGCTACCTTCGATCAGAAACTCGCAGTTACCGGTAGCCCTCCACTGCCAGCCGTTTCGCGCTGCCGTCTCCGCGATGAATTCGTGATTGTGCCAGGGGTCGCCCACGGGATGGGATCCAGGTGATCAGCGAGTCTACTTGCGGCCCGAGTACTTGTTCAGAATCGACACAAGCTTCTGTGCGCTGGCCGGAGCCGCCGTATCGCCCATCACAATGGCTTTGTTCTCGAGTTCCTTGCCGTAGAGGCCCTTGATCGCTTCCCTGTCCGGGCGAAGCGTTGCGCCTTGCAGGGAGATACCCGCGAACGCCCCGCGCGAACGGGACCACGTCAGGATCTCGGCGCGCATCGTTGCATCGGTCTCGGCCGCAGCGGTTCGACCCACTGGACCCGCGGCAGCCGAAGCATCGCCGCCGACAGTGAACTTGCTCCCCAGCAAACGGTCCGCACCCCGCTCATTCATCACGAGCATCACGACGTCCGTCTCCGATCCGCCGATCTGCAGACCAAAGCTTCCGCCCTCCACGCGCACCGCGCCAGGCGCCGACCAACCCGTGCCGCCCTTCTTCCGGCAAAGCACAAATCCACGTCCGAACTTCGCGCCAAACACGAAGGCGCCCTTCTTCAATCCGGGAACCAGTACCGCGCAAGTCGCCTTGTCCAGCAGATCCTGAGGAATCTCCTTGTCCTTAATACCCATGATTTCATCGAACATCAGGGCAGCGTTTTCCAGCCGCTTGTCTTCTTCCGGCCCAGCGGTAAGAGTCAAGGCGGCCAGTGGTAATAGCAACAGGTTACGAAGTCGCATCACTTTCGATGATAGACGATCACGTAAGCTGGAAGGATGGAAGTGAGCGCCTCAGAAGAGCCGCAACACGGAATCTGGGCGTCCATCAAAGAAGCCATCAGCGGCTCGCATCAGGATTACACAGAGGGGAATCTTGATCGCGCCGTCATCCTCCTGGCCATCCCCATGGTTCTCGAGATGGTGATGGAGTCTCTGCTCGCGGTGGTGGACGCGTTTTTCGTTTCCGGGCTTGGAACCGATGCCGTCGCCGCCGTCGCACTTACGGAATCGTTGCTGGTGATTCTCTATGCGATCGCGATCGGCCTCAGCATGTCCACCACGGCGATGGTTGCGCGCCGGATTGGGGAGAAGGATCGCGAGGGAGCGGCGATCGCGGCCGCACAGTCGATCCTGCTCGGCACTTTGCTGTCGGTGGCAGTAGCCGTCATCGGCGTCGCCTTCGCACCTCAACTGCTGCGTCTGATGGGAGGCGATGAGGCGGTGATCCGCCAGGGGCAGACGTTCACGCGCACCATCCTCGGCGCCAACATCACCATCTTTCTGTTGTTCCTGAACAACGCGATTTTTCGCGGAGCCGGTGACGCTGCCATCGCCATGCGCGCCTTGTGGATCGCCAACGGCGTGAACATCGTGCTCAATCCATGCCTCATCCGCGGGCTCGGCCCATTCCCTGAACTTGGGCTCCTCGGTTCGGCTGTCGCGACGACGATCGGACGTGGCACGGGCGTCGTTTTCCAACTCTGGGTGTTGATGAGCGGGAGCGGACGCCTCTCCGTAGGCCTCAAGCAGTTTCAGCTTCACCTCGACGTGATGCTCCGTCTTCTGCGAGTCTCGCTCATGGGAATCCTGCAATTCCTCATCTCGACGTCGAGTTGGATGGGCCTGGTACGGATCATCGCGACCTTCGGGAGTAGCGCGCTCGCGGGCTATTTATTCGCGATCCGCGTGATCGTCTTCGCCATCCTGCCTTCGTGGGGTTTGTGCAATGCCGCGGCGACACTCGTCGGCCAAAACCTGGGCGCAGGAAAGCCCGATCGCGCCGAAAAGTCAGTGTGGCGCGCCGGCCTCTACAACATGGCTTTTCTCGGCCTCGTCTCGGTGATCTTCATCATCTTCGCGGAGCCGATCATTCTCATCTTCACGAATGAGCCGGCGGTGATTCGACATGGAGTCAACTGCCTGCGCTATGTCAGCTACGGCTACGTATTCTATGCCTGGGGAATGGTGACCGTGCAGGCATTCAATGGGGCGGGCGATACGCTGACACCCACATGGATCAATCTCGCATGTTTGTGGATGTTCCAGATCCCGATGGCATGGGTGCTTGCGAAACCGATGGGGCTCGGACCGACCGGTGTGTTCCTGGGCATGACGATCGCCGAGTCCGTCCTGGCGGTCGTGGGGATCTTTGCCTTTCGCGCCGGCCGTTGGAAGAAGCAGCAGATCTGAGCACTTCGGCCGCTGCGCACCTCGGCTCTTGCATCGCGGCGCGTTACCGAGGGCAGCGATCGCTGATCGGCCGCGTTTCAGAAGTTCAGCCGCGTATTCCTTGTGGTCGTTTCGCGCCCCCAATCACAACTCGTCGCAGTCCGAGGTGTCGGCTTGAGAGCCGACACCTGGAATTTGGGCGTTTGAGGCCGAAACCGCTGGTACCAAGAAGAGTGCTACTGCGCCGTTTTGTGGGCTCTATCCGAAATCCGAGGCAATTTAGTGCTATCCTCAAGTTGGCGGCTCTAAGAGCACCAATTCCGAGGCCTGCGCCGTAAGGCGCGGGCTTTCGCGTTTGTAGTCATGTACATTGCGTATCTCGACGAGTTTGGCCACATCGGACCGTTCACTGGACGCGACCAGGAAAAATTCAACGAAAGCCCCCTATTCGGGCTTGGCGGGATTGTCCTTCCGGCGACCGAGGTCCGAGGCTTCGCTACTTGGTTCTTTCAAGTGAAGGCCAACCTCCTTGCATGGGAGATTCGACACTCGGGCGAAGCCCCATATACATGGGAAAAGAAGGGGGCTCAGCTCTACACGACGAAGAATGTTCTCAAGTACACCGAACTTCGCAAGGCGACGAATCGTCTCCTCAACCAAATTGACAAGATCGGAGGGCAGTGCGTATACGTGGGTTTGGAAAAGTATTCTACGCCCGAGGATCACGACGCGAAGAGCCTGTATCTTGCCGTTCTTCGGGAGACGATCAAGCGAATTGATCAGTTCAGTGAGCGCAAAGCCGACCAATGGCTCCTGATCGTTGACGAACAAGAGAAGAGCCAATTTCGGAAGCAAATCGTGGCGACCGCCTCCGCGGAAATGTTTGGTCCGTCTCGCCGAATTCGATTGATCGAGCCGCCCATTCAAGCAGAGAGCCATCTCTATCAGACGCTCCAGTGTGCCGACTGGATCTGCGGTTTGGTTGGACGACTCGGGGCATATGTCTGCCAACCGGATCAGTATCCAGAACTAGCTAGATTGGACTGGAAAGTACTTTCAAACGCGTTTGAATGGGTTAGCGCCATTTTCATCGTTTCGAAAAAGACCTGGATCAAGCCTGACAGGTGGACTCCAAGGCGACAAGACCTGAGAAGTCGCGACGTCATTACTCAACCAGTACTCGATCGCGCGACGGCGCCCAAATGTCTAAACTCCGGGTGTCGGCTTGAGAGCCGGCACGCGTAGGCGCGTGCGCTACCTGCCTCGGGCACTCATCCTGTACGAGACCGCATTTGTGAAACGGTGTACGAAGCCTCAGTTTCGCGGCAGGAGCACTTGAAGCCGGAGTCCACCCGCGTGCTCGCGAATCGTGGCGCAGCCTCCGTGATTCTGAGCGATGCGCCGCACGCTTGCCAGCGCAAGGCCCGAACCACTCGGCAAATGAGGTGAGAACGGCTCAAACAGGCTATCGCAATCACCTTCCCAGCACGGAACCTGGCACCATACGTCGAGCAAAGCGAAGTCGCCCTCGTACTCCAACCCAAGTCCCATGGGTTGCTCACTGTGAGCAATCTGGCGGAAAACATAGAGCGCGGTTCTCACCAGGTGCTGTGCCTGACCCGGATCGGCAACCGCGAGAACACGCTCGTCGGCGTAGCTCCAATCGAGTTCCACCACTGGCCCGAAGGGAGGTTCGGCAAGAACGTCGGAGAGGATCTCGGAGAGGTCGAGAAGCTGCGGGCGCGGCGTTGCCCCACACAGATAGTGAATCGAATCTGAGAGAATCCAATCCAGTTGCAGAACCCCATTCTGGATTTTGTCAAGATGCGTCGCCACCCGGGGATCGGGGTGATTCTGAAGGATCATTTGCAAATAGAATGCCGAGGACTCAACAGTACTGAGCGGTTGACGGAGTTCATGCGCCAGATGCCGGACAACGCCGGCGGACGCGGCTGGCATCCCCGCGGCGGGGGATACAACGAAGCCATCTTTTTCCGTGACAGGGGATTGAGGCATGTGCGATGAATGTCTTTTCGCCATCTTGCGTGGATGGCTATTTTTCCGTTTTCTTCTCGCTTGATGATCGCGTTTGAAGAACGGCGTTCGGGGGGGCTCTTGTTCTTATAGCCTAGTGATCTGTTGGAGTCAATGGGAGAGTGGAACCAACTAGAACCCTTCCAACAAATGCCCCATCTTTTCCTTCTTGGTGCGCAGGTACTCTTCCGTGCTTTCGATCACTGGGACCACGCACGGGACGCGCTCCACCACCTTCACCCCAGCGCGTTCGAGCGCATCGATCTTGTCCGGATTGTTCGACAACAATCGCACCCGGCTCACACCCAAGTACCTCAGAATGGCTCCCGGCAGTTCGTAGTTGCGCAGATCCGCCTCGAAGCCGAGCCGTTCGTTAGCCTCCACCGTGTCAGCGCCGTCGTCCTGCAACGCATACGCGCGGAGTTTGTTCATCAGCCCGATCCCGCGGCCTTCCTGCATCTCGTAGAGCAGAATGCCGCGGCCTTCGGCGGCGATTTTTTCCAGCGCCAGTTCCAACTGGGACCGGCAATCGCAACGAAGGCTGTGGAACACGTCACCCGTGAGGCATTGCGAATGGATCCGCACAAGCGGCGGCTCTCCCGTGATGACGTTGCCCATCACCAGAACGGTAGCCTCCTCGAGGCGGCGATCGAAATGGCCCTCGAACCCGTAGATTCGAAAGTGGCCGAATCGTGTGGGGAAATCAGCCTCGGCGGCTTTTTCAAGACGAAATGTGGAAGTTGCGCTCATGAAGCGGGGCAGCGCGCGTGAAAGCGGACGGCTGCCTTCATTATAATGGGCCATCGGACCGCGATGCTCGAACAGTATCTCGTCATCTTGTTCGTGAAGCTTGCGGTATCCGCATCGCTTGCTTCCATTCTTGCCCGCCCTTCGGCCGTGCAGCGCATGCTGCTGATGGAGGAGCGCACCCTTGGACAGCGCATGCGGCTTGCGCTTGCCTTCACGGTGGTCTTTGGAACCGGCGCCGTGATCCGGGTCCTGAGCCGCAACAGCTATCAAGCCGTGGACATTGGACTCGAGGGCGCGCTGCTGGCGGGTCTGGTGGCCGGCTATGTCACCGGACTCACGTCGGGCATTCTCATTTCGCTGCCGGCGATGCTGCTGAACGGAGAGTTGCTTTCCATGCCCTTGTTCGCCGGGCTTGGCGTCATGGGCGGCCTGCTCCGCGACCTTGCGCCGGAGAAAGAAGAGATCTGGAGGTTCTCTCCGTTCTTTGATCTGGGCTTGCTCCGGCTGATCCGCAAGCAGGCCACCTACCGGCAGATCTTCTTCCAGCATGTGTGTCTCGCGTCGATTCTCTTTGCGGAGTTCCTACGGGTCAATCTCGCGCAGAATTTCGGATCGCAGTACCTGTTCGTGATCTATCCAAACTGGCCCGAAGCGCATTCGCTTACGGTTGCCGCGGCCTACGGGACCACACTGTTCGCGGTGACATTGCCGCTCAAGGTCTGGAACACGATTCGAGTGGAGCGCAAGCTTGAATCGCAACAGGTGCTGCTGACCGAGGCGAGGCTGGCGGCACTCGCGCGTCAAATTAACCCGCACTTTCTGTTCAACACCCTGAACTCCATCTCGACGCTGGTGCGCTTGAACCCCGATCAGGCACGCACCATGATTCAGAAGCTGGCCAGCATCATGCGCCGCCTGTTGCGCAAGCAGGAGAACGTAACGCCTCTGCGTGAGGAACTTGCCTTCATTGACGACTACCTCGCCATTGAGATGGTGCGTTTCGGCGAGAAGCTGAGAGTGGAGAAGAAGATCGATCCCGCAACGCTCGACATGACGGTTCCAAGCATGCTGCTGCAGCCACTGGTGGAGAACAGTATCAAGCACGGGTTAAGCAGCAAGATCGAAGGCGGCCACATCCGGATCGAGAGCGCGAAGGCAGATGGCATGCTGCTGATCGCGGTGGAAGACGATGGCGTGGGGATCGCCGAAGAGCGGCTCGCAACGCTTTTCGAGCAGGGCATTGGCGTGAGTAATGTCAACGAGCGGCTACAGGTGCTCTACGGGAATCAGTTCCGGTTTTCGGTACTCAGCAAGCAGGGAGAAGGGACGCGAACGGAGATTGAGATCCCGGCGGCTGGCCCGGCAGCTACCATTCCAAATGAAAAAGGGTGACCTCACCGGCCACCCTTTTCTGTTGAAGCGAACTGCGTTTGTTCTTAGAAATCGTAACGCAGGGAAAGCTGCATCACGCGCGAAGGCTGCAACGTACCCTGATAACGTCCGAAGGTGGTGCGATTGCCGAGCGACAGGTTGATGTTCGCCGGATCAAAGCGCACGGTATTCGTCACGTTGAACACTTCCCAACGAAGCTGCAGGGTGTGCTTCTCGTTGTAGGGCATGAACATGTTCTTCGCCAGGCTCGCGTCGATGTTGAACACACCGTCGCCGCGGATGTTATTGCGGTTACCAATCTCGCCGGGCAGCGTGAAGCCAAACGAATCGAGAGCGGCGCGCGGATTCTGGAAGATGTTCGGACCGGAGAGACGCGCTTCTGCCTGCGGATTGGCCGCGTTGGCCACCGGGGCTTGTGCGTTCTTGTTGGTGCCGTCAACAGCGGGCGCCACTTGCGTCGCCCAGCCGGTGATGTTGTAGTTGGTCGGCCACGTGCGGTTGTGGCCCACGCTGATCGGCAGGCCTGAGGTCTGCCGGAACAGCCCAGCGAGTTGCCATCCGCCCACCAACAGATTCGATAACTTGCCGACACCACCGAAGAAGCGGCGGCCACGGCCGAGCGGAAGGTTGTACACGTAGTTGGCGTTGAAGTTGTGGCGCTGATCGAAGTCCGATGAGGCTCGCATCAGGCTTCTCGTGTAGGGCGAGATGATGACGCCGCGGAGTCCGTCGTTGGTGCTCTGCTGATTCTCAGTCACCGAGCCAAGATCAATGGAGTGGGACCACGTCCAGTTGAAGTCGAACTGGTCGCCATTGCGGAACTGCTTGCGAATGCCGAGCTGTGCCGAGTGGTAGCTGGATGCACCGACGCTACGGATCGCGCGCAGATAGGAGAACTGCGGGCTATAAAACGCCAGCGGCCCCAGTCGGCTGAACGCCGGATCGCCGAAGCGGTCCGTCAGTTCGAGCCAGTAGGTGCCGTCCGGATGTGCATCCTCCATCAAGCGCAATGCGCCCTGCGTCGCCGATAGTCCACCGCCGGCAAGACCCGGGAACATGTTCTCGAAGAACGGAATCGGCGTCACGCGCGCAAGCTCGGCGTTGTTGAGCGGGCGCACGATTTCTCGGCGCTCATTGATAGACATCCGGTTGATCAGCAGACCCGCAGCCTCATACCAGGTTTGGCCCGACGCGGGATCACGCAGGTTCACCGGAGTGGCCAGATCCTCGCTGGTCATGGTGCGGCGGCCTTCGCTCGCCACATAGGCCATGGAGAGCATCCATCCACCCTTCATTTCGCGCTGCCAGGAGAAGTTCCAGCGCATCACGTAGGGGGCGCGCAGCCGGTCATCCAGCGAGTTCGTGATCTGGAACGAATTCGGCTGACGGATCGGGAAACTAGCCGGCGGGGCAGGGGTCACCAATTGCGACGGGATATTGAAGGTGCCCGTGAACCGCGGAGCGTCGGCAAGTGTCAATCGCCCGGAAGCATTGGGGAGGTTGGTCGCCAAGCCCAGCGCGCTCGCATCGTATGCGCGTATGAGGCCGGCGCCAAACACGTCGTAATACATACCCCAACCGGCGCGGAGCACACTCTTGCCGGGTCCACCAAAGATCGCTTTCGCGATGCCGCTATCGGCTTGCGGAGACCATGCCAAGGCGAGACGCGGGGACCAGTTGTGCAGATTGTCGTAGAGCGGGCGGCCGCCTTGCGAACTCGCGAGACTGAACTCGATCGGCTGCAGGCCCGTCTGCGCACCAAGGCCCGCGTTAGCATTGGCCACACGTCGGTCGAACCATTCACTGAGCGGAATGCTGGGGCTGGTCTGCACGCCATTCTTCTCGTAGATGGCGGGCCAGTACATGTAGCGGACGCCGCCTGTCAAAGTCAGGCTGCGCGTCAGCTTCCACGTGTCCTGAAAGAAGATCTCACTCTCGGTACCGAGGAAGTTGCGGGGATTCGGCTCGCCTCGTCCGAGTGCACTGATCTGGCCGTTGCGCGGCAGGTAGTTGTACCGTGAGTTCACCTGCGTGACAAGACCGAAGACCATCGACACTGCGTCATTAAACTGGGTGCGGCCGCCGGGATTGATGGCCACCGAGTTGTCGCCAGTGGTGAACGGAGCACTGAGAATACCACCGCTGCCCGTCATCCACGACGAGTTGCTGACCGCGGTGAAGAAGGAGTTGTCGTAGCTCAGGCGATCGTTCGTGAACTGGCGGTAGCTGCCGCCGAACTGGAAGGTATGCGCACCCTTGATCATCGTGAAGTCCTGCGTCAGGTGATTCGTGGGCGAGATACGGCGGAACGAGCGAGTCAAGCCGACAGGGTCGGAGAGCACGCGCCACGACACGATCTCGTAGGTGCCGATGCCGGCGTCTTCCAGGCTCTGGCGCGTGAGGCCGTAGCGCGTGGTGCTGAACAGGCTGGGGCGTAGCGTCGCGTTCCAGCCGATTGCAATGCCCTTGCTATTGGTGAGCGACCGGAAATTCGGGGCGCGGCCCGGGAACTGCGGAGCACCGTTCTCCACATCGTCCTGCAACTGGCCACGGACGAAGAGATTGTGCTTGTCGTTGACGACATAATCGAGGCGTGCAACGTAGGTGTAAAAGTCATTGCGGAGCGGCGCATTGAACCGGAAGCCCGAGTAGTTGATACCGTCGCCAGCCGTCAGATCGTTGGGCATCGGGTACGAACGGAACACCTCCAATGCAGCCTGATTCACACCCGGCGCATAGTTCAAGCGCGTGGCTAGCTCGGCGGGTGAGACCTGCACGATGCTGCCTGCGCGGGACACGTACGAGGCAATACCCTGGCGGAGCGTTGCGGTCGGAACGATACGCTGCACGCTTTGTTCGAACAGGTCGCGGCGGCCTTCGTAGTTACCGAAGAGGAAGAGCTTGTTCTTCTTCAGCGGACCACCGAGGCTGGCGCCTGCGATGTTGCGGTTCAGCTTCGGGGTAGGCAGACCAGTCAGATTATTGAAGAACGTGTTCGCGTTGAATTCACGGTTGCGCACGTACCAGTAGGCGGAACCGTGCAGATCGTTGGTTCCGCTCTTGGTCACCAGCGACACCTGCGCGCCGGAACCGCGCGATGCATCGGCATTGGAATTGGTCGTTGTGACTCGGAATTCCTGGACCGAATCGAGCGTCACGCGCAGCACGCTGGTGAACGCTGCACGCGTCTGCTGATCGTTGACGTCGATACCATCGAGCGTGATATTGCTCTGATCGCTGCGGCCACCGTTGACGACGCCTCCGCGATCGACGGCAGTGCTGACACCGCCGTTCACGGTGTCGTTATCGCCGACCCAGGAAACGCCCGCCTGCAGCGAGAGAATCTTTGCCACGTTGCGGCCCTCAAAGGGCAACTGGAGAATCGGCTTGGTGCCGAATGAGTTTCCAAGTGTTGCGTCCGTCGTATTCACTTGCACAGCCTCCGCCGAGACTTCGACTGTGGTGGCGACTTGGCCGACTTTCTCGAACGCCACGTTCACCGTTGCGGGAGTGTTCACCAGAAGGCGAATCCCCTGAATGGAAACGTCGGAAAAGCCTTCTTTCTTGGCAAGCAACCGGTATTCGCCAGGCACGACCTGAGGGAAGAGATAACGCCCCGCCGCGTCCGACTTGATCTCGCGCACCTGGTTGGTGCCCGTATTGGTAATGGAGACAGTTGCATCTGGTATCGCCGCGCCGGTGGGGTCGGTAACCGTGCCGGTGAGCGAGGTGAGTGTCTGCGCCGAAAGCGACGCGGCAAACACTAGGATGCACGCTAGTGCAAGTGTGATCCTTCTTAACACTTCAATAACCCTTTCACAAGAAGTCAGCAGTGGGAGAGCGGCACGGCCAGCAGCAAACGCGGTGTCCCCCGCAACTCAACTCTCACCAAAGCCTGTTAACACCAATGTATTGAAGTGTAACACCTCCGTCTCAAATGCAACCGGGACGCAAGTTAACAATTGCCGGTCCTCCAAAGGGCCAAAGCCAGCCGCCTGATCGTTGACCCCAGCCCGCCTCCTTCCGCTTACACTGGGAAGTGCATGCGTTTTTCGCGGATTGCGGTCATCGGCGCGCCCCTCGATTTGGGCGCTGGGCGTCGTGGCGTGGATATGGGACCGTCGGCCATCCGAGTGGCCAGTCTCGATGCAAAGCTCGAATCGCTCGGCTACCAGGTAGAGGATCTGGGCAATGTGGACATCAAGCAGGCCGAGAGTCTGCCAAAGGGACGCCAGGACGCGCGTTACCTCCCGGAAATCGCGCATACCTGCCGCCGGCTGGCCACCATGGTGGAGAAGGCCGCGTCGGCCGGTAAGCTGCCGCTGGTCCTAGGTGGCGACCATTCGCTTGCCATCGGAACCGTTTCCGGTATCGCACGTCATTACCGGAAGAAGAAACGCCACGTCGGGCTGATTTGGGTGGACGCGCACGCCGACATGAATACACCGAAGACATCGCCCAGCGGCAACATCCACGGGATGCCGCTTGCGTGCCTGATTGGCAAGGGGCCGGAGGAGTTGACGCACATCTACAACTACGCGCCCAAGGTGGATCCGAAGAATGTCGCACTGGTGGGACTTCGCGACATCGACGCCTTGGAACGTACGCATGTCAACGATTCCGGCGTGCGGGCATTCACCATGCGCGATATTGACGAACGCGGTCTGCGGTCGGTGATGGAAGAAGCGGTCGAGATCGCCTGCGCGGGCACTGATGGCTTCCACCTGTCTTTCGACATGGACTCCGTGGATCCGGAGTTCGCTCCGGGCGTCGGCACTCCCGTCCGCGGTGGCATTACCTACCGCGAAGCGCATCTCGCCATGGAGATCGTGAATGACAGCGAGCAGATGGTTTCGATGGAGTTCGTGGAAGTAAACCCCGTGATCGATGAGGTGAACCGAACCGCGGAGCTTGCCGTGGAGTTGGCGATGTCGGCAATGGGAAAGAGGATTTTGTGAAGCGACGAGTGGCTGTTGTCTATGGGGGCAGGAGTGGCGAGCATGAGATCTCGTTGCGTTCGGCCAAGAGCGTCATTGACGCGCTCGATCCGGAGCGCTACGTCGTGCTCCATTACCTGATTTCGAAGGAAGGCAAGTGGTCGCCGAAGCCGATTCAGCCGGAGCCCGGATCGAACGCGCATATCGACGTCGTGTTTCCGATCCTTCATGGCACCTTCGGCGAGGACGGCACCATGCAAGGGCTGTTCGAACTCGCGGATCTGCCCTATGTGGGACCTGGTGTGTTCGCATCGGCAGCCGCGATGGACAAGGACGCGATGAAGCGTTTGTGCGAAGCGCACGGTCTGCCGGTGGTGGAGTACGTCACGCTCCAGGCCCCGCACTTCGATTCGGACGAAGCCTGCAACAGGATTCCGTTTCCGATGTTCGTGAAGCCCGCAAATCTGGGATCGTCGGTAGGTATTTCGAAAACGCGCAATCGTGAGGAGTTGAAGCAGGCCATCGACGTAGCGGCGCAGTTCGATCGGAAGGTGATTGTGGAGCGGGGCATCGCGGGCCGCGAGTTGGAATGCGCGGTGATGGGCAATGGCGAACCTGTGGCTTCCCTTCCTTCGGAGATCATTCCTTCCAAGGAGTTCTACGACTACGAAGACAAATACCTCCTCGACAAGGCGCAGTGCATCGTTCCCGCCGATCTACCCGCGAGCACCACTGAGGAATTGCGCCGCATCGCGGTGGACGCCTACAAAGCGGTGCAGTGCGAGGGCATGGCACGTGTCGACTTCCTGCTGGAGTCGGCGACCAACCGGCTGTACATCAACGAGATCAACACGATTCCAGGATTCACCTCGATCAGCATGTTTCCGAAGATGTGGGAGCATTCCGGCTTGCCGATGCCGGCACTGGTGGACCGGCTGATCGAACTTGCGATCGATCGCCACGAGGCGAAGAAGAAACTCCGTTACTCGCTGTGATGCAGGTTCCCACGAAAGAAAAGGTGACGCGGGCTTTAGCCTGCCGCATCCCCACTCATGGGGATGCATGGCGGAGTGACTCCGGCTGCCCGGGCTGGACATCAATCCCGGTCCAGCTTCTGACTGCGATGCTGCTTGTCTTGACGCTGCACTTTCCTGCCAGGGCCGCCGACACCGAGGACTGGGAAAAGCTCGTCAAGCTCCTGGTGAACGTCTACTCCGCAGTCGAGCAGGAAGCCGCCGACCCCATCACTCCGGATCAGGCGATCTATCAGGGCGCAATCCCTGGCATGCTGCGGCGTCTTGACCCGCATTCCATCTTCTTCGACGCAAATCAATTCGAGCAGTTGAAAGAGCTGGAGAAGAGCACACGCAAGGGATTCGGCAGTGTCGTGTCGGTGTTGCCGGGCCGTGTGATCGTGCTGCAATGCCTGCCCGGTACGCCTTCGGCGAAATCAGGCATCTCCGCCGGCGATGAGATTCTCGCCATCAACAACATCCCGCTGGCGCAACTCGAGATGGAGCAATTGATCGAGTTGCTCGGCCAATCGAGGCAACAGGAAGCGAGGCTGGACGTTCGCAGACCGGGCAATGCCCGCCTGTTGCAGTTCGTGCTGACGCCGGAAGACGTCGATTCGCCCGCCGTGGATCGCGCCTTTCATCTGCGTCCTGGAATTGGCTACGCCCGCATCACCAACTTCGAGAACGAAACGGCAGAACAGTTGCAGAAGGCAATTGAATCGCTGGGCGGCGGAAAGTTGAAGGGCTTCGTCCTGGATCTGCGCAACAATCCTGGCGGCGTGCTGCCGGCCGCGCTGAACGTGAGTTCGCTGTTTCTGAAGCCCGGCACGAAGATCCTCACCGTTCGTGGACGTTCCAAGGAGACCGAGGAAGTGAAGGTTGCCGAATCAGCCGTGCCTTACGAGTTCCCCGTCGTCGTCTTGATCAACGGCAAATCGGCAAGTGCCTCCGAGATTGTAGCGGGCGCGATTCAGGATCACGACCGCGGCAATGTGATCGGAGAGCCGAGCTTCGGTAAGGGTCTCGTGCAGGGCGTGTATCCGCTCTCGTCGGCGACTGGCCTTGCACTGACCACGGCGTTCTACTACACGCCCAGCGGAAGATCGATTCAGCGTCCGTTGCAGGGTGGAACGCTCGACAGCACCACTGCACAAGCGCCGCAAGAATACCGCACGGCCAAGGGCCGGCGCGTGACGGGAGGCGGCGGCATCCAGCCTGACGAGATCATCTATGCGGAGCCACTCACCCGACTGCGGGCGGTGCTGGATGCAAGCGGCATTCTCACAACCTTCGCCACAACCCATACGCTTCGCAACAAGGTGAAAGAAGGGTTCGAAGTAAGCGCGGCGCTGCTCAATGAACTGCAGGTGTTCCTGTCGGAGAGCCGGATTCGCCCGTCGCTGGCCGAATGGTCGATTGACCGGGCGTGGATTGAGTCGCGGCTGAAACAGGAAATCCTCAATCAGGCTGTCAGCGTCGAAAAAGGAGATGAAGTGGAATTGCAGCGCGACCCGGTTGTCCGCCGGGCGCTCCGCTTGCTAGGTTTGGAGTAATGCGCCGCAAAGGGGTTCTGTTGACCGCATGTTTGCTGGGTGCAGCCGCTGCCACCTTGCTTGTTTCGCAACAGAAGACGTCCACTCAGACCAGGAATACCGCGTCCAAGGAAGAACTGCTGTGGACGCATCGGAATCTTGGCAAGGCGTTCTACGAAAATCCCACCACGCAGATCCCCGCCGTCGAGGAGTTCAAGAAGGCGTTCGATCTCGCGCCGGACTCCGCGCGGGAGCGGTTGAACTACGGTCTCGCACTGCTGCGCGCGGGCAAGACGACCGAAGGCATGGAGGAACTGAAGCGCGTGCAGGCGCAGGATCCTTCTCTTCCGCACACGTGGTTCAATCTCGGCGTTCAGTACAAAAAGGCTGGCGAAGCGGAGTTGGCCATCGCCCAAATGGAGCACATGGCGAAACTTGTGCCTGACGATGCCGTGGTCCACTACAACCTCGGCGCACTGTACAAACTGGTGGGCCGCGGCGCCGATGCGATCGCGCAATTCGTGAAGGCATCCGAGCTTGGACCACATCTCGCCGCACCGCACTTTCAACTGTTCAATTCCTACCGGGTTGCTGGCAATCGCGATGAAGCGCAGAAGCGCCTTGCACGATTTCAGGAGTTGAAGAAGGCGCAGGAGGTTTCGGGCATCAGTGAGGACATGGAGTGGAGTGATTACTCCGAAGTCTACGACCCCATCGACCCGTCGTTATCCAGTGGCGACGTGACGGATCCCGCGCCGGTGAGGTTCAACCCGCGGACGTTGCAGGGTACGGTGGGGGAAGGCGCAGGCGCACTTGCACTGGACTTCGATGCCGACTCCAGGCCTGATCTGCTGGCGTGGTCGGCGAGTGGCGGTCTGCTGTATCGAAGCGCCGCAACATTTGTGCCATTGGATGTTTTGAAGCCTGGCAGGAGTTTCGCGGCCGGCGACATCGACAACGATGGTTTCCCCGAACTGTGCATGCTGACGGACAAGAGCGCCGAGTTGATCAGGAATCGCAAGGGAGCTTTTGAGCCGGCGGCGAAGACTCTCGCGGCGGGCCGCTTCGTGAAGGCGCTGTGGGTCGACTACGACCACGATTACGATCTCGATCTCGTGTTGATCGGAGCGAAGCCCGTGGTGCTGCGCAACCAGGGCGAGGCAGGCATGGTCGAGCAGGCGAACGCGATCCCCTTCGTGTCCGGCACTCCCGCCGATGCGGTCGTGTTGCGTGTGATCGCGGATAGCAAAGCCAACGACATCGTGGTCACGTATCGCGATCGTGCCTCCGTGATCTATCGCGACCGTCTCGCCGGGCGCTATGACGTGATTCCGCTCGCCGCGTTGCCGCAAGGTGCGGGCAAGCTTCAGGTTGCCGATTGGAATCACGATGGGCAGTTCGACCTTGCTTACATCGCTGGCGGCGCACTCGGGTTGCTCGCGAACCGCCGCTGGACATGGGTGCCACAAGCCACTCCCGCGGTGCCGCAATACGCGTTCGCCATTGAAGATGTGAGCAATCATGGCGTTTCGGAGATCATTGCCGGGGATGCGATCTATCCGCTAACTGGCGCACCTCGCAAGGCCGCTGGATTGAAGGGCGGCGGGGCGATGGTGGCCGCCGATTTCAACGCCGACGGGCGCGTGGACCTCGCGGTGATCGACAAGAGTTTGGAAGTTTTCGAGAACGCGACGCAGACACGGAACCGCTGGTTCGTAGCAAAGCTCTCCGGCATCAAGAATCGCAAGCTCGCCGAAGGGTCTGAGGTGGAGGTACGGTCGGGCAAGCGCTATCAGAAGAAGATTTACGCAGGCTACCCGCTCACCTTCGGATTGCGCGGGTATGAGCAGCTCGACATGGTGCGCATCACGTGGCCGAACGGGCTGATTCAGAACGAGGCCAAGCAACCGGTGGGCCGCATGGTGGACTACAAGGAAGCGCAGCGGCTCTCAGGATCGTGCCCGATGATCTTCACGTGGAACGGTCGCGGCTTCGAGTTTGTCACTGACGTGCTTGGCGTCGCGCCGCTGGGAGCGTCATCGGGCGACGGCAGCTATTTCGCCACCGATCACGACGAGTATGTGTCGATCCCAGGCGGCATGCTTCGTGCGCGTGACGGATTCTACGATCTGCGCATCACCGAAGAGCTGAGTGAGGTGACGTATCTGGATCAGCTCAAGCTCATCGCCGTCGACCATCCCGCGAAGACGGAGATCTATTCGAACGACAAGTGGAAGGCTCCCCCGTTTCCCGGCTTCCGCCTCTTCGGCACGGAGCGCCGTATCTATCCGGAGCGCGCTCGCGACGGGCTAGGCCATGATGTACGCGCGGCCCTATTGTCGCGCGACAAGGTCTACGCGGACCGGTTCGCGCGGCGAATGGACAACACCGCGCAGGCCCATGCTCTGGAGATCGATTTCGGCAAGGACGCTCCGAATCAGGGTGCTTTCCTTGTCCTGAACGGATGGGTGGATTGGGCCGATGGCAGCACGTTTCTGAAGCAGGCGCAGGAACCGGGACGCGCGCTGCAGCCCCCGTATTTGCAAGTGCGCGATCCACAAGGGAACTGGCGAACCGTGATCGATGACATGGGCATTCCGTCGGGCAAGACGAAGACGATCGCGGTGGATCTCTCGGGCAGGTTCCTCTCGTCATCGCGCGAGGTGCGGATCGTCAGCAATCTCTGTGTGTTCTGGGATGAGGTGTTTCTTGGCGTAGAGGAGCATAAGCCGGACTATCGCCTGATCGAGATGCCCTTGCGCATTGCCGATCTTCGTTTCCATGGCTTCTCGAAGGCGGTGATTCACCCGGAGCGCAAGCAGCCAGAGCACTTCCACTACTCGCCGGCGAGCCTGACCTCGGCATGGAATCCGACACCTGGTTTCTATACGCGATTCGGCGATGTCAAAACGCTGCTGGCGACGCCGGATGATCGTTTCGTCATCATGGGATCGGGCGACGAAATTGAACTGCGCTTCGAAGCGGGCCGCACAGATTTGCCAGACGGATGGACTCGAGACTTCCTGCTGCTGGTGGATGGGTGGGCCAAGGATAGCGATCCGAATACCGCCTACTCGCAGACCGTGGAGCCCTTGCCATTTCATGCGATGTCGCGGTACCCGTATCCAACGAAAGAGCGCTATCCTGACAGCGCGGAACATCGCCGCTATCGCGAAGAGTACAACACACGGCCGGCTCTGCGGCTCCTGAGGTCACTCGCAAGATGAAACCGAAATGGCTGATTTGGGCGGTCCTCGCGCTGATCGCCAACTCCGCATACATTTGGGCGCTACCTTCGCCAACCATCTTCTACATGGCGAATGTGCTGTTGCACCTGGGCCTTGGAATCGTGGTGTGTGTGTTGCTGCGAGCGAGGCCAGCGAACTGGCTGCTGCTGGCGTCTGCTGTTCCGGCTGTTTATCTGGTGGTGCAAGGCAACACCCGCGATCATGCTTATTGGCTCACGGCACATATCGTGCTTGCAATGGCGGCTGTATTCGCGCTGTTGTGGTGGTCGCACTCGCAATCGCGAACCGTGGCGCGGCAATTGGCACTTGCAACCGCTGTGCTCATCCTGCTTCCTGCCGGCGTGAAGATGTACCGTCGCGCAGTGCCGGACCGGGCGGATCGCATCACGAATCCTCTGGTGACGCCGGTCTCCATGGAGCAGGAAGGCGATGGACCGAAGAGCCCGTTCTGGCCATCGTCGGCGCGCACCACCACGGGCATGATTCCTTCGTCCTACTTCATGGACTCCGAGCAGTGCGGCACTTGCCACAAAGACATCTACGAGCAATGGAAGAGTTCCGTCCATCACTTCGCGAGCTTCAATAATCAGTTCTACCGGAAGTCCATTGAGTACATGCAGGAAGTGCAGGGCTCCACCAAGCCGAGCCGCTGGTGCGCATCCTGCCATGATCACGCAATCCTGTTCAACGGGAAATGGGAGAAGCCGATTAAGGACCAGATCGATACTCCGGAAGCCCACGCGGGCCTTGCCTGTACGTCATGCCACTCCATCATTCAGGTGCACGACACGATGGGCAACGCAGGCTTCACGCTGGAGTACAACTGGCTGCATGAGATCGCATCGAGCAAGAACAAGTATGTGCAGGCATTCGATAAGTTCCTCACCTATTTGAATCCCGAGCCGCACCGGCGCACGTTCCTGAAGCCCTTCCACCGGTTGGACGCGTCGGAGTTCTGCTCGTCCTGCCACAAAGTGCATCTCGATGTGCCAGTGAACAACTATCGTTGGATTCGCGGATTCAACGACTACGACAACTGGCAGGCGAGCGGCGTGTCGGGCCGTGGTGCGCGGTCGTTCTACTATCCGCCGTCGACATCGACATGCTCCACCTGCCACATGCCGCTGGTGAAGTCGAACGATCCGGGGAATCAGAACGGCATGGTTCATTCGCATCGCTTCCCCGGCGCGAATACGGCGGTGCCGTTTGTAAATGGTGATCGCGCGCAGTTGGATGAGACGAAGAAGTTTCTCCAATCGGGATTCCTTACTGTGGACATTTTCGCCGCGAGCCCGCTTGAAGGAGCCAAAGATGTGAAGATGATGCGGCGCGCGGGCGAAGCTTCACAATCGGCGCTCTCGAGTTTCGCGGTTGGAGAGGAAGCCGAAACGGGCGGGCAGGTGTTCCTGCGCGAAGTCGGCAAGGTGGCCGCGCCGCTCGACCAGCCAGGCACGAAACTAGAGCCTGGCTCCACGGTACGAATGGATGTGGTGGTGCGCACGCGCAAGATCGGGCACTTCTTTCCAGGCGGCACGGTGGACGCCTTCGACGTATGGGTGGAACTGGAGGGCTTGGACGCGGATGGCAAACACATCTTCTGGAGCGGGCGCGTGGAAGATAATGGCCGCGGCCCCGTGGAGAAAGGCGCGCACTTCTACCGTTCCTACCAACTCGACGCCGAAGGAAATCACATCAACAAGCGCAATGCG
Organism: Bryobacterales bacterium; assembly: GCA_016789785.1. The sequence continues at coordinate 54,341 of JAEUQE010000005.1, forward strand.
TGGCAAACGCGCAGTGTGTTGTACGTCCGCCTGATTCCGCCGGGCGCGGCGGACACGGCTCACTATCTGGTGAAGATCCCTAAAGACGCCAAGGGACCGCTCACGTTCCGCGCGAAGGTGAACTATCGCAAGTTCATGCACTACTACACGCAGTTCGCCTACGCCGGCCAGCCTCAGCCCGGCCAGGCGGCGACGTTGTTCAGCGTGAATCACGACAGCCGGGACTATTCCTTCACCAAAACAAACATTCCTGCGAATGTTTCGGGCGGAATCAAGGACCGCATCCCGAATCTGCCTGTGGTGACGATCGCGAAGCATGAGATCAAGGTCGATCTCGGCAAGCCGGAATGGAAACAGACGACGAATCCGCAAGCCTACGAGCGATGGAATGACTGGGGAATCGGCATGCTGCTGCAAGGCGACCTGAAAGGCGCCGAATATGCGTTCCGCCGCGTGATTGACTCAAAGCCCGATTACGCCGATGGACCGCTGAACGTGGCTCGCGCTCTTATCCAGGAAGGCGAGACCGATGCGGCAAAACCGTTCGTTTCGAAGGCTCTCGAACTGAAGCCCGGCCTGGCACGCGGCCATTTCTTCCAGGCGCTCATCGACAAGGCCGATGGCAACTACGATTCCGCGCTCGACAATCTGCAAAAGGTGTTGGCGCAGCATCCCGAAGATCGCGTGGTGCAGAATCAGGCAGGCAGAGTGCTGTTCCTCAAGCGCGATTTCGCGGGCGCCGTGGCCGCGCTCGAACGTGTGTTGCGTGTTGATCCTGAAGATTTGCAGGCGCACTATAGCCTGATGCTCGCCTATCGGGGCATGGGCAACGCGGAAAAGGCGGAGCGTCACGCGAAGCTCTTTCAGCGTTTCAAGGCAGACGAATCCGCGCAGACCATCACCGCCAAGCCTCGCATGCTGAGCCCGGAAGACAACAACGAGAGGCAGATGATCCACGATCACGAAAGTGTGCCGCTGAAATGAAACTGATCTGCTCGTTCGTGCTCGGAGCCGCCATGCTTGCGGGACAGGTGAGGTTCACCAATGTCACGGAGACCGCGGGAATCCGCTTCACTCACAACAACGGCAACTCGGGCAAAAAGTGGCTGCCGGAGACGCTCGGCTCGGGCTGCGCGTTTCTCGATGTGGATGGGGATGGATGGCTCGACGTTCTGCTGATCAACAGCAAGCCGTGGACACCGCGAGGAGCGAACGTCACGCACAAGCTGTATCGCAACAATCGCAACGGCACGTTCACGGATGCGACTGCGGGCAGCGGTCTCGACGTCGAGATGTATGGCATGGGCGTGGCTGTCGGCGACTATGACAACGATGGCCGCGACGATGTCTACATCACAGCGCTCGAAGGCGACCGGTTGTTCCACAACGAAGGCGGCAGATTTCGAGACGTAACCGCAGCATCGGGGATTCGCAACGCGAACTTCGGAACCAGCGCGGCCTGGCTCGACTATGATCGCGATGGCAAACTCGACCTCTTCGTCGCGAACTACGTGCAGTGGAGCCAGAAGGGCGACCTGTTCTGCTCGCTCGATGGCGCGGTGAAGTCGTACTGCACTCCGGAATCGTACAAGGGCACCGCGTCGAAATTGTTCCGCAATCTGGGTGGAGGCAAGTTCGAAGATGCGAGCGCCAAGGCAGGTGTCGCGGATCCGAAGTCGAAGTCACTGGGCGTCGCCGTACTCGACTTCGACAACGACGGATGGGTGGATCTGTTCGTCGCCAACGATACACAGCCCAACAAGCTGTACCGGAACAATCGCAATGGCACCTTCACGGAGACCGGCCTGACCGCCGGCATCGCATTCGGTGAAGACGGCGTGGCACGTGGCGCCATGGGCACGGATGCAGCGGACTACGATGGATCGGGTCGCGCACACCTTCTGGTCGGCAACTTCTCGAATCAGATGCTCGGGCTCTATCACAACGAGGGCAACGGTCTGTTTGTGGATGAAGCGCCGCGGTCCACGGTTGGCCGCGCGAGCCTGCTCAGTCTGACGTTTGGCGCCTTCTTTTTTGATTTTGATCTCGACGGTCGCATCGACATCTTTTGCGCGAACGGTCATCTGGATGAAGAGATCGAACGGGTGCAGCCAAAGGTGAAGTTCCGGCAGTCTCCACTGCTGTTTCATAATGCGGGGAAAGGGAAGTTCGAGGACGCGACACAGGCCGCGGGACCTGACTTCACCAAGCCGCAAGTGGCTCGCGGCGCCGCCTATGGCGACTTTGATCGCGATGGTGATCCGGATGTGCTGCTGACCAACAACAATGGTCCCGCGGTGCTGCTTCGAAATGACGGTGGCAGCCGCAACCAGTGGCTGCGCGTGAAGTTGAAAGGCAGTCGTTCAAACCGCAACGGGATCGGCGCGGTGGTTCGAGTGATGACTCCTTCGGGCACGCAATGGCGCATGGTGCACAGCGGGTCCAGCTACTGCTCGTCGAGCGATCTCGCGCTGACGTTCGGCCTTGGCCAGGACGCGCGCGTGAGTGCCGTTGAGGTGCGCTGGCCAAGCGGCGCGGTGCAGAGAATCGACAATCCTCAAGCGCGTCAGATTCTCGAAGTGATCGAACCGGAGCGCTGATCCGGGATGCGGCTATTGTGCGGTCGCGTAGTAGCCTTTGCGCGCCTGCACCTTCAGATCCTTGTTCTTCGCACGGATCTCCAGCTTGCGAAATCCGCCGTCTTTCGCGGGATTCGACGATGAGTAGGCCAGCGCGTACTGGCTGCGCAATTCCTTCTGCAGTTCATCGAAGATCATCTCCAGCGTGTATTTGCGATCCACGCGGTAGACGCGGCCCCCGGTTTCTTCCGACATCTTCCGCAGGTCGCCATCACCCGGATTGCCGAAGCCACCATAGGCTCGCCAGTCAATGTACTGCACGCTGTAGATAATGGTGTCGGACTTGTGAGCCATCTCGAGGGCTTCCCGCAGTTTCACCCGGCTGCCCATGTCGACGCCGTCCGTGATCAGCACGATCGCTTTGCGGCCCACTTCTTTCTTGAGCTTCTCATCGGCGGCCAGATACACCGCGTCGAACATGATGGTGCCGCGAGGCTGGCCGATAGTCGGCACAGGACCCGGATGCACACCACCCACCGCCGCATCCACCCGCAACTGGCTCAGCCCTTCCGAGAGTAACTTCGCGGAGTTCGTATAGTCCTGCAACAACTCCGCCTCGCTGCCGAACGCGATGAGGAACGCCATGTCCTTCGGCCTGAGAACCTGGCGAAAGAACTGCAATGCCGCGCGGCGCTCGACCTCAATCAGACTCTCCTGCGAGCGGCTGACATCGATTAGCAGACCGATCGTCAACGGTAGATCCGACTCGCGCGTGAGCAAGCCGATCTTCTGCTCCTTGCCGTCCTCGAAAACCTGAAAGTCGTCTTTGGTGAGATTGGGAACGTAGGCGCCCTTCTTGTCGCGCACGGAGAAGAGCACGTTGACGAGATCGACGTCCACTTTGATGGTCGGGATGTCCGCTTCCATGGGCGGCTGATCCTTTTTCTGCTGCTGGGCGGAGGCAAGAATCAGGCAGAGGAACGGCGCCGCCGCCAGAAGGAACTTCGATCTCGTACTCATCACGTAATGATAGATGCACGCAAGGCCGCGCGCGTTTTGCCCTTTATTCGAACTTGCCCCTATTCGAACTTGCCCCTATTCGAACTTGCCCCTATTCGAACTTGAAAGTGTTGGCCAGCAATTCCTGGAAGTAGTAGTAGCCAGCGTCCAGCCCTTCCGCCGTGAACTTGGACTTGACGAGCGACGGTGCGCGGACCACCCAGATCGCGCCGCCGAAGGCGCCATCGTCATTGGAGTTGAAGAAGTCGAGCTTCGGCAGCGATGCAAGAATCTGCGCGGGCACGGTGAACTCGCTTGCGGAACCTTTCGCAGCACAGATGAACATTGCGCCGCCCAAGCTGTTGGGCGATCCACCACCGTAGATGAGCACATCATCATCGGCCTGGGCGCCGGACCACTTGATCACGAGGTCCCGATCGCGCGGGACAAGTTCGGGAACTTCCGCCTGGTTCGTCCATTGGAAGGGCTCGCTGAGCACGAACTTCGAAGTCAGCGGCCCCACATCGGCGCCCCCGCGGCCGTTGGACAGCATGTACTCGCCGGCTTCGAAAAACGGGTTGCGCTCATCGCCGAGGGCTAGCGAATAGAACCCGTTCCGGTTCGGACTGAGCGAGATCGTGCGTTTCGGAGTAGCGAACGTAAGCACGCCTCCGGCGATGGGGTCGGGGTCGATCGGGTCGATCGGCAACGTGGTTTCCTGCGTGTAGACAACAGTGCAGTATCCAGGTGAAGGCGCGGCGAGCGGCCCCCACGAGCGGAGGACTTCCCGCTGCGTCAACTGCACGAAGCTCCCGTTGATCGCATCCTCAATGAACTCGCCGGACCGAAAGCGATTCGGCGTGATGGTGCCGATGCGCATCGGTCCCCCTTCGCGCACGCGGGCAAACGCACTGTCGGGAATGCCGAAATCGTCGCCGCACCTGCCATCCGAACTCTCCACGGCAATGGTGCCGTAATTGCTGATCAGCCCAGCCACGCGCACGGCAACAGGCACATAACATCCGGAGAGCCCCTCGGGCAGATCGAAGATGATCTCATCCAGGCCATTGGTGAACCGGTCCACCACTCGGGGTGCGACGGTCTTTCCGCCGATCACAACCTCTACGGCAGGTTCCTCCAGGCCCACACCGGTGCCGATCAGCGAGATTCGCGCGCCGGCGGGCGCAGGGCTTAGAATATGGTTCTCAAAGTCGCGTCCACCTGCAATGTTGAGAGCATCGGCGGGCCCGTTGCCAATGCTGTTGAGCGTGTAGAGACCAAAGGAATTCTTCGCTACGGTGATGGGAACGGTTCGCGCGGAAGTACGGCCGTTGAAGGTCACGCTGACGGTTCCTTCGCCGAGCGGCGTATCGCGAGGAAGGAATGCGATCAACTCACGCGCGGATGCAAACAGCAGCAGCGCATCCACCGATGTGGCGCCGATCTGCACGCGGACCGACGTTCCACCCAGTTCCCTCGCACCCTGGCGCGAGGTCGCTTCGGGTGACGGGCCAAGCCCGGTGCCAAACAAATAGAAACGTCCGCCGGGCGCAATGGCCGAGTTCGGCAGCGACGCAGGCGCGCTCGATGCATCGTGCAACGCAGCGGTATTGATCACGGGCTGCGCGGACAGGTTGCCTTCCGGGAGCAGCAGGCTCACGGCAAGCACAAGAACGAGACGCATAAGTAGGGCTCCTTAGGCTGCTGTTTGGACGCGGGCCAACACGGTCAGGTTACGGCTGGAGGTTCTCTTCCTGACCTTAGTGTACGTCCGCCCCGGAATGCGCGTTGCGGAAACGCGCCGCACGGAAACGGCCTGTCCCCCAACCCTGTTACAATCCTCGTTTTACATGCCTGGACGAGTTTCGATTTTCGTCACCTGCATCGTGGATCAGCTCTTCCCGAAGGTGGGAATCGCGATGGCAGACGTATTGGAGCGGATCGGGTATCAGGTGGACTTTCGCGAGGAGCAGACCTGTTGCGGCCAGCCTGCGTTCAACAGCGGCTACCGCGAGGATGCATGCAGGGTAGCGGAGCACTTCGTAAAAGTATTTCGCGATGCCGATTTCGTAGTGGTTCCATCGGGCTCATGCACGTCGATGATTACGCATCACTATCACGACATCTTCCCAAAGGACTCCGACATGCACGAAGAGGTGGAGTATCTTGCTCCGCGCGTGTGGGAGTTTTCACGATTTCTGCTGGAAGTGGCAAAGGTGGACGATGTCGGCGCCCGGTTTGACGGAGTGGTGACCTACCACGATAGTTGTCACGCGTTGCGTGAATTGCATGTGAAACAAGGTCCGCGGCAACTGCTGTCGAAAGTGAAGGGGCTCACACTGAAAGAGATGAGCATCCCCGAGGAGTGCTGCGGCTTTGGCGGCACCTTCTCCATCAAGTTCCCAGAGGTTTCGGGAGGCATGGCACGCACGAAAATCGAATCGATCCTCCAAACCGGAGCATCCACAGTAGTGTCCATCGACTCCAGTTGCCTCATGCAATTGCAGGGGGTCATCGGACGTATGGGAGCGCCGCTACGAACGATGCATCTGGCGGAAGTTCTGGGAAGCAGGTAGACGCATGATCATATCCGCTGAGCAGAAACAGAACATCGAGCGCACGGTAGCGGATCCGAAGCTCCAACTCGCCGTCTACTCGGCCACCGCGCGTCTGAAAGAGAAGCGCTCCGAAGCGGTGGATCCTGGCGAACTTCCTGAGTACCAGGATTTGCGCACGCAGGCGCATGAACTCAAGAAGCATGCGATGGAGAATCTCGACTACTATCTCGAGCAGTTCGAGGCCAACGTCCACGCGCATGGCGGAAAGGTGATCTTCGCGCAGACGGGCAAGGAAGTCGGCGAGTTCATACTCAAGCTTGCGAAGGACCGCGGCGTTTCTCTCCTGGTGAAGTCGAAGTCGATGACCACCGAAGAGATCCATCTCAACGATGTGCTCGAAGAGCAAAAGCTCGAGACGGTGGAGACGGATCTCGGCGAGTACATTCTTCAACTCGCGCATGAACGGCCCTATCACATCGTCGCGCCGGCGGTGCACAAGACACGGCAGGACGTGGCGGATATCCTAACCGAGAATCTTGGCGTGGAGCGCGACGAAGTGCCGGAGCATCAGGCCATGGTCGCGCGGCGCACGTTGCGCGAGAAGTTTCTCGCGGCGGGAATCGGCATCTCGGGCGCGAACTTTCTGGTTGCGGATTCGGGCGCGATCGTTCTGGTGGAGAACGAAGGCAATGCTCGGTTGTGCACGTCCGCGCCGCCAATTCACATTGCAGTGGCCGGCATTGAGAAGGTGATCCCACGTGCCCAGGATCTGGCAGTGTTCCTGAAGCTGCTTGGGCGAAGCGGTACGGGCCAGCGCCTGACGGTCTACACGTCGTTCCTCTCCGGCCCACGGCGAGCGAATGAAGTGGACGGGCCCACGGAGTTCTACGTCGTGCTGATGAACAACGGGCGCACGAAGCTGCTCGCGGATCCGGGCAAGCGCGAGTCGCTCTATTGCATTCGTTGCGGCGCGTGTCTGAACGCATGCCCCGTTTATCGGAAGATCGGAGGCCACAACTATCCATGGGCCTACTCGGGACCCATCGGCGCGATCATCACGCCGCAGTATCTGGGCGTGGCGAAGGATCCGTGGCTGCCCTATGCGTCGAGCCTTTGCGGAGCCTGTGCCGAAGTGTGCCCGGTGAAGATCGACATTCCGAGAATCCTGCTTGATCTGCGGCACGATGTGACGCGTGAAGAAGCCAGAAACGGGAAGAACGGACTGGAGCGGTTGGCGTTCCGCATGTACTCGTGGGTGATGCGAAAGCCGCGTCTCTACGCCGTGGCGGGACGCGCCGGCGCGATCGGCGCACGGCTGCCTGGCACCGATTCGCTGGGGCCCGCCGCCAAATGGGCCAGCCAGCGCGAGACTCCGAAACCAGCCATGAAGAGCTTTCGCCAGCTTTGGCAGGAGCGTCAATCCGGGAGGCCGTCATGAGCGCGCGGGATGCGTTGCTGGCGGATGTGCGCCAGGCACTGGGCCGCAAGCAGGGTCAGCCGCCGGCGCCAGCGCCACGCGTGCGGATCGTGATTCCGGAGATCCCCGTCGAACGAAGGATCGCACTCTTCCAGTCACGCCTGGAAGAACTCGGAGGCAAGGTCTATCGGGTGCCGACGATGGCCGAGGCGCGCGATCAGGTTGCCGCCTTGCTCGACGGGCCGTCCGTCGCGTCGAATTCGCCGGTACTCGCCAACGCGGGAATCGCGTCAATGCCAAACGTCACGTCAGGATATGTGGACGCGACAGCCTTGCGCGAGGCCTGCCGTACGGCGGCATGCGGCATTACTTCCGCTGATTTCGCCCTGGCGGAAACCGGAACACTGGTCATGATTGCGTCGCCGGAGGAAGCGCGTCTGGTGAGCCTGCTGCCTCCCGTTCATATCGCGGTGGTTCCGTCAAAGCGTCTGCTGACTGGACTTGATGAGTTGTACACCATGAAGGCAAAGCCCGCGGATATCACCAGTTCGATGGTGTTCATCACGGGCCCCAGCCGAAGCGCGGACATCGAGATGATTCTGGTGCGCGGTGTCCATGGCCCGCGCGTAGTGCACGTGATTTTCGTAGATGAGGATGTTGATTAGTTCCATGAAAATTCTCTCCCTGGTGCTTATTTCTTCCGCCATCCTCTCCGCGCAGACCGCGGAATTCTCCATGCATGGTGGCGTGTCGCGTCTCAACAACAAGAACATTGGAAGTCTCGGCACCGACAACTACAGCCTGAAGGATGGATGGCGCATCGGCTTCCGGACCACGCTGAACACCTACCGTTTTTTCGGGCACGAGTTCGGATATGCGTACAACCGGACGCAGCTTCGCAATGAGACTCAGAACGCCGAGTTCGGCATGGCGATTCACCAGGGCCTGTACAACTTCCTCGCCTACGCGACGCGCGATGGCGCGACGGTGCGGCCTTTTGTTACTGGCGGAGTCCACTTCAACAACTACACGCCGCCTGGCACCAGCGTCACCTCCGGCGGTGGATCCACAAAGTTCGGCTTCAACTACGGCGGTGGGATCAAGGTGCGAGTTTCGCCGATTCTGGCGATCCGGTTCGACACGCGTTACTACCAGAACGGCAAGCCGTTCAACTTTCTCTCGAACCGGACCGGGCTGATGGGGCAATTGGAAGTCTCCGTCGGATTCGGCTTTGTGATCTAGGGCGGGCGCCCAAAACATTCCTGCGCCTTCACGTTTTTTTCGTTTTTTCACACAATCCTGATACCGCAGAAACGCCGGTGCTCGACTCTGGTTATCGATGAACGCCGGATCCCGACTACGCTTCTTCTGGAAAGACGCGCATCCCTGCCGTGGATTTGCGTCTGGTGTGTCCCTGCACAGCCACACCTCCTCTTCTCAAGAGCTGCTGGACTTCATTCCGCGCATTGTGCGGCGAATCCCGTTGCTCGATCCACTGGAACGCGCGGCTCTCCGCAAGTACCAGCAGGTTCACGGTTCCGAACTTGACTACCGGCAAATCTGGTGGACCCCGCCACTGACCGCGGTAGAGGCCTACGCGCTCGAACGCCGCCAGATTGAAGGGCTGGGACTGCGGCCCATGATTTCCTTGAGCGATCACGACACGATCGAAGGCGTCTGGAAACTGCAGAGCATGGAGTCGACACGCGACGCGCTGGTCAGCGTCGAGTGGAGCGTGCCGATGCCGGAATCGTCCGTGCTGCATCTCGGGGTGCACAACATCCCCGCGGCGCATGCCCAAGCCACCATGGCCGCCCTCTCCGATTTCACGGCGAACCCGGACAACGTCCGTCTGCGCGACATCCTCGCGATGCTGAACTCGTGGCCCGAAACCCTGGTTGTGCTGAACCACCCTTACTGGGATGAGAAGTGGGTCGGCATGGAGAAGCACGTTGCCATGGTAGAGGCATTTACGCGCCAGTATCTGCCGTTCCTGCATGCCCTGGAACTCAATGGTCTGCGGCCATGGAAAGAAAACATGCGCACCGTCCGGCTGGGATTGGAGTTGGGGTTGCCGCTGATCTCCGGTGGCGACCGTCATGGCCTGGAGCCCAACGCCAACATCAATCTCACCAATGCCCGCACCTTCGCCGAATTCGCGCATGAGATCCGCACAAAGCGGTCAAGCGACGTGGTGTTCATGCCACAATACCGGACGGCGCTGGCGCTTCGCGTGATCGACACCATTTGCGACGTGCTGCGCACCAATCCCGATCACTCGCTCGGCTGGGCGCAGTGGACCGACCGCGTCTTCCGCCGGACAGGCACCGGCGTGCGCTCGCTCTCGGAAGATTGGACCAACGGCGTAAAACCTCCCGCAATCGTGCGGCTCTTCCTTGCGTCTATTCGTATGGCGGACAGTCACCCGATTCGGTCCGCAATGCGGGTGGCTCTCGGCGCCAAAGAGGAGATGGTCTGGTGAGCCCTGGTTCAGCGCCTCGCATCGCGTTCTTCAGCGACAGTTTTCACGAGGTGAATGGCGTGGCGCACACCTCGCGCCAGTTCCAAAGCTTCGCCCAGCGGCGTCAGCTTCCCTTTTTCTCGATGCATGTGGGGCCGGAAGACGCACTTCGCCAGGAAGGGCCGGTAACCATCGCGGAGCTTTCTGTCAGTCGTGTTTCATTTCCGGTGGAGACTGACATGCGTTTTGACCTGTTGGCGTTTCAGCATCGCCGCGAACTGCGGGAGCAGCTTCGAAAGTTTCAACCGGACTTCATTCACATTACTGGGCCTGGGCACATCGGCATCCTCGGCGCGATGCTGGCGCATGAAATGAAGGTCCCGCTGATCGCAAGTTGGCATACGAATCTGCATGAGTTCGGCGCAAGGCGTCTCGAAAGCCTGTTGTCTTTCCTTCCCCGCAGGGTCCGGGAAGCAGTCTCGCATCGGGCCGAGACTGGAGCGCTCGCCTGTTGTATGCGTTTCTACCGGATCGCGCGCAAACTCCTGGCGCCCAATCCCGACCTGGTTCGCTTGCTCAAGGAGCGCACGGGAAAGCCGACATATCCCATGGGCCGCGGCGTCGATATTGACCTTTTTCATCCCCGTCGCCGCACCCGTACCGATAAGAACTTCGTGCTCGGTTACGTCGGCCGGCTGACTCCCGAGAAGAACGTGCGACTGCTTGCGCGCGTTGAGCAGGCGATCCTGGATGCGGGGCTCGGACCTTACCAGTTTCTGATCGCCGGTCAAGGAAGCGAACTCGATTGGCTGCGGCAGAACCTTCGCAGTGCCGAATTCACCGGCGTTCTGCGAGGCGAGGCGCTGGCCGAAGCTTACGCCAACATGGATCTCTTCGTGTTCCCATCCACCACGGACACCTTCGGCAATGTGATTCAGGAGTCCCTCGCATCGGGTGTTCCGGCGATCGTGACTCCCGAAGGCGGACCGAAGTATCTGGTTCGCAGCGGAGAGACCGGCATCGTCGCCGCGAATGAGAACGCCTTCGTGCGGTGTGTGCTGGACCTGATGCGCAACCCGGACACGCACCAGGCCATGCGCCTCAATGCCCGCCAACACAGTTGTGGCAACACCTGGGATCACGTGTTTGAGCGCGTCTACGAAGTCTACGCCGCCTGAACCATAGCTATCAGCTTTCGAATCCGCGCGGCGAACGTCACCTGTTGAGCCAACTGATCCGTCAGAAGCCCATGGGGCGCTGAACTCGGCGCTCCGCTCGCCGCACGGCCCCGCGCACGAATCCCTGTCCTACAATGAAAGCGGAGGCCAACCAGCATGATTTTGGAAGCCACGTCGTCTTTAGAAAAAGAACTGAATCCTTGGCTTGCGGCGGAAGCCCGATTTAATCAGGCGGCCGAGAAGCTAGGGCTAGACGACGGGATGAGGAAAGTACTCAAAACACCGGCACGTGAGATTACCGTCTCCATTCCGGTGATGTTAGATGACGGACGTTTGGAGGTATTTACCGGCTACCGGGTACAGCACTCCATTGCGCGGGGTCCCGCGAAGGGTGGAATCCGGTACGCTCCCGACGTGACTTTGGATGAAGTGCGCGCACTGGCATCGTGGATGACCTGGAAGTGCGCGGTGGTGAACATTCCCTTCGGCGGTGGGAAAGGCGGAGTGATCTGCGATCCGATGGTGCTCTCTCAAACCGAACTGGAGCGCATCACGCGGCGCTACACCGCGGAGATCATCAACTTCATCGGACCGGAGATGGATGTTCCCGCTCCGGACATGAACACCAATGAGCAGACCATGGCGTGGATCATGGACACCTACTCCATGCACCATCGCCAAACGGTGACTGCCGTTGTGACCGGCAAGCCGATCAATCTCGGCGGCTCGCAAGGCCGTACCGAAGCCACGGGCCGCGGTTGTCTGATCACGACGCTGCAGGCGCTGCAGCACTTCAACATCGATCCCGTCAATGCCCGCGTGGTTGTGCAGGGGTTCGGCAATGTCGGCGGCATGGCCGCAAAGCTGATGCAGCGGCTCGGCATGAAGATCATTACCGTGATCGAGTATGACGGCGCGGTGCACAACCCGAACGGCATTGATGTGCTGGGTCTGATGAAGCACCGTAAGGAAACCGGATCCATCGTCGACTTCCCGGAAGCGGAGAACGTCGATCGTGAAGAGGCCATGTTCCAGGAGTGCGAGGTTCTATTGCCGGCCGCGAAAGAGGGCGTGATTACCTCACAGAACGCGCACAAGGTTCGCGCGAGGATCCTGTGCGAAGGCGCCAACGGCCCGACCACCGCGGCTGCCGATGAAGTCCTCTCCTCGCAAAACGTCTTCGTGATTCCCGATATCCTGGCGAACGCCGGCGGCGTGACCGTCTCCTACTTTGAGTGGGTACAGGACCGCCAGGGCTTCTTCTGGAATGAGCAATTGGTGAATGGCCGTCTGGAAGAGATCATGGTGAACAGTTTCCGCGATGTGACGGGCTACGCGGAGAAGTATCGCGTAGACAATCGCACAGCCGCGTACATGCTTGCGCTCGACCGTGTCGGCTTCGCCATCAGACTTCGAGGGATCTACGCGTAGCCATTCATGAGCGAGCCGTCAACGCCGCTGATGCGGCAATACCATGCGTTGAAACAGCAGGTGCCGCACGCGTTGCTGATGTTTCGCCTGGGTGACTTCTACGAGATGTTCTTCGAGGACGCCGTGGTAGCCGCCCGTGAACTGGAAATCACGCTTACCTCTCGCAACAAGGAGAAAGGGCAGGCCATACCGATGTGTGGCGTGCCCTACCACTCCGCGGAGTCTTATCTTTCCAAGCTGATCCAGAAGGGCTATCGGGTCGCGATCTGCGAACAGACCGAAGATCCGAAGTTCGCCAAGAAGCTGGTGAAGCGCGAGATCATGCGTGTGGTGACTCCCGGCACCACCACCGAATCGGGAGTGCTGCGCTCGAAAGAGAACAACTATCTCGCTGCAATCCTGCGTGACGGCGACCGCGCGGGGCTCGCCTACATTGACATCACCACCGGCGAATTCCGCGCAACGGAATTTGCGCTCATTGAACTGCTGCCCGCCATTGAAGCTTTGAATCCGCGCGAGATTCTGCACGGAGACAACGTGCAGCCGCCCGCGGTCAACTCGAAGATCTGCGCCACGGCCGTGGACGCATGGGTGTTCGGCTATGAATACTCCGAGCGTTCGCTTCGCGAACATTTCAAGCTGCTTGCGTTGGACGGCTGCGGGCTGTCGGGCAGGACTCTCGCGGTGGGTGCGGCTGGCGCCATTCTGCACTATCTGCGCGAGACCCAGAAGTCGGCGCTGGAGCACCTGGATCGCCCCGGCTGGTATGACCGGACAGACGCGCTGATCCTGGATGCGTCCACCGTCCGCAATCTGGAGTTGATTGAACCTTTGTTTGCCGATGGCATCAAGGAAGGCACGCTGGTGCATGTGCTCGATCAGACGATGACCGGCATGGGTGCGCGGTTACTGCGGCGAAGGCTTCTGCGGCCGGCTCTCGATCGTGCCGAGATCGAAGCGCGTCTCGATGCCGTGGAGGCGCTTCTCAAGCAGAGCATTGCGCGCGCGGAGATGCGCAAAACGCTCGGCGAAATTCTCGATCTTGAGCGCCTGCTGAGCCGCGTCACGCTGGGCACGGCGAATCCGCGTGAAATGCTGGCGCTCGGTCGGTCGCTGGATCGTGTGCCGCGATTGAAAGAGGCATGCTCCCCGTTCACCGGCAGGCTGCAGGAACTGGACCGGGCGCTGGATGAAGTGCCCGAGGTGCGGGACCGGATTCTGAAGGCGATCGCTGAAGAACCGCCGGTCAATATGGCCGACGGCGGTGTGATCCGTGACGGCTTCCATCCGCAGCTTGACGAACTGCGCGACGTCTCCCGCAACAGCAAACAGTACATCGCACTGATCGAACAGCGCGAGCGTACCCGCACGGGCATCGCGTCGTTGAAAGTGCGCTTCAACAACGTGTTCGGCTATTACATCGAAATCTCGAAGGCGAATCTGCATCTGGCGCCCTCGGATTATGAACGCAAGCAGACGCTGGTGAATGCCGAACGGTTTACCACGCCGGAGTTGAAAGAACTGGAAGTGAAGATTCTCGAAGCCGAAGAACGCATGCTCGCCATCGAGAAGGAGATCTTCACGGAGCTGCGCACATCCGCGGCGGCGGAGGCGGCGCGAGTTCGGGCAACAGCGGCCGCCATCGCCGAACTGGACGTCACCGCGTCGCTTGCGCAGGTGGCAGCCGAGAACCGCTTCACTCGGCCCCGATTCTCCGATTCAGGGAAGATGAACGTGCTAGGCGCGCGGCATCCCGTGATCGAGAAGCTTACCGAACGGGAAGCGGCGCGGTTCATCCCGAACGACGTATATCTCGATCCGGCCGGCAAGTTCGTTGCGGTGATCACGGGGCCGAACATGGGCGGCAAGTCGACGTATCTGCGGCAGTCGGCGCTGCTGATCATTCTTGCGCAGCTCGGTTCGTTCGTTCCGGCGGAGAGCGCGGAACTGCCACTGACGGATCGCGTGTTCACACGCGTTGGCGCATCGGACAATCTGGCCCGCGGGCGCTCCACGTTCATGGTGGAAATGACCGAGACCGCCGCGATTCTGAACACCGCCACTCCCGCGAGCTTCATCGTGCTGGACGAGATTGGACGGGGCACCGCAACATACGATGGAATGTCGCTGGCATGGGCTGTGATCGAACACATCCATGAACGGATTCAGGCCAAGACACTGTTCGCCACGCACTATCATGAACTCACGGATCTTTCGGAGCATCTGGAAGGTGTGACCAATCTTCAGGTGGCGGTGAAGGAGTCCGGAGATCAAATCATCTTTCTGCGAAAAGTGCTTCCGGGCAGCGCGGACAAGAGCTATGGAATCGAAGTGGCTCGGCTGGCGGCGCTGCCTGGCGCGGTGATCGAGCGCGCACGGGAGATTCTGAAGCTGCACGAGAAAACCGAACACGCGATGACCGATGAGATCTCGCCGAAAGTGAAACAGGCGCCAATGCAGATATCGATGTTTGAACCGGTCGGTTATCAACTCGCCGACCGGATCCGCGCCATCAACGTGGATGAATTGCGGCCAATTGAAGCGTTGCAGTTGCTGGCTGAGTTGCAGAAGGAGTTGAAACGCAATTGATTGTCGCCGGTATCATGAGCGGCACCTCGCTGGACGGGATCGACGTTGCGCTTGTCGAGATCACGGGCAAGGGCTGGGACAAACGTGTTAAGACGATCGCCAAGTCGACCACACCCTATCCACGTCCGGTGCGGCAGGCGCTACTGGCGGTTTCGAACGCGGATACGCACACCTCTCGAATCGGGTTTCTTCACTTCCTGCTGCCCGAACTGTATGCGAAGGCCGTGAAGAATCTCTGTTCCGAAGAGAGGATCCGCCTCCGGCAACTGGACTTGGTGGGCTGCCACGGACAGACGATTTTTCACTCGGGTAGCCCCGTGCGTTTTCTCAGCCAGCGGGTCGCCGCGACGCTACAAATCGGCGACGGCAGTGTCCTGGCGGAGCGGCTCGGTGTTCCAGTGGTCTCTGACTTCCGGCCGAGAGATATGGCGGCGGGCGGACAAGGTGCGCCGCTGGTGCCTTATGTCGACTATCTGTTGCTGCGCGATGCGAAGGTGGGTCGCGTTGCGCTCAATATCGGCGGGATCGCGAACGTAACGGCCATTCCCGCCGGGGCTTCGCCGAAAAAGGTGATTGCGTTCGATACAGGCCCGGGAAACATGGTGATCGACAATCTGATGGCGCGCTTCACCAACGGCACACGGCGCTTTGATAAGGACGGAAAGCTCGCGGCCCGCGGCAAGACCAACGCGTCGCTGTTGCGCCTCTTGCTGCGGCATCGTTTCTATCGCCAGCCGGCGCCAAAATCGGCAGGCCGCGAGGAGTATGGCGAGGAGTTCATTACGCATCTGATGGATACTCGTCTGCCGCTGGAAGACATCATCGCCACTGCAACCGCATTGACCACTGCAACGATCGGGATCGGGATTCGCGACATCGTCATGAAGCGGATGAAGGTGCAGGAAGTGGCCGTGTCGGGCGGGGGCGCGCACAATCGAACCATGATCGCGATGCTCCGGCAGGAGTTGCCTGAAGTGAGCATCCGGCCGACCTCCGACTTCGGCATCGACGTCGATGCCAAAGAGGCGATTGCCTTTGCGGTGCTGGCTCATGAAACCTGGATCGGGCAGCCTTCCAACCTGCCGGCGGCGACCGGGGCTCGTGCGCCGGTAATTCTCGGCAAAATCAGCCCTGGCCCCCCGAAGAAAAAGTAGCGCCGAAACGAAAACCCCTCTGCATGTTTTCCAACACGCAGAGGGGATCTTTCAAAGTGTCTCAGTAGAAACTAGACGCTCTTCAAACCGAGCTTCGCATACCACGGCTTGGCCGGCTTCAGCGCGTCATTCACGGCGTTGATGTTCTTCACGCCTTCCACCGACAGCCAGTCTTCCAGGGCCTTCGCGCCATCTTTCGCGAAAACCGGGATGCCTTCTTTCCACGTCGCACGGCCGCACAGCACGCCCGAGAAGTCCGTGCCGGCCTCGGCGGCCATGCGCAGCGATTCGGTGAACTGCGCATTGCTTACACCCGCGCTGAGGTAGATGAACGGCTTCTTGGCGACATCGGCGCAACCGCGGAAGAGATCCATGGCTTCCGCCATCGACTGTGCCTTCTGGCCCTTGTACACCATGCTGCCTTCCACGAAGTTGGCATTGATGGGCACTTCCACCTTCAGGACATCCACCTTGTAGTAGTCCTTGGAGAACTCCTCCATGCTCTTCTTCACGATTTCCGGCTTCAGCTTCGCAAACTCGACGCCCTTCTCATCTCCGCCCGCCGGATCGTAGCCGATGAATTCCAGGAAGAATGGGATCTGCTGATCCTCGCACTCGGATCCGATGCGCTCGATGAAGGCGTGCTTGATGTCGTTGACCTTCGGATCGTCGAACGGCGTGTAGTAGATGAGAATTTTGACGGCGTTGGCGCCCCAGTCGACGATGCGCTTCGCGGAGACGTGCGGCAGCAGATCGGGAAGACGGCCCTTCTTGGTGTTGTCGTAACCACTCAACTCGTAGGCAAGGAGAAGACCGGCGTTGGAACTGCGGACTTTGGTTGCCGGGATGCCCCATTCCGGATCGAGCAGAATGGCGGTGGCATGTGGGGTCAGCACCTTGGTGACCGCGATCTTGAACTCCGTCATCATCTCATCGGTGACTTCGGACACGGCCACGCCCTTGGCGGCCGCAATCGACTTCTGCAAGCTGCCACGCTGATCCATGGCGGCAGCCGCGATCACACCGCGCCCGTCGGAGAGCGCCTTCATGTGCTTCAGTTTTCCTTCAGAAAGACCCATTGAATAATTCCTTTGGTTGGTGTTGGTATGTTTTGGCGGCGCGTGTCCGGCATCTCAGAGCCGAGAAGCCAGTTCCTCCCGCCGCCAGATCTGTAATCGCCGATGCCAGGACTTGGCGCGAACGACGTCGCGCAGGATCTGCGATCTTAATGCTTCAGCATTTTCAAAACGCCGCTCCTCGCGCAACCGGTGAGTCAGTTCCACGCGAATGCGCTCCGGAGTCTCGCCCTCAAGTTCGTCGAGCAGATACGTCTCAATGGAAAGAGACGTGCCTCCAAACGTCGGACGGTGGCCCACATTGGTAATCGAAGGCCATTTACGATCAGTGTCAGTGTCGTAAGTTCGAGATACGTAGACACCCTCTTTGGGCAGGACTTCCGCATCCGTCGCCATATTGAGAGTCGGGACGGTCTGCTTGCCTCCAACGCCATGCCCTTTGACGACGCGCCCTTCCAGTGAGAAGAAACGCCCCAGCATACGCGCCGCCAGATGCACCTTGCCCGCATGAACAAACTTGCGGATCGCGGTGCTGGAAACCACCTTCCCCCTGAGCCTCACCGCGTGGAGCGCCCAGGCTTCAAAACCAAACTGTTCGCCAAGGTTCTGGAGGACCTGCGTGTTGCCCGCCTGCTTGCGGCCGAAGCGGAAATTGTCGCCCACCAGAACAGCGCGCGCATCCAGCGCATCCACCAGAACCTGCCGCACGAACTGCTCTGGTTCGAGTGCGGCGGTCTCTGGCTGGAAAGGCAGGATCATGATCTGTTGGATGCCTGTTTCCGCGATCCACCGGCAGCGCTGCTCCAAAGTGCCGAGCAGCTTTGGCGCGTGTTCCGGCGCAACCACCTTGGCCGGATGGGGATCGAAAGTCAGAACAGACGGCTTCCATCCATATTCTCCCGCAACGCGGACCACTTCGCGGAAGATCACCTGATGCCCGCGGTGCACACCATCGAAGTTGCCGATGGTGAGAGCCGAAGGTCCGAAGTTACCGCGCGCTTCCTCGAGGCTCCGGAAGATGGAGATCTTCGCCATCTAGCACAACCCTCTCGCCGTCACTTGCAGCCCGTCATAAGCGAGCCGGACGTTGGGCGGCAGTTGCGACTCCGTAGCCTGATGCGGAAGGTCGTGCGAGATATGAGTAAAGTATGTGATGCGCGGCGCGATGGACTCCGCATATGCCAGCGACTGCTTCACCGTGGAGTGCGTGGGATGTGGCCGGTGGCGTAGCGCGTCCAGAAACAGCACATCCACGCCCTTCAGTTTCTCCAGTGATTCCTTGGGGATCTCACTATGGTCGGTAAGATAGGCGAGCGGCCCGAATCGAAATCCATACACCGTGCCTTTGCCGTGCCTGAGACGGATGGGCATCACGGCGAAGCCGAAGAGATCCAGAGTTTCATCCGGCCCGAACGCATGCACCTTCAATCGCGGAACCCAACTGTCGCTTGGCTCTTCGGAAAAGATATAGGCAAACACGCGCTGAATCACAGCGAGCGTTTCCTCCGAAGCGTAAACAGGAATCTCGCCCTTTTGCCGGAAATTGAAGGGACGCACGTCGTCAAGGCCCATGATGTGATCGGCGTGCGCGTGCGTGAACAACACGGCATCCACGCGGTCCACTTTCTCGCGCAGGATCTGCGCGCGGAAATCGGGCGAAGTATCCACCACCACGGAATGCCCGTTGAATCGAACGAGCACGGAAGGGCGCAGGCGCGAATCACGTGGATCCGCGGAACTGCACACCGGGCAGAGGCAGCCGATCGTCGGCACACCCGCACTGGTGCCGGATCCGAGCACGGTAAGCGTCACCTCACCAATGTCATTTGCCATTGAGTACTCTTACTGGTTGAACTGCTGCACGAAGCGAAAGCGAAGCTCCGTTAGCGAGTTGTCCAGCAAGCGCTGTTCTTCCAAAGAAAGATTGCCTTTCGTCTTCTGCTGCAGCATCGCCAACATGTCGATGGTGTGCCGCGCGAGCCGCGCATTTGGCTTCGGCCGGTCCTTTTCCTCGCCGAAGTGCAGCAACCCCATGTGCATCTCCGCCTGGGTTTTGAAAGAGAGCGTCAGAAACTCAAAGGAGGGCGGGGGAAGCGGCATCGAATCCGCGTCCTGCTCCTGGATGGATTCGTTTACGTTAGCCTCGTCACTCATACTTCTCTATTTTACTTCGCCCCAGCCCCCTCCCCCAGGAGTGTCGATCCGGAGGCGGTCGCCCGGTCTTGCGGCGAACGTTGTTTTTGCCGCCAGCGCAGTCCTGCCAAGCGCATTGCGGCCCGGTTCGCCCGGCATGCCGCCACCCAGACCGTAAGGCCCACGCTCGCGGCGATCGGAGAGTATGGTGACATCCGCTTCCGTCAGAAACTCGAGTTCGCGCTCAATGCCATCGCCGCCACAGTGCTGTCCGGCGCCGCCCGAATCGCCACGAACGCGATAGCGGCGCACACGCAGTGGATAGAGATGCTCGAACGCCTCAATGGGCGTGTTCCAACTATTAGTCATATGCGTGTGGGTCGCGCTCCATCCGTCATGCTTCGCGCTCGCACCCATGCCGCCGGCGATGGTCTCATAGTAGGCGAAGGCCTTTCGCCGAAACGGATCCCATCCGCCAAAACTCAGGTTGTTCATGGTCCCAGAACTTGCGGCGGGAATGCGATCGGGAGCCGCCTGTGCCAGTGCGCCAAGCAGCACATCGGTGATGCGTTGCGAGGTCTCAACGTTGCCCGCGGCCATCGCGGAAGGGGCCAGCGCGTTCACTACGGTGCCTTCGGGTGCGATGACTCGGATGGGACGCATCAGGCCTTCGGTGAACGGCACGTCCTCGTGAATCAGGCATCGGAAGACGTACATCGTGGCCGCGACAGCAATGGCGTAGTTCGCGTTCACCGGGCCCGCGGCTTGCGGATCGCTTCCAGTGAAGTCTACCTCCGCACTCCGGTTGCGAAGTGTGACCGCGACGGCGACTTTGATGGGCTTCGCGGTCAGGCCGTCGGAGTCGAGATGATCTTCGAAGCGATAAACACCTTCGGGAAGGCGCGCGATCGCGGCACGCATCATGCGCTCACTGTAGTCGAGCAGTTGCGCGAGATTGCGCGCAGTTCGCGGAAGTCCATACTTCGCCACCATGGCATGCAGCCGCTCTTCGCCACGCTTGAGCGACATCCACTGGGCGAGAATGTCACCTTCGCGCTCGACCGGCGTGCGCACGTTGGCGAGCAGAAGTTCAAGCAAAGGCCGGTCGATTTGGCCGCGGCGGATCAGCAGGACGGGCGGAATACGGATGCCTTCCTGATAGATCTCACGTGCCATCGGCATCGATCCTGGGCTCATGCCGCCAACATCGGCATGATGCGCGCGATTGGCGACATAGAAACTCGGCTGCTTCGCACGGGCAAGAAACACAGGCATCACGGCGGTGATATCGGGAAGGTGCGTGCCGCCGCGGAACGGATCATTGACGATGGCGACATCGCCGGGCCGCAGATCAAATGCGTCGCGGACATGCTTCACCGAGAGCGGCATGGCCCCGAGATGCACCGGCATATGGTCGCCCATCGCCACAGTCTCGCCGGAGGCCGTGTAAACGGCGCAGGAGTAGTCACGGCGCTCTTTGATATTGGCCGAGTAGGAGGTCTTGCGGAGCACCGTGCCCATCTCTTCGGCGATGGACACAAGCAGGTGGCGGAACAACTCCAGTTCAATCGGGTCGTGCTTCATGCGGAACTAGCGGCGCTTCTTCTTCAGTGTGGGACTCTTGCGAGGGCTGCCGGACTGCGGCACGACGATCTCCGCCTTCGCTTCCTCGGTGGGCGGTGGCGGTTCCTGTAACGTCAATTCAGCCGGCTTGCACTCGCCGGTTTGAATGAGAAAGCTAGTGATCACTTGCCATCGTGCACCGGCTTGCTTCTCAAGATTAAACGTCTTGGTGCGGCCATCGGCACGGAGGCGCCAACCTGCGATTGGCACGCGAGGACGTTTCAGCTTGAGCGGCTTGGCGCTGATCTCGCGCAGGCTCCATGTGTCGCCGCCAGTGTTGGTTTCGTAAAGCTCATGGCGCCCGCCGGAATCACCGGTCTGCGTGCGATCGACAAGAAGCTGGCCAGTGGTGCGGCTCTCGAAGTTGAATGTCTCCACCGCGCCGACTCGCGGCTCCGATGAGAGCGGACGCTTGCGCCAGGTCTTACCGCCATCAATGGTGAGGAGCACGAAGGGATCGCGCGGAAGGGAGAGCAGTTGTTGGCCGCTGATCCACCCGTATTCAAGATCGGCAAACTGGATTTGTTCGAGTCCCGTGGACTTGATGCGATCGAGCGGCTCCGTCCAGGACTTGCCGGCATCCCCGCTGGTGAGCAGGATGCTCCACATGGTGACCGTCTCCGAGTGGAGGTTCCCTGTGAGGAAGATGCGATCACCCGGAAGTACCTCGACACCGACAAGTTCGAGGAAGACATTGCATGGCTCGTCGGGAGAACAGGTGAGGCCGAAGGAGGCAATGTCGTCATCGCCACAACCGACTTCGAGCTTGAGGGGCTTGCCGGCATAGACCAGCGGTTGCTTGACGGGCGGATGGTTCGCGGGCGGCTGATTCGCTGGTGGCTGGGTAGTTGCCGAAGGTTCCTGCGGTGCAGTGGCGGGCGGCGGCGCCGGTTTCGGAGTCTGCGGCTCCTGCGCAAGCGCGATCAGGGCGATCAACAGCAGACTGAGCGAGGAACGTCGCATCCCTCCGCATTCTACCGAACTACGGCCGCCGGTATGACTGTGGACCGGGCCCAACGCGACAGGACGGGGCGTGCTAGATTGGCGGTGGCATGGCTTTCTGCATCAATTGTGGCGCGCCGGTGGACGGCAAGTTCTGTGGACGTTGTGGAACCGCGGCAGGTGGCGGACCGTCACCCGCGGGATCCAGTTCCGGATTCCAGTCCTCTCCGCCAGCGAGCGCCGCTGCGATCCCTGAAGAAGCCGCGGGCGCATTGTGCTATCTACTCGGGGTGATTACCGGCGTTCTCTTCCTCGCCATCGAGCCTTATAGCCGCAATCCGAACATCCGGTTCCACGCATGGCAATCGATCTTTCTTTTCGGCGGAATGATGGTGCTGTACGTGGCTGAAATCTTCCTTTCCTACCTGATGCCGGGGTTCCTGATGGCCCTGCTGTGGTTCGCGTCCATGCTCCTCTCGCTTGGCGTAATTGGGTTGTGGCTGTATCTGATGTGGAAGACCTACAACAAGCAAAAGGTGGTTCTGCCCGTCATCGGTGAAATGGCAATGCGGCAGGCAGGTTGACTTTTTCGGTATCCGTTGTGGCGCGGCATGCGTCCAACGGCTTGATCATGAAGTACCCTGCTCTTCTCTTGTTGCTTGCGGCGCTCACCTGGGCGCAAACGCCACGCGTCGGCATGGTGCAGATTTTCGGTGCGCGCAAAGTTTCGCACGAGAAGATCCGGAAAGCGCTCGGCGTCAACGAAGGCGAACCCCTTCCACCGTCGAAAGCTGATCTTGAAGAACGTATCGAGAGTATTGATGGCGTGGTGCGATCGAGCATCGAAGCCGTCTGCTGTGATCAGGGCCGCGCGATCCTTTACGTTGGCATTCAAGAGCGTGGCGCGGACCACTTCGAGTTTCGCGAACCGCCTTCCGCCGATATCCGGCTGCCTGAAGAGGTTGAGAAAGAGTGGACAGAGTTTCTCACATCACTCTCAGTGGCGGCGCGCCAGGGTGATGTCGCCGAAGATCTCTCACGGGGCCACTCCTTCGCGCGGAACGAGGATGTGCGCCGCAGCCAGCTCAAGTTCGTCGAGTTCGCAGCCCAATACTACGATCTGTTGCGCGAGGTACTTCGCAACGCGATCGATGAACAGCAGCGCGGGATTGCGGCTTATGTGCTGGGCTATTCCGAAAAGAAGAAAGAAGCCGCCAACGATCTGCAGGCCGCCATGCGTGATTCCGATGTGACGGTACGCAACAACGCCATGCGCGCGGTGAGCGCAATCGCCGTGCTCGCCGAACGGAGCCCTGAACTGGAGATTCGCATCCCGCCCACGTGGTTCATCGAAATGCTTCACTCGGTGCACTTCACGGACCGCAACAAGGGAACGCTCGCGCTGCTCAATCTCACGGAGAAACGCGATGCACGCGTGTTGGACCACATTCGCGAGCGTGGGCTTTCTTCACTGATCGAGATGGCTCAATGGCAATCCCTGGATCACGCGTTTCCGTCCTTCATACTCCTGGGACGCGTGGCAGGCCTGCCCGAGGAGGAAATCCACGAGATGTGGAAGAAGGGCCGCCAGGCGGAGTTGATCGCGAAATTCAAAGAAACCGGCAAGCGGAAGGATTAGGCGCCGTTCAATTCGCGTCCCACTGCGATTGGCGCAGGAGATCTTCCGCAACCCACGCTGTATTGCTGTGAATGCGCACAGTGTCTTCCAGTTTGACCGCGTATCCGCCTGCCAGAGTCACCGCCACCGGGATCTTGTTGTCGAGTGCCGCGGCAATGACCAGACGGTCACGGCGCTTCAGTCCGTCGAGTGTGAGATTGAGCCCACCCAGTTGATCTTCACAATAGGGATCAGCGCCGGCGACATAGAACAGCATCTGCGGCCGGAACTCCGCAATCGCGGGCATCAGAGCATTGTGCAGGCGAGCCAGATACTCGTCATCGCCGATGCCGTCGGGCAGGTGGAGATCCAGAGTGGACGGAGGCTTGATATCGGGATAGTTGTTGAACTGATGGATGGACATCGTGAACACTTGCTTGTCGTCATGAAAGATGGCCGCCGTTCCGTTGCCATGGTGCACGTCACAATCGACAATCATGGCCCGTTCCAGCGTCTGCTCGTGGATGAGCTTCCGCGCGGCCACGGCAACGTCGTTAATCGCACAGAAGCCCTCGCCATGAGCAGGAAAGGCGTGATGGAAACCACCGCCGATATTGAAGGCCACTCCGTGCTTTAGCGCGAGACGCGCCGCCAGGATCGACCCGCCGGCCGCCAGCCAGAAAGCATTCACAATCCGCCGCGAATAAGGAATCTCAAGTTTCAGGATCTCGGCGTAGCTGAGGGTTCCCTGCTTCAGCTTCTTCACCCACTCCTCGGTGTGGACGAGCATCAGATCCTCATCCGACACGGGCTCCGGTGAGTGAACCGAGTCAGGCGTCACCAAACCTTCGTCAAGCAAGGTCTCCCGGATCAGCCGGTACTTCACGGAAGGGAACACGTGATCGCCGAACTGCAAGTCATATCCGTCGTGATACACAAATGCGAGTTTGGGCATGCCTTAAGCCTCTGACTGCAGCGCGGTGATCACCGCCACGCTGTAGATATCCTCCTCCGAGCATCCCCGCGACAAGTCGTTCGCCGGCTTTGCCAAGCCTTGCAGAAACGGCCCGATCGCGGCGGCCCCCGCAAGACGCTCCACCAGTTTGTAGCCGATGTTCCCCGCGGTGAGGTTCGGAAAAATCAGTGTGTTCGCTCTCCCGGCAACGGTGGAACCGGGGGCCTTCGATTTGCCGATGGCTTCCACGAGCGCCGCGTCAGCCTGAAACTCGCCGTCGACATGGAGCTCCGGATCGCGCTGACGCACAATGCGCAACGCTTCGGCCACCATTTCCACGGTCTTGCCGGTTCCGCTGCCTTTCGTCGAGTAGCAAAGAAGCGCAACCACCGGCTCCACTCCGAGCAGCGCCTTTGTACTTCGAGCGGTGGCGATCGCGATCTCCGCGAGTTGTACCGCGGTCGGCTCAATCACCACGGCACAGTCTGCAAACGACAGCATGCCCTGTTGGCCGATGGCGGGGTTCGGCACTGCCATCAGGAAGACGCTTGAGACGGTCTTCACCTGGCGGGCGCTCCCGATGCAATGAAGTGCGGCACGTACGGTCTCAGCCGTGGTATTCGCCGCCCCGCCGACGAACCCATCGGCATCATTGGCGGACACCATCAGCGAAGAGAAATAGAGCGGGCGTTTGGCCAGATCGAGCGCTTCCACCTCGGTCACTCCCTTCGCCCGCCGCCGCTCATAAAAAAGCCGGGCGTAGGTCTGGAGTTTCGCGGAGTCTAACGGATCTACGAATGTGACTTCCGCCGGAAGTCCCGCAACCGGGGGACCGATGAGAATGGGATCGACAATGCCATCTTTCGCCAGGCGGGCAGCCGCGCCGAGCACTCTCGGGTCCTTGCCTTCGGGGAAGACAATTCGTTTTCTCGGACGCAACCCCCTGGCGCGCTCTTTGAGCTTCGCCATGAAGTCCACGGCCGTTTGCGGAATCGACATTTCAGCTCCATTGTATGGGATTCGCAGCGGTCCCAACCATAAGCTTACGCCCGAAACAGACGGAACGTTCGCAATGAAGGCGAGTGGAGGCCTGCGCTGCGGGTGTTCGTGTTACATTGGAGCCGATGGGCGGCAAAACCCCTGCCGGTCCCGTGTCTGCCAACGATCACGACGGCCTGTTCAAGAAGTTGCTCACGACGTTCTTCGTTGAGTTCCTTCTTCTCTTCTTCCCGAAACTCGCCAGGAGCATCCGGCGGGACAAGATCCAGTTTGTTCAACAGGAGCGCATCCTCAGCCTGCCCGAAGGCAAGAAGTACCGGATGGACATTCTGGCCAAGGTGCAGTTCCAGGATACCGAGGCGTTCTTTTTGATTCATGTGGAGCATCAGAGCACCGCGCCATCGGACATTCCGCGGCGGCTATTTCGCTACTTCTCGGCTCTGTACGAGGAGCATAATCTGCCGGTGTATCCGATCGTAGTGTATTCACACGATCAGCCGCTGAAGCGTCAGCCATCGGTGTTTCCGGTCGATTTTCCCGATGGCAAGGTATTGCGCTTCTATTACCGGGTGGTGCAGTTGAACCGGATGTCGTGGCGAGGGTACCTGCGGAATCCGAATCCCGTGGCGAACGCGCTCATGGCTAAAATGAGGGTAGCGGCGAAGGATCGTCCGAGAGTGAAGGCGGAATGCCTGCGGCTGATCGTGACGCAGAAACTGGACCCGGCGAGGAAGCATCTGCTGATCTTGTTCGTGGACCGGTATCTGCCGTTGAACGAAGTGCAGGAGAAAGTGTTTCATCGAAAACTGGAGCGACTGGAGCTTATGCCGGAACAACGTGAAGAAGTGCTGGAGTATGTGACCTCGTGGGAACGGCGTGGGATTGAGAAGGGTCGTCAGGAGGGGCGTCAGGAGGGCCAGACTGAAGCCCTGCGCGAGGTTCTCCTCGAAATCCTGGCGACCCGCTTCGGTCCCGTCGACGAACGCATCGCGGCGAAGATCGGTAAACTCGATTCCGTGGATGAGTTGCGCCGCCTGACCCACGAAGCGCTCTCTGTCCGTTCCATTCGCAAACTCACGCTGTAGCAACCGGCAGTCGCTCCCTGCGAGACATCTGTTTCGCCACACCAGTTCCGGCAGCCCTGCTGGTATAATTCCCCTTCAGGGTTAAACATCCCAAAGGTTCTATGCGCAAAAAAGTGACCGTTGTTGGCGCTGGAAATGTCGGTGCCAACTGTGCTCTCAGAATTGCCGGTAAAGAACTGGCTGACGTTGTACTGGTCGACGTCGTCGAAGGCGTTCCCCAGGGGAAAGGCCTCGACCTGTTACAGTCCGGGCCTGTCGAAGGCTACGACGTCTCCGTGACCGGCGCCAACGACTACGAACCAACCGCGAACTCCGATATCGTGGTGATCACCGCCGGCTTCCCTCGCAAGCCTGGCATGAGCCGCGATGATCTCCTCATGGCCAACTACGAAATCGTAAAGACGGCCACCGAGCAGTCCGCGAAATACTCACCCAACGCGATCCTGATCCTCGTGACGAATCCTCTGGACGCCATGTGCTGGACCGCCCATCAGATCTCGAAGTTCTCCAGAAACCGCGTCGTCGGCATGGCTGGCGTGTTAGATACTGCAAGGTTCCGTACGTTCCTCGCGATGGAACTCGGGGTATCCGTGGAGAACATCACGGCGCTTGTGCTCGGCGGACATGGTGACACCATGGTGCCGATTACCCGCCTCACCTCGGTCTCAGGCATCCCGATTTCCGAACTGATTCCCAAAGATCGCCTGGACCAGATTGTCCAGCGGACCCGCGACGGCGGCGCTGAAATCGTGAAGTATCTGAAAACCGGAAGCGCCTACTACGCTCCCTCCGCGGCCTCGGTGGAGATGGTCGAATCCATTCTCAAGGACAAGAAAAAAGTTCTTCCTTGCGCGGCGTACCTGGAGGGAGAATACGGATACAATGGTCTCTTCGTCGGAGTACCTGTGAAGCTGGGCGCGATGGGCATCGAGAAGATCTACGAGGTCCAACTCACCGCGGACGAAAAAGCTATGCTCGACAAGAGCGCAGCCTCCGTCAAGGAGTTGATCGACACCATCAAGCAGAAGACTGGCGCCTGACCTCAGGCTCCAAAGCCGATTACTAGTCCTGGAGATAGCCACTAATATGGATCAGCAAACTGTTCAGATTATTGCCGGAATCCTCGCGGTGCTCTGCGTGGTTGCCATCATCATGAGGCGCAAGAGCAAGAAGAAGGGCGAGTCCCAGGACGACTTCTAGTAAATTCGGTCCCGCTAAGACTGGACCTGCTCCATTGCAGATTCTTGAAGCCAGGGGCCGCTCAGCCGGCTTCCTGGCTTGTTCTCTGCCCGATGCCCAAATCGATCTCCCCACCCAAACCAAAGAAACTCGCGAAGCCTGGGAGCAAGAAGTCCCAGCCGCCAGTGTCGAGTGACGAGTTCCTCGCCTCCACCAACAAGCCTCGGCTCGTCGAAGAGTACACCTGCTTCCGGCTGAACATCAAACCATCGAAGATCCATCGCTGGGGAATCTATGCAGCAGAGCCCATTCCCGCCCGGCGCAAGGTGATTGAGTATACAGGCGAGAAGATCAGCCGCCGTGAGACCAAGCGGCGCGATTCGCGCCCCTTGCACTATCTGTTCACGCTCGACAACTACTGGACTATCGACGGTGCGGTGGGAGGTAGCGGCGCTGAGTATATCAATCACTGCTGCGAGCCGAACCTCCGCGCCATGATCTTTAAAGGTCATATCCTTTATATGTCCATGCGCGACATCAAAGCCGGCGAAGAACTCACGATCGACTATCATTTCCCAAAGGACGTGGAGCGGGTTCCCTGCAAGTGCGGCGCCAAGAAGTGCCGTGGCACAATCAACGTGAAGTAAGAGTGACGAAGTGAAATAGCGGCGGCGCAAGAACGTCCTCCCGCCCCCGCGGCAGCCCGTGATAGATTGGTTTCCCATGACCCTGAGCCGTCGTACCTTCGTTGCTGCCTCAGCCGCCGCAGTGTCGCTGCACGCCGCCCCCAAAACGTCAATGATGGTCGCCACCACCTGCTACATGACGGTGCGGCGATTCAAGGACACGCTCGAGTTTCTGGAACATTGCCACTCCATCGGCGCCGGTGGCATTCAGGCGCAGATCAGCAATCACGATCCAGGGTACCTGAAGACCTTGCGGGGCAAGGCGGAATCGTACGGCATGGCGATCGAGGTCATGGCGGGTCTCCCGCGTAGCGCCAACGACGAGGCATTCACTCGCACCATCCAGTCGGCGAAGGAACTCGGTGCACTGTGTGTGCGATCCGCCTGCCTCGGCGGAAGGCGTTATGAGACCTTCGCAACCGCCGAGGAATGGACTACCTTTGTGAAGAGCTCGCGCCAGGCCGTGGCCCGCGCGGTTCCGATTGCCGAGAAAGCGAAAATGAAGTTCGCTCTCGAAAACCACAAGGACTGGATTGTCGATGAGTTTATCGCTCTGATGAAGAACTACTCGAGCGAGTATCTCGGCATTTGTCTCGATACGGGAAACAACATTGCTCTCCTGGATGATGCGATGGATGTGGTGGAACGCCTTGCGCCCTATGCCATCTCCACACACCTGAAGGACATGGGCGTGGACGAGTATCCCGATGGCTTTCTGCTTTCCGAAGTCCCGTTCGGCGACGGTTATCTCGACATGGCGGCGATCGTGAACATCATCCGCAAGAAGGCACGCCCGGCCACGCGCATGACCCTGGAGATGATCACCCGGGATCCGCTGAAGGTGCCTTGCCTCACCGAGAAGTACTGGGCGACCTTCGGCGATACCGGAGGCCGCCGGCTCGCGGGAACCCTTCGCACGGTGCGCAGTGCGAAATGCAAGAAGCCACTACCGGTGTTAACCACCCTTCCCGCGCCGGCGCAACTGCAAAAGGAAGAGGCCAACGTGCGCTTCTGCCTCGACTACGCGCGCACCAAGCTCAATATCTGATCTTTCGTGTAAGAAACG
Organism: Bryobacterales bacterium; assembly: GCA_016789785.1. The sequence continues at coordinate 84,069 of JAEUQE010000005.1, forward strand.
GCGTCCTTCAGGGACTACCTCTTGCGAGTGGCTGAACTGGAGCGTTCGCGATATGAAGACCTGCTGATGCGATATGCCGCGCCTTTGCGGCGTCTGGCCTGGGCCTACACTCGCGACGGGCAGCACGGCGATGATCTGTTTCAGGAAATCGCGCTGGCGCTTTGGACCGCCCTGCCTCGCTTTCGCGGCGATTCCTCCGAGCGCACATGGGTCTATCGCGTTGCACACAACACGGCGATCAGCCACATGGCGGGTGAGCGGCGCCGGCGCCAGCGGGAGCAGACGGTGAACCCGCCATCAGAGCCGTCGGCTGTCGCGACACAGGAGCGCGATCTGTTGAGAACCCAACAGCAGCAACAGCTTTGGCGCGCCGTGTGCGGCCTGCCGGTGGCTGACCGCCAATTGGTGGTGCTTTATCTGGAAGGGCTTGCGTACTCGGAGATCGAGGGCGTGACAGGTGTGAGTCAGGGCAATGTGGCCACACGCCTCACGCGAATCCGGCAAAGGCTTGCGTCACAACTGCGTGGAGAGGAGGCGCGATGAGAAACGATCCCTCAGACGAAAAGGAGTTGATGAATTTGTGGCAGGATCACATCCTTCAGCCGCCCGTCAACACACAGGCACTGATCGATTCCATGGCGGAACGAATGAAGCAATTTGATCGCAGAGTGTTCTGGCGGAACTTCCGCGAGTACGCCGCGGGCATCGTTCTGGTGCCGGTGTTTCTGAAAGTCACCCTGGAAGGAAAGACGGCGTTGGAGGTGGCCGCCGGCGCATTCTCCGTGCTGTCCGTCCTTTTCGTGATGTGCTATCTTTGGCGTACCCAGCAGCAACAGAAGCCGCTCGATCCGTCTCTGGACCTGCGGGACTATCAAGCTGCGCTACTGGCTCGCTATGACCGCCAGATCGCGCTGCTGAAGTCTGTGCGTTACTGGTATGTATTGCCGCTCTGGGCCAGTGCAATCACCCTGGTTGCGGTAAAGGCGCGCGATCCGTGGAGCCGCCGCGTGGGCGGATTCGCGGCCGCCATGACCCTGCTCTCCGCGGGCGTCGTCTGGTTAAACGAAGTTTACGGCGTGCGCAAACTGCGCGAGGAGCGGGACCGTATCGCGACGGAAGCAAAATATTCGGAGGAATAAATGGTTCATACGTTACTGGCTGTTCTTGTGTTTTCCATTGCGGGCTCCGCGCAGGATCTGGCGCCTGTCCAAAAGGCTCTGTTCAACCGTGTGGACGAGTCGAAAAAAGCCGTTGGCATCGCCGTCGCAACCCTCGATCGGGAGGGACAGAAGTTCATCAGCCGGGGCAAACTCTCGGCGAGCAGCGATCAGGCGCTGAGTCCCGATACGGTGTTCGAGATTGGTTCGATCACCAAAGCCTTCACAGCCCTCTTGCTGGCGGACATGATCGAGCGCAGCGAGGTGAAGGCCGAGGATCCCGTCGCGAAGTACCTTCCTGATACGGTGAAGGTCCCCTCGCGCGGTGGCAAGCAGATCACGTTGCTTGACCTTGCAATGCATGTCTCGGGACTGCCGCGGTTGCCGAACTTGAAACCCGCGGATCCCGAGAACCCCTATGCGGACTACGATGCGCCGAAGCTGTACGAGTTCCTTTCCTCCCACATTCTGCGGCGCGACATCGGAGAACGGTACGAGTACTCCAATCTCGGAGCGGGGTTGCTCGGACATGCGCTGGCGCGCCGTGCCGGCATGAGCTACGAGCAACTGCTCAAGCAGCGCATCCTGGACCCGCTCGGAATGAAGAGCACCTCCATCACGCTCTCGGCAGATCAGAAGAAGCGGCTTGCGGTTGGCCATGATCCGGGACTGCAGCCCGTGAAGAACTGGGATCTGGATGTGCTGGCGGGCGCCGGCGCCATTCGGTCCACCGCAAACGACATGATGCGCTTCGCCGCGATGTGTCTCGAACTCAAGCCGGGTCCTTTGCAGGCCGCGATGCGGCGCTCACTCGCGGAGAAGCGGCCCACAGGCATGCCCAGCATGGATATCGCCATGGGATGGCACATCCAGAAGAAGTTCGACAGCGAGATCATCTGGCACAATGGCGGTACCGGCGGTTACCGCAGCTTCTTCGGCTTCCATCCCGCGAAGAAGCAGGCCGTAGTTGTGCTCGTGAATACTTCATTTGGCGGCGATGACCTCGGATTTCATGTGCTGGAGAACCGCCACGCGCTGGCCACCTATCAGCAGCGGAAGGAAGTGCTGGTGGAGCAGGAGATCCTGGAAACCTATGCTGGCGAGTACGAACTGGCGCCAACCTTTCGTATCACAGTAACCCGCGAAGGCTCACGGCTGTTTATTCAGGCGACGGGTCAACCGAAGTTCGAAGTGTTCGGCGAGTCGCAGACGAAGTTCTTTCTCAAGGTGGTGGAAGCGCAGATCAGCTTCGTCAAGGATGACGCCGGCAAGGTGACGAGCCTGATACTCCATCAGGGCGGACGCGATCAGAAGGCACCCAAGGTGAAGTAGCGATGCGCTAAGATCGTGATCTTATGTGGGACCGTGATCTGGACCGGCGGCGTTTTTTCATTCATTCAGGGCAATGGCTGAGCTTGCTCGCGCTGAGCCCAGTGGATCGAATTGTGGCGGCACCGAAATTCGCGCACAATCCTTTCACCCTGGGCGTCGCTTCCGGCGACCCCTCTCCGGATGGTGTTGTGCTGTGGACGCGTCTTGCTCCGGAACCTCTGGCGGGCGGGGGCATGTCGAACGATGCGGTGGAAGTGGACTGGGTGCTCGCAGAGGATGAGAAGTTCTCAAAGGGCGTTCGCAAGGGCAAAGCGCTCGCCGATCCCAAACTCGCTCATTCGGTGCACGTGGAGTTGCAGGGGTTGAGCCCCGCGCACTGGTACTTCTATCGCTTCCATGCCGGCAAGTTCGATTCGCCGGTGGGACGCACACGGACCGCGCCGGCATTGGGCGCTGCCGTGGAGCAACTGCGCTTCGCGTTCGCCTCGTGCCAGCACTATGAATCCGGCTTCTACACCGCGTATCAGCATATGGCCGAGGAGGATCTCGATGTGGTGGTGCATCTCGGCGACTACATCTACGAAGGAGGTGCAGGCGAAAAAGGGGTGCGCAAGCACAACGGGGCTGAAATCGTGTCCCTCAGCGACTATCGCAACCGTTATGCGCTGTACAAGAGCGACGAACTGCTGCAGCGGGCACATGCGCGGTTTCCGTGGATCGTGACTTGGGATGATCACGAGGTCGACAACGACTATGCGGGCGATGCGCCGGAGGACCGCCAGACTCGGACTGCTTTCCTGGAGCGCCGCGCAAGTGCCTATCAGGCCTACTACGAGCACATGCCTTTGCGGAAACAGTCCCTCCCCAACGGTTCAAACATGCTGCTCTACCGGCGCATTCCCTATGGAAAGCTCGCCGAGTTCTCGGTGCTCGATACGCGGCAATACCGCAGTGACCAGCCCTGCGGCGGCGGCCGCGCACCGCTGTGCGATGGCGCGCGGGATGCGCGGCAGACGATGCTTGGTCAGGAGCAGGAGGAATGGCTCTATCAAGGTCTCGCCGCGTCGCGCGCACGATGGAACGTGTTGGCGCAGCAGGTCATGATCGGTGGCATTGATCTGAAGCCTGGACAAGGCGAGTCATTCGCAATGGACAAGTGGAACGGTTACGTGATGGAACGTGCGCGTCTGCTCAGTTTCCTGGAGGACAAGAAGATCGTCAACCCGGTGGTGATCACCGGCGACATTCACAGTAACTGGGCGCTGAATCTGCATCGCGATCCGGAAAAGCCGGACACCCCGGTGGTGGCTGCGGAGTTCGTCGGCACTTCCATTTCGTCCGCCGGTGATGGTGTCGACATTCCGGAATTGATTCAGGGTATGCTGCCGGACAACCCGCACGTGCGGTTTTTCAATGCGCAACGCGGCTATGTGTCGTGCACGGTGAAGCCTGGCCTTTGGAGATCGGATTATCGAGTGGTCCCAGTGGTGTCGAAGCCCGGCGCGCCGGTGAGCACGCGAGCGAGCTTTATTCTGGAGCACGGCAAGCCGGGCTTGCAGCGCGCGTGATCTCGCACCCCGCTTCCAGCGAGGAAGAAACTTCGGCGCTCCTTTCGTTTCCTGAGGCTCAAGATGTGCTCCTGCGCGAGAAACAAGCTTCGGAAAGAATAGAAAGAAGAAACTCAACGAAAGACGTCTTTAGCGGCTCCTGGAACAGGCCGTCGTGATCGCTGGCAGGCACGATGCCGGCAGAACACTTGCCGGCCATGGCCTTCACGGTATCGCCGTCGCGGAAGTCTCGCGCCGCCTCGGTAACCCCAAGGCAGCACGGCGGAGACCCTTCAGGCGCACCCTGCACGCTATCATTGAAACAGTGACTGGTGAAATCACCAACCTTCTGGAGAAATGGCGAGGGGGCGATCTGCAAGCAGCGCAGGATCTCGCGCCGCTCGTGTATCCGGAGTTGCGTAGACTGGCGGTGGCACACCTCCGGCGTGAATACAACGGAGGCACGTTCCAGCCGACCGAATTGGTGAATGAGGCATTCCTTCGCCTGCTGGGACAACGCCATCCTTTGTGGCAGAGTCGCGCCCATTTCTTCTCCGTATCGTCAAAGCTGATGCGCCAGGTGCTGGTGGATCATGCCCGCCAATTGCAGGCGGCGAAACGCGGCAGCGGTCTGTTCCGCCAACCTCTCGATCGGGCGAAGCTGGTGCAACGATCGCAGGTGGAGGAGTTCCTCCGGCTCGATGAGGCGCTGACTGCATTGGAACAATTCGACCAGAGAATGGTTTGGGTGGTGGAGCACCATTTCTTTGGTGGCTGGTCGGCCGACGAGATCGCCGAAATGACGGATCTTTCAGCAGCGACCATTCGCCGGGAGTTGCGGCTGGCCAGCGCATGGCTGCGCAACCATCTGAAGCAGTAGATTTCCGTAGAGCCTCAGGGACTCTTCCCTAGCTCCATCGAATTAACCCTTAGGCCTTCACATTCTGACTGTGTTTTTCGCAAACCGTTGCGTATGCGAAGAGCACAGATACTTTCGTTCACCGCCATCTTCCTCGGACTGCACGTTAACGCGCTGGCGCAGATGGAGGTGTACTGGAAAGCCGCATCGGTGGCGATCGGCACCGGACGCCAGTTCACGGCCTATGTCCCGCTGTCGCCGAACACCGTGCGATGGTCCGTGAATGATGTGGTGGGCGGGAATTCGACGTTTGGCACGGTGTCGGCCAATGGCTACTACACCGCGCCGCTTGTTGCACCGGTTCAGAACGTTGTGATTCTGAAGGCGGCAAGCACCGCGTATCCTGACAAGTTCGCGACTGCGACCATCACCATCACGCAGCCCGTAGTAAATGTGTGGAGTACATATCCGAGTTCCTTCACCACGGGCGCAGTCACGTTCTCAATCAATGGTTCGGGCTTCACGGCGAACGCCATTGCGAAGCTGGCTGGCGTTCCGCTGCCGACCGTCTTCGTGAACAGTACCAGGCTGAATGTCGCGGCGACGCTCAGCATGGCGGGCACCTTTCCGTTGACGGTGACCAACCAAGGCAACGGAGCTTTTACCAGTTCGCCGACGATGAGGACCGTGACGCAGGCGACAACGCCAACGCCAACGCCAACGCCGACACCGACTCCAACCCCAGCCCCAACTCCGACTCCGACACCGACTCCAACTCCCGCACCGGCGCCGCCGCCAGCGCCATGCAACCCCTGTGCCGTATCGAGAATCGCCGCGGCCCGCTTCCTGGAACAGGCGAGCTTCGGTCCAACCCCAGCCGACATCAACACCGTGCAGCAGAACGGATTCCAGTCATGGCTGACCGCACAGTATGGCGCCGCGGAGACTCCCATCAATCTGCCCACTTCCGATCCGCGCTCCATGTCGGCCATGCGAGCCCGCTTCCTCCATACGACCGCAAGTGCTCCCGATCAACTGCGGCAGAAGATGATGTACGCGCTCGGACAGATCTGGGTCGTGTCAGCGAACAAGAACGTGTACCCCGAAGAGATCACGCCGTGGATGAAGATCCTCAGCCGCAACGCGTTCGGAAACTACCGCACGTTGATGCGCGAGATGACCATCAGCCCCTCATACGGAAAGTTCCTCGATCTTGCGAACAGCAATAAGCCTGGGCTTGGCGGCGGCGCGAACGAGAACTACCCGCGCGAGTTGATGCAGCTCTTCACCATTGGGCTCTACCAACTCAATACGGACGGCTCCGTGAAGTCCGGCAGCGATGGCTTGCCGATTCCGGCCTACGATCAGCAGACGGTGCGCCAGCTCTCGCTCGCACTGACGGGGTGGACCTATGCGACAGCGCCGGGCGCGGCGCCACGCGCGAACAACTGGGAATACTTCGGCGCAGACATGGAACCTCGCGAAGGCAACCATGATACGAGTTCGAAGCTGCTGCCGAACGGCTGTGCAATTCCCGCGGGGCAGACGGTGGTTCAGGATCTCGATAGCGCGATCAACTGCCTGTTCCAGCATCCGAATCTGCCGCCGTTTGTCGCGGTGCGTTTGATCCGCAGCTTCACCACGAGCAACCCGTCGCCAGCCTACATCACGCGTGTGGCCAACGTGTTCGCGAACAATGTCGCCGGCGTGCGCGGCGACATGAAAGCGACGCTTCAGGCGATTCTGCTGGATCCGGAAGCACGCAACGACTCAGCGCCTGGAAACTTCGGACGGTTGCGTGAACCCGTGGCACATCTTGTGTCGGTGGTGCGCGCTCTCAAAGGGCAAATCTCGCCCACCAACCAGTTCGCCTATGTGTTCGAGAACATGGGCCAAGCGGTGCATACTCCGAACTCCGTCTTCAGTTGGTTCTCGCCACTCTACCGGATTCCGAACACGACGCTGGTCGGGCCGGAATTCCAGATCTACACACCGACCGAGGCGGTGCTGCGCGTGAACTTTCTTTATCAGACGCTCTACGAGAACCGTGGCGACATCACGGTGGACCTCGCTCAGTTCCAAACGGTAGCGAGCGACAACACGAAATTGATCGATGCGGTTGACCATGCGCTGTTATTCGGGCGCATGTCCACACAGACGCGAGGCGCGCTGAACAAGGCGCTGAGCGCGTCCACGGACAACACACAAAGAGTGCTCACGGCGGTGTACCTCACCGCGACGTCGGGCGAATACGCAGTGATGCACTAAAGCGGAGGAACAATAGACATGAATACGAGACGTGATTTCTTGCGAACGGCAGCGGCAGCGGCGGGGATGCTCGGCATCGAGCGCTTCGGCATGATGAGCGCGCTGGCGCAGACGGCACCCAACTACAAGGCGCTGGTGTGTGTGTTCCTCTTCGGTGGTAACGACGGGCACAACACCGTGGTGCCGATGGGCACGCAGGCTTACAACGCCTATAAGGCTGCTCGCGGAGGGCTCGCTCTGCCGACGGCGAACACGCAGTTGCTTCCGGTGAACGCGGCCAATGGTACACCGTTTGGACTGAACAGTGGCTTGCAGGCGATTCATCCGTTGTGGGCGCAGAAGCGTCTCGCAGTGGTCGCCAATATGGGGATGCTCGTACAGCCCACGTCGCGCGCGCAATTTCTCGCGAACGCTGTGCCCCTGCCAACCAACCTGTTTTCGCACTCCGATCAGGTGGTCCAGATGCAGAGCGGTGCTCCGAATACCGGAGTTGGAACGGGTTGGGCTGGCCGTGTTGCCGACGCGGTCACCACGGGCCCCGTCGGCTTTCCGCCATCGGTCTCACTGGCAGGACCGCAACTCTTTTGCACTGGGAACAAGGTCCAGTCTGCGAGCCTGATTCCAGGCTTCGATCTCTCGCTCGGTGGCATGAGCATCTGGCCACAATCGGCGGCGGACGGGCGCAAGACTGCCTTCCAAGAGATGCTCACGTTCGACAACGGCCTGGCTCTGGTTCAGTCGGCGAACAATGTGATGTCGGACGCGATGGCGCTGAACGGAATGCTGAAGAGTTTGTCGGCGAGTGGCGGACTGACGACGGTATTCCCAGGCACTTCACTTGGCAATCAGTTGAAGGAAGTGGCGAAGATCATGAAGCTGCGCGGCTCGCTTGGTGTGACGCGGCAAGTGTTCTTCTGCTCCATCGGCGGCTTCGATACGCACGGCTCACAGGACTGGATGCACTGGGATCTGCTGCGGCAGGTGGGTCAGGCCATGAATGCTTTTTACAATGCGACCGTGGAACTCGGTGTTGCGGATCAGGTAGTCACGTTCACAGCGTCCGAGTTCGGGCGCACACTGCAACCGAGCGGTGCAGGCTCGGATCACGGATGGGGCAATCATCAACTCGTCATGGGCGGCGCGGTGAAGGGTGGCGACGTGTTTGGTGCGTTCCCAACCATGGCGCTCGGCGGACCCGACGATACTGGATCGCGCGGAGCAATGATCCCCACGACATCGGTGGATCAGTTTGGCGCAACACTGGCGCGATGGTTCGGTGTGCCTGCGGCGTCGATGCCGGCGATCTTCCCGAATCTCGGCAAGTTTGCGGTTCAGGATCTGCAGTTCGTCTAGAGTCAGCGCTTGGCGGGTGTCTGGGCGTGCAGCATGGAGGAGGGCTTCACGTCCAGATACTCGATCCAGCTTGTCATCATCTCCTCTTCGCTCTTGTCGCCCCAGCGGATAACCTGCGACGCATCAGGATTGAAGCGATTGTTGGGACTGTTGTCGTAGTGGGCCGTCACAATCAGCCGGCTTCCTTTCTCGATCAGTTTCGGCTCCTCCAGACGATAGACAAGCTGCCAGTTGAAGTCGTAGCGCGGCACGTGCAACAGCACTTCGCGCGCGCCGCCGGGTTTCACCACTTCATACGTGATGTCCTTGCCGCGATAGTGCATGTGCGGCGTGAACGAGAGCAGCAGTTTGTCCTGATCGAACTCGTAGCAGCGGCGCACTTCTTGCGCCGGCGCCCCCGCGGGAATGCTCATGAAGAAGTTGCGCAGATCCATGCGACGCAATACTTGCTTCGGCGCACCGGGAGCAAGATAGAGGCCGACGCTGGTGCGATCCGTCTGCGGAGCGCCGCTAATGCGCGCGTAGTGAATCACAAACTCGAGCTTCGCGCCGGGTGGTACCCATTTCGCTGTGCCTTCGGGAAACACATCGGGTGGACGGCCAGGAAGAAACGCCGCGAGACCGCCTTCCTGTGCTCCGCGCATGAATGGTAAATCGGGAGTGTTCGGCGCACACGCATCGTTCCATACCGGCGCGTCGTGACGGATGCGGCTCAGCTTGCCTTCGCGGATCAGATACTCGGCCATCGAAGGCATATTCTTCGTGGATGCGACCTCCATCATCTTCAGGTCATCGTTCACCAGCAGCACATGCACGTGATGCACTACCTGCCGGTTACCGGGCCGGATTTCCGCGGCACGAATCCACCGGCCTTCAGTGAAGTTGGTGGGCACTACGAAGTGCTCATAGGCGTCTTCCCCCGGCGTGACCTTGTGGTCTTCGCCGATGTCAATGACGATGTCCGGCTTACCGAGCGCCCATCCTTCCGTGAACTTCGGAGCAGGAGGCAGATAGCGCGGATCGCCTTCCGGGGCGCCGCCTTCCACCCAGGCCCGAATGGTGGCCACTTCCTGCGGAGTCAGGCTCGGGTCGTTGGCGAAGTGGCCGTGCTTGGGATCGGCGAACCATGGCGGCATCTTCTTGTTGACGATCGACTCGCGAATCGCCTTCGCCCACGGACGCACGGACTTGTAGTCAATGAGCGACATCGGCGCGATGTCCTTGGGCCGATGGCATCCGACGCAGCGCTTGTAGAAGATTGGAGCGACATCCTTGGTGAAGGTCGGCGCCGGGAACGCCGGAACCGAAACCGCCAAGCCCAGGACTAGAAAGCCACAGGTGCGCATTGGGAGAAAGCCCTCCTTTGACCGCGAGCATACCACGGCCAGCGGAGACTGGTGCGCCCTACTTTTTTTGTTCCTTCTTCTCTTCCGGCTTCGCGGGTGGCTTGATGTCGGCCAGATTCCAGCCTGTGTCGACGGTGACGCCAGGCAGAGCCTTGCGGAGAGCGTCGACGCCTTCTTGCGTCACCTTCGTCTGCCACAGATAGAGGTTCTTCAGATTCGTGAGACCCTTCAGATGATCGAGGCCTTTGTCGGTGATCGCGGTGCCGTAGAGGTTCAGGTACGTGAGTGCCTTCAGATCCTTGAGATGCGCGAGGCCGGCATCCGTGATGGCGGTCTGCTCAAGATGCAGCGACTCGAGTTGCGTGAGCACCTTCAGTTTCGCGAGGCCCGCGTCGGTGATCTTGGTCTTGCCGAGGTGCAGGTAGACGAGCTTGCTAATGGACGCGAGATGAACCAGCGCATCGTCGGTGATGTTGGCCGCAAGATGGAAATCGGCCTCGTGCCGCTCGTCGTTTTGCGCGACTTTGCGGACACTGCCGCCGGCCTTCTCGATCGCTTGAATCGCCCTGGCTTCCGCGCCGGGCGCGCTCGATTCCTTTTGAGGCGCTGCTTTGGGAGCCGCTTTTGCGGGCGCGGATTTGGGCGGCGATGCTTTCGGCGCTGCCTGCCCGAGACCAGCCACGAAGAGGAACCGCTTCATGTAATCCTCCTGCAGGAAATGATGGGGAAACTTGCAGTATAACAACGGCCGTCCGCGGAACGATTTGGACTTTGCGTGCCCTGCTCTCGGTCTCTTCTTGAAGACCCTTAAGCCAATCTTCAGTGGATGACCAATCTTCAGTAGATGACTGTTACCCGAGGTACGAGATCTGCCTGGATCGCGTTTGCTCTACCTGCTTACTGTGCTGATAAGCGAAGTCGAACGACGCGATGGAATCATCAGCCGTTTCTGCGCGAAGCGCGGTCAGCAAGGCTCCGCTTGTATCCCCGCGATTCACCTGCTTCGTCGCCCTGGACAACGCACCTGTGAGTTTGCGGATATCCGCCAATTCTTCCGGGCTGAGATCGCCTTCCACTTCCACCGAAACCTCGATGCTCGACTCACGCCGTCGAGAGCGATAAGTGCTGGAGCTTACTGCGTCCCGGTCACGGTAGAGCGAGGAATAGTCCGTTGCCTGCGACGACTGTACCGCTTTCGCGGAGATCGTCACCAGGTCTCCATCTTCGGTCCGCACCGTAAGTTCGTAAGTCGTTTCCGACTGCGCGGATCGGGATCGTGCCTTTTCCGAATCGATGGAGCCGCTTCCTTGCGCACGCACTGCGCCAGGGCGATTTTGTGCTTGTCCCCCCACTCCCGTGGGCAAGGAATAGTCGCCGGGACTACAAGTCTGGCATTGGCTGATGGCGTACATCTGCTTCTGGCCTCTTATGAATGCTTATCGGCCTGAGTGCCACACGTGTTAATTCGGCGTGCCAGGAGAATGGTGAGCGCCGGAAGCTACCATCAAAGGATGAGAATCATCACCCTTCTGTTGCTTTGTTCTCTGATGGCCTTCGCTGCTGACCCCACAGACCGATCGGCTGTCCACAGTGCCGCCAAGGACTACATTGATGCTCTCTATGAAGTTCGCCCTGACCTGATCGAACGAAGCGTGCACCCCAATCTGTCCAAGCGGGGCTTCTACCGCAATGAACAGGGCGTCTATCAGGAAGGCGTGATGACTTATCAGCAACTCGTAAACCTGGCCGGGCGCTGGAACAAGGATGGCAAGCGCGACCTCTCAAAGTCGCCGCGCGAGGTTGTGGTGACGGAGGTGCTTGATCAAACGGCCACCGCAAAGGTCATCGCCGACTGGGGCATCGACTACATGCAACTCGGCAAATTCAACGGCCAGTGGAAGATCGTGAACATCCTCTGGCAGTCGCATCCTCCCAAAAAGTAGTGCGCCACACGAGGCCGCCATCGCGGATCAACTCCGTTCCGCATGGCCTGCGCGATACAATGCTCAGCTTATGAGCAATGCGCGTTGGGTGGTGCTGGCGATGCTGTTCTTCGCCACTACCATCAACTATCTCGACCGGATCGTTTTCTCCGTCCTCATCCCCGTTATCCGGCAGGAACTTCACATCAACGATGAGCAATACGGCCTGGTCAACATGGCGTTCCAGGTCACTTACATGATCGGCTTCCTGTTTATGGGAAAGCTGATTGACCGCGTCGGCACTCGTATCGGGTATGCGATCTCGATCACATGGTGGTCGCTAGCCGCGGTGCTGCATGCCACTGCTCGATCGGCCATTGGCCTCAGCTTCTGGCGAGGAATGCTCGGCCTTGGCGAATCGGGCAACTTCCCAGCCGCAATCAAAGCCGTCGCGGAGTGGTTCCCCAAGAAAGACCGCGCCTTCGCAACCGGCATCTTCAACGCCGGCAGCAACGTCGCATCCATGATCGGACCGCCTTTGTTTGCGTGGATGGTGGGGAGCTACGGCCTCGGCTGGGATTGGCGAATGTGCTTTGTACTTACCGGCGCATCGGGCTTTGCTTGGCTGGCGGTTTGGCTGGTACTTCGGATGAAGCCCAACGCGGCGGAATCGGCGTACATCCACAGCGACGCGCCCGAAGATACCGCGATGCGCAAAGTGAGTTGGGGTGAGGCGCTCGGATACAAGCAGACGTGGGGGTTTGCGCTCGCGAAATTCTTCACTGACCCGGTGTGGTGGTTCTATCTCTACTGGCTGCCCCCCTATCTCTTCGACGTCCGCAAGCTCGACCTGAAGCAGATCGGTTGGGCGCTGCCGGTTGTCTATCTGATGGCCGACGTCGGCAGTGTGGCGGGCGGATGGCTGGCTGGATTCCTGATCCGCCGGGGATGGGAGCACGCGAAGGCACGCAAGTTCTCAATGCTGGTGTGCGCGATGATGATGCCTGTTGCATCCATGGCGGCGCTCGCCGAGAACACCGTGCTTGCCGTCGGGCTCGTCAGCCTGGCGACATCGGCACATCAAGGTCTATCGGCAAACCTCTACACAACCATCTCCGATGTGTTTCCCAAGAACGCCGTTGCCTCCGTCATCGGGATCGGCGGATGCGCGGGAGGGCTCGGCGGTACGTTGTTCTCCACGTGGCTTGCGGGCGTGATCGTGACGCACTTCGGATATACGCCGTTGATTCTGGGCATGGGAACCTTCCACTTGATTGGCGTCTTCCTGGTGCATAAGCTGATGGGTGACCTGAAACCCCTGACTCTTGAGGAGCGAGGATGAGAAGACGCGAGTTTGTTGGCTTGATGGCGGCCGCCCCGTTGATGGGCGCGGGCAAGACCGTAGAGACGATCGCGGGCACCGGAACCGCTGGCTTCACTGGAGACGGCGGCCCCGGCAAAGCTGCGCAGATCAACAATCCCTACGGGCTTGTCGTGGGGCCTGACGGTGCGCTCTATGTCTGCGAAATCGGCAATCATCTGATCCGGCGCGTGGATCTGAAGAAGGGCACGGTATCGACGGTCGCGGGTACCGGCAAACAAGGCTACTCGGGCGATGGCGGTCCCGCAACCCAGGCCCTGTTGAATGAGCCCTACGAAATCCGCTTCGACAAAGCGGGCAACATGTTCTTCGTCGAAATGAAGAATCATCTCATTCGCCGCGTGGATGCGAAGACGAAGGTCATCTCGACAGTGGCGGGAAAGCCCGAGCCTGGCTTCTCCGGCGACGGAGGGCCCGCCGTGAGCGCGCAATTCCGCCAGCCACACAGCATCGCGTTTGATCCGAGGGGCCGCATGCTCGTTTGCGACATCGGCAATCATCGCGTACGCCGCATCAATTTCCAATCGGGAACGATCGAGACATACATGGGCAATGGAGAGCGCAAGCCCACTCCGGATGGCGCGCCGGTGAAGGACACGCCGCTCAACGGACCGCGCGCGATCGACCTCGATCCAAAGGGCAATCTCTATCTCGTGCTGCGCGAAGGCAATCGTGTCTTCCGTATCGACCCGAAGTCCGAGACTATCCATCACATCGCAGGCACTGGCGAGAAGGGCTATGCCGGCGATGGCGGCGATGCACGCAAAGCTCTGCTGAATGGACCGAAGGGCATCGCCTGGTCGCCCGACGGTGGCGCCTACATCGCCGACACGGAAACACACACCATCCGCCGCATCGACTTGAAGACCGGTGTGATCACCACCGTGCTGGGCGATGGCCAGCGCGGCGATGGCCCCGAGTCCGACCCGCTGAAGTGCCGGACTGCGCGTCCGCACGGCGTGTTTGCCGATCGCAAAGGCGTGATCTATGTAGGTGACAGCGAAGCGCATCGCGTGCGCGTGCTGCGCTGATCACTTCATAAGCCGGATCATCGCGACGCCATGGGCGCCCACGGTTTGACGAAGCTCACCGTCGGCCCTACCCGCGTCTTTCTGGCGCCACACATCGCGCATCCGGCGCTTGCCCTGAAGCGCAAGATCGGTCCACGTGGCGGTGATCGCGCGATCGCTCTTCGTGAGATTGAACAGACCCACAGCCAGTGATCCATCTTCCAGTGGTTTTGCGAGGACGAGTTCCTCGGCGGTCTTGCGTAC
>JAEUQE010000600.1 GCA_016789785.1 Bryobacterales bacterium
TCGAACGGGACGATACACCACGCGACTAAGTTGCCGCGCGCGAACACTGAGGCAACCGTTTCCGCCGCGCCGCAGAGTATCGCGGCGATCAGGGCGGGGATGATCCATGCGAGGAGTCGTTTCATAAGGCCACAACTATCCTATCCCTTACAGTGGCGACTGGCGACGCGCCGAACGTGCCACCGTGTGACTGACCGCTCAAAGTGACCGCGCAGTACCAGGAAAGAGGATCAGACGCTCTGATCAGCGACAGTTCGTGAATCCGCATCGTGACTCGTCCGAATTCCAGGTAAGTTTCTTTCGCATTGCGCTCCTCAGCGCCGCACCCACACGATGCCGTGCGCCGGAAGCTGGACCTTGCGCCCGCGCAGACGAACGGCTGTGTCTTCATCCAGGAAGCTGTACAACGTCTCCTCGCGGCCGAACTGATAGTAGGCGATCCGTGCCGGCGCCGACAAATCCACACCCAGATTCTTACGCAATTTGTCGAGCTTTTGCCGCTCCATTCCAAGCCATGCCAGTTCTTTCGGAGGCAGAAGCCATTCGCCGGCATCCTGAAAGTCCTGCTCGGAGAAGGTTCTGAGGTCGATCCGGAGGACCCCTTTCGGCGCGCCGATTTTCTCAATGAGGGAAGCGGTCATCGCAATCCGCGCCCCGGTCTTGCGGTGGGCCTCGACCTTTGCATGGAGTTCCGGATCGTGAGCAGCCTGAAGCCCGAGGATCACCGCGCGGCTGTTGGACGGATAGCTCGACACGGGCACCAGCGGAATCCCGAGCATTCCCATGTAATCCATGAGGTAGCGGTTATCCCCAGGCTCGCTATCCGGAGGCTTGTAGTATGCGACGCCATGAAGTGTGGCTCCACCGGCGGTGGCCTCTTTCAGCCGGCCGGCCGCCGCCTGCATATCGGGCAGCGCCCTGCGCATCAGTTCGTGACCTGGATGTCCGTTGACGATGTCGATGAGGTTGAACAGCACCAGTTCGCGCGCTCCGCCAAGCACGCTCTGCCAGGCCTGATCCACGAAGTTCTGAGCCGTGCATTCGATGTGGTCGAACCACGCCGCCTCTACTTTGCCGCCTGCGATGGAAGTAATCCATCGATAGTTCATGTAGCCCTGTGTGGGCTGTACGAATCCCATCCGCTGCGTCTTCGGGTTGCGTACCTCCACTCCCACCCACACACGGTCAAACAGCGGCGACATACGCGGTGGATCGTAGCCGAACAGGTGGAAGCGATCGTACCATTGCGGATATTTGATCACCATTCGCACGCGCGGGTTCACGCGGCGAGCAGGGCCAGTGATCATGGGTTCAATGAGGCTGGTGAGCAGGTCGCGCCGGTACTGTCCCCAACTTCGCGAGCCTCGCGCCCTTTCGGATTCCGGCGACGCATCCATGGTGCAGTAGAAGTCGTCCACCACCAGTTCATCGAAGACGGCGGCGTTTGAGGCGAAGAACTCCTCTACCCCGCGGCGCGTGGCCTCCGCTTCCCAGTTCAGCCAGCTCAATCCGCCCTGCTGGCGGGTGCCGAAACTCTTTCCGGGCACGGTGGCGATTCCGCCCGACGATTGGAAGCCGAGAACCTGCAGCTCGCGTTGGATCTCGCGTAAGGCCGCCGGAGAGACATACTCGTCGCCGCGGCGTCCTTCCAGTACCACACGCGTGATACCGATCTTGCGCATCGCCGCGGCGGCCCGAAGCCGTGAATCGGGACTGGACAGATACTGTTGAATTCCGCCCGCGGTGGCATAAACGGATATCTTCAGCGGGGATCGGCCGCAAGCAGCGCAGTTGGAACAAGAGCGGTGATCAGGGTCCACACAGCCACAGTCTACGCCGTTTTGTATGGTGTTGCCTGAAGGCCAGGGAGCAATTGCCCACCCGGCAGACGATCTTGCGGCCGGAACCCAGGCTTGGGCGCATGAGGGGGCACGGGTATGGTGCCGGATCAGCGCTTGACGTCTGTCGCGGGTCGCCCTATACTAAGACTGTCTTAGTGAGACCGTCTGAGGAAAGGCGCCAAATGGGCTTCAAACTCCGCAATGAACTTCTTCCCGGCACGCTCGACATGCTCGTCATGAAGGCCCTCATGCAGGGGGCGCTACACGGCTATGC
>JAEUQE010000601.1 GCA_016789785.1 Bryobacterales bacterium
ATGCCCATCGCGGAGTAAATGGTCGCTTCCACATCTTCCGCGCGGATCTCGCGGCCACGGCCCCAGCCCGGCTCACGCGTGGATCCACCCGCCGCGTCCGTAACGCCAAGCACCCGGCCGCCCTTCACTCCCGCGCCCGCAAACAACGCGGCCTGCTGCACATGGTGATCACGCCCTCTGCCCGCGTTCAGATTGCCCGGAATCCGCCCAAACTCGCCCAGACACACGACCAGCGTCTGATCGAGCAGGCCATCATTCTGGAGATCCTGCAGGAGGGTGCCGAGCGCGGTGTCGAACTGCTTTGTCACCAGCATGTGACCGCGATTGGCTTCGTAGATGTTCTCGTGATGATCCCAATCGCCTTGATTGATCTGGATGAAGCGCACGCCGGACCGCGCCCGCAGCATATTCCGCGCCGCGATACATGCGTTGCCGAAACCCGTCGCGCCATAGCGGTTACGCTCATTCTGATCGAACGTGAACATCGAATTCACATCGGGGTTATACACCAACCGGCGCGCGGCATCGTTGAAGGCGTAGGCTTCGTGAACCTCGGCGCCCAACTCCTTCGATTCGCGCAACTCGTTCGACATTTCCTTGTAGAGATCATAACGGCGGTCAAACCGCGCCTGGCCGAGTGAGTGCGTCGTGTTCGCCATACCTCCGCCGCCAGGGCTCACATAGAACGGACTGTGATCCGGCGGCAAATAACCAGGGCCGGGCCCCGCGGTGGTGTTCAGATGCACGAACAACGGCAGTACGCGATTCGGTTCCTGCTTCGTAAGTTCGATCGAGACCACCGAGCCGATATGCGGCGCGATTCGCGAACTGCTCAAAGTAGGATTGCGCCCGATCTGCACCCAGGTACGCGCCAGGTTGTGCACCAGCGCCCATGCCTTGATGGATCGCACCAGCGCCACACGATTCATCTGCTCGGCAAGCACCGGCATGGCGCCCTGCGGCCACCGGATGTCGCCGTAGCTGGTTGGGTTGAAACTCTGCGGCGTCCACGAGCCTTCCTTCAGATCGAAGGTGTCGATCTGGCTTGGGCCGCCCGACATCAACACGAAAATGCAGTACTTCGCCGTGGCCTTCAATGTTGGCGCTGCCTGCGCGATGCGCTCGGTGGGGCGTCCCGGCATCAGGAAGTAACCACCAATCGCGGAGCTGACGTGTTGGAAGAACAACCGCCGCCCCATCTGCGGACGCCGCCAGAATTGCGTGCCCGCGATCTTTGTCCAGTCGTAACCGAATCTGTCTTTCATGGCACGCTCCTCAATAGCTGAAGATGAACTCGGGCTTGTTCATCAGGGCCCAAGCCAGATCCTCAATGAACGCGTTGCGCTCGTTGGCGTCGCGCGCTTTCGCCAGGAACTCGACGCCCGATTTGCGCTCTTTTTCGGTCGGCGTGCGCGACAGAATCAACAGACTCAATTCGTCCACCACTTCCTCGTTCGTTCCAAGCCGCGATGCCGCCGTGATCGTTGGAGACGTGTTCACACGGACCCGGTTCAGAACGAACGCGTCATTCATGAGATTCATCTGCTGGAGAATGGAAAGACTGTTGCTGCGCGGCTGAGAGTCGCGATTGCCCCGCAGGAAATGATTGAGGAACGTGGCCACCGCACCGTTGCTGCGCGGTTCGGCGGGCTCAGGAAGTTGCATTGCCCAATTCAGCGGTAGTGTGAACCCCGTCACCGTGTACACGGGAGTCACACCGGTTGCCTTGACAATCGCGTCGTGCACCTCCTCCGCCATCATTCGCCGCGGATAGTGGCGCGCGAAGCTGCTCACGTATTCATACTTCCATTCACCGTCGTAGCGCGAGCTGAGTTGATAGGCGGTGGACTGCACCAGCGCGCGAACAAAACCGCGCAGGTTGTAGTCGTAGTCCTTGAGGAAATCAGCGAGCTTCACCAGCAGACGAGGATGCGTTGCTTGCAGTGCCCACGGCGCATCGGGCGGATTGTCCGGATCGAGCCTTGCCGGGTCCAGACTGTCCACAGGCTCCACCAGCGCGAGATTGAAGATCTCCTTCCAGATACGGTTGGCGAAGTTGCGTGA
>JAEUQE010000602.1 GCA_016789785.1 Bryobacterales bacterium
TTCGCCGCGTGATGGCGCTTGGCGAACAACTCCCCGCCCATGAGCGAGGCCAGTGCAACCTTGCCGACGCCGATGCCGCAATCGCGAAAGAGCTGACGCCGGGTACGTTTGAGCAGGTGTTGATCGTCGTTGGTCATGGGTCAGTTCCTATTCCCGTGTCATGAACTCGTCGAGATTGAGCAGCACACGCGATATCGCGGTCCATGCGGCCTTCTCATCCTTCTTCGCATCGCGTTGCGCCGCAAGCAGCTTCATCAGCCGCGCCGCTTCCACATCGGACGGCGCGCGATTCACTGCATAGGCGAAACCCTGTTTCAACCGTGCCGCATCATCGCCCTCCACCTTGGCCAGCCGCGCCGACAATGCCTCGGCGAATTCGAAGTACGCTTCATCATTCAGCAGCGTCAGCGCCTGCAGCGGCGAGTTCGACCGGATGCGCCGCGTACACGTCACCGTCGCATCGGGCGCATCGAAGAGCACCAGACCAGGATGCGGCGCGGAGCGCTGGAAGTAAGTGTAGAGGCCGCGCCGGTACCTGTCCTCGCCTTTGCTCACTTTCCATTCGCGCTTCACTTGCGTCACGGAATTCGCACCAGCGGGCAGCGGCGGATACACGCTTGGGCCGCCGAGCTTGCGGCTCAACAATCCACTCGCCAACAGCGCCGAATCCCGAATGATCTCCGCATCCAGACGCAAGCGATTCTGTCGCGCCAGCAGACGATTCTCGGGATCGGCCGCCTTCAAATCCGCACGTCCCTGCGATGCCTGCCGGTATGTGGCCGAGGTCACAATCAGGCGGTGCAACTGCTTCTGGCTCCATCCACGCTCCATGAATTCGAGCGCCAGATAGTCCAGCAACTCGGGATGCGTCGGCTTATCCCCAGTCACGCCGAGATCGTTCTCCGTGTCCACAATGCCCTTGCCAAAGTACTTCTGCCAGACACGATTCACGGTCACACGCGCGGTCAGCGGCTGGCGTTTGTCCACCAGCCACTTTGCGAAGTCGAGCCGTGTCGGTGTCCCCGTCACACCCTCCAACGGAGGCAGCACTCCCGGCGTGCCCGGCTCCACGTCGGCGCCCTTGCGCGTGAAGTCGCCACTCAGATGAATGTAGCTCTGGCGCGGCTTTGGCAATTCCCGCATGATCAGCGTACGCGTCACTTGCGGCATGCGTCGCCGGTGCGCGTCGATGTTCTTCTGGCGCTCCACCACGCCCACTTCCAGCGGCGCGCCCTCAGCAGGCAAGCTATCGCGGTAGCGGTTGAGATCATTCTCCAGAAGCTGAAGTTGCGACTCCCATGCGTGATATCGCTTCAACTCCTCTTCCGTCCCTAAGGGAAGAAATGGACGGTTGAAGTCCTTGCGATCCGCTTCCTTGTCGATCTCATCCACGTTGTTCAGCAGGGCGAACAACTGGTAATACTCGCGCTGGCTGATCGGATCGTACTTGTGATCATGGCAACGCGCGCATCCCAGCGTGAGCCCCATCAGCGCGGATCCCGTCGTATTCACACGATCCGCCACCGCCTCCACTCGATATTGCTCGAAGTCGATGCCGCCTTCGTAGTTCGACGGCGTATTGCGATGAAAGCCCGTGGCGATGAGTTGCTCCGTGGTGGCGTTCGGCAGCATGTCGCCGGCAAACTGCTCAATGATGAACTGATCGAATGGCTGATCCCGGTTGATCGAGTGAATCACCCAATCGCGATAACGCCACATCTCGCGCGGCGCGTCGATCGTGTAGCCGTCGGAGTCCGCATATCGCGCGATGTCGAGCCAGTGCCGCGCCCACCGTTCCCCATAGTGTGGCGAGGCAAGCATACGGTCCACGGCGCGTTCATAGGCATCGGGGCGCGCGTCGGCCAGGAAGTCCGAGATCTCTTGCGGCGTCGGCGGAAGGCCCGTCAAATCGAGGCTTACGCGCCGGTAGAGAATGGCACGATCCGCTTCGGTGGATGGCTTCAGGTTCGCCTTCTCGATCTTATCGAGGATGAAGTAGTCGATGGGATTGCGCGTCCAGGCTTTGTTCTGTACGGCGGGCAAC
>JAEUQE010000603.1 GCA_016789785.1 Bryobacterales bacterium
AACGCGAGCCCCTCGAACGGCCGCCGTCCGATTTTCGAAACGAAAGCCTTCAACTTGAACTCAACGGGTTCGGTGGACCGCACCCATTCCAGTACGCCATTCTGCCGGGCCAGCATGCGCAACAGCGGCAGATTCGCATCATCGCCGACGCCAAACACGTAGGTGTGCGGTCGCGCGGTCGCGTTGATTTTGTTCCATTCCGCCGCATACCACGATGCGAGCTTGCCGTTATGCACCAGGCCGCGAGTGGATCCACCATCGCCCAGCGCCACAAGATAGGCATTTTCGCCTTGTGCTTGTTTCAATGCCGCGCCTAACGCAGCTTGCAGATTCGTGCCGCCTCGCAGCTTCGTTGCCCTCACGGCTGCCAGCGCCTGATCCACCGCCTCGGGCGTTGCTGCGACCGGCGACTTCTGCACTTCGTTCACCTGTTCGTAGTAGACAATGAGGCTGAACCGGTCCTTCGGTGTCAGCGACCGCAACACGGTCTCCAGCGCCTGAAAACTGCGCTCCAACTTCTCCCATTGCATCGACAGTGACGCGTCGAAAAGCACCACCACAGTGCGCGGATTCGCGGTTACGGGCACAGGCTGCGTGAGCAACGAAGCTTGAAAGAAACCCGGTTCACTGGCCGACTCTCGCGCCGTCAGCAATTCCAGCCGCTCACGTGAACTGTCCAGCGTCCATTTCACGGCGAAGTCTTCACTCAAGTTCACAGCGGACCCCTCAAACGACGCGCGCAGGCGGTTCGCAGTACGCTCGTCGATCTTGAGTGCGTAAGCAGTTCCTACCGCCGCGAAGTCCTTGAGCGGATGCTTTGATCGAATCTCGATGCGCACTCCCAGTCTGCCCGCCGTTTGGATCTGGTACACATCGGGACGAAGCGGAATCGCGAAGAACGACTGTAGTTCTTCCACCGGTATCGTCTCGTGATACTCCATCTCCACACGCTTGGTTCCGAACGCCGGGATCGGCACAATGCGCGCCGAGAACACCGCCGTTCGCCGGGCCTCGTCCGCATCGCGTTCCCCCAGTTGCAGCAGGCCCGGATCAAGAGCCTGCAACTTGATGTCCTGGTAAATCTCCTCCGCGCGCCGCCGCTCAAGAATCACGCCAGGAATCCGCACCACGTCATCCCACACCGCGAAATCGCTGACGATTGACCGCGATGGGAGCGCGAAGGTGTACTGTCCTTCCAGCGGGCTTCCAACGTGGCTTTGAAAGATCTGCTTGATTCGAACTCGTGCAACCTGGTTGTCGATCAGTACATCCAGATCCATCTCAGCCAGCGAGAGGATCTTCGGATCCGGCTGCGGTTTGTTGGACGGGATGATGACGCCCGCATCGGCCCATAGCCGTGGCCCCAATGCAAACACCAGCGCGGTCCATGCCAGCCGTTGTTGCGTTGTCATTGCAGCATCACCCTCCCCTCGGGCACGCGCACCAAGCCGTTGTCTGTTCCGATGTAAAGATTGCCTGAGCCCGAAGCCACCGCCGTGACGTTTACCGATGGCAGGCCGGATGTGAAGAAATTCCAGCGGCTGTATGCGCGGTTGTAGACCGCCAGCCCCTTTGTCAATGTACCCGCGAACACCGCCCCCTCCGTAGACGCCATCGAATTCGGATTGACCTCGAATCCCTCACGAAGGTCCGGGAATCCATGCCACGTGGCGCCATCAAAGCGATACACGCCTGCCCCGTACGTTCCGGCGAAAATCTCATCTCCAGCCGCCGTGGCAGCACTGATCCAATTGTGCCTTAACACGGAGTTCGCCGTTGTGTAGCTCGCCTTTACGCTGCCGCCTTCCAGGATCGAGACGCCGCCCAACGTGCCTGCGAATAGCCTCCCACGCGCCGATGCCAGCGCATACACGTGATTGTTCACCAGACCATGAAATGCGTAGATACTGGCGGCGCCGCCTGCATTGAGAAACGTGATGCCCGCTGGCGTCGCGACCACCATGCCGTTGTCCTCCAACAGCACATCGGTCGCATGCGTCGCGATCAGGCCCTGTGTCCGTGTGAT
>JAEUQE010000604.1 GCA_016789785.1 Bryobacterales bacterium
CATGAGACCAGCGACTATCTGCCGCCGTGTTATCCCCGGCCGGGCCAACCCGCGGGCCGCAACTGGCCGATGTCGCTGTGATGTCAAGGCTAAAGCTGTCAGCCCTCAACTCTCAGCTTTCAGCCGAACGCGACGCGAAATAAGCCCGCGATGAAGGCGATAGCGACGCCGTATTCGCGGGGGACGGTGAGGTTTGAGCTGTTCGCTGACGGCTGACCGCTGATCGCTACATGGCCACTCCATCGCGAATTGCGCTAATATGCGGGCATGTACGCGAAACTGCTGTTCTTACTTGCGTATTGTCTTTATTTCTGCATTCCGTTGAGGGCGGAAACGTGGCTCAAGCTCACATCGCCCAACTTCGAAATGTACACGACCAACGGAGAGCGCACTGCTCGCGATGCGGTGCTTCACTTCGAACAGGTGCGGCAGTTCTTCGTGAAAGCAATGAAGCTTTCGCCGGCGGATGCCACCAAGGTGCGTATCATTGCCTTCCGGTCGGAAAACGAATACCGTCCCTATCGTCCGAACGAGAATGCCTTCGCTTTTTACACAAAGGGCTACGATACCGACTACATCGTGATGCAGCAAGTGAACTCGCAATACTATCCCGTGGTTGTTCATGAGTACGTTCATTTTCTGATACGTGGATCGCAACTGGAGAACATTCCTGCTTGGCTGAACGAAGGTCTGGCCGATGTGTATTCCACGTTGCGTCCGGTTGGCAACAAAGTTCATGTCGGCGCACCGCTGATTGGGCGGGGCATCCTGTTGCTGAACTCAAGATGGCTCCCGATCGCGACCTTGGTCAACGTGAATCACAAGTCGCCCGAGTACAACGAAAAGGATCGCGCGGGTTTGTTCTATGCACAGTCTTGGTTATTGACCAACATGCTGTATCTCGGGAACGACTACCGCGCGAAGTTTGCCGATCTGGTTACCCGGCTGGTCGGTAATAGCACCGCCGAGGAAGCGTTCTCGACCGTATACGGCAAGTCTCTGGCGCAGGTGGAGAAGGACATGCAAGCCTATCTCCGACAGGAACTCGACAAGGTCGCGGTGTTCGACGTCGCCCTTGAGAAAGCCGCCGAAAGGCCGCAAGTCTCACCCGCGGCGCCATACGAGGTCGATCTCAATCTCGCGCGTCTGACCCTTCTCGGGCGCAAGTACGAAGAGGCGCGCGCGAAGTTCAACGTGCTGGCACAGAGTAGCCCGGAGCGTTGGGAGGCGCATGAAGCGGCGGGCTATGTTGCCCTCTACGAAAGGGACCGTGCGCGTGCTTGCGAGCACTTCGGGCACGCGATGAAGGCCGGGGGGCCTAACCCTCGGATGTATCACGATTACGCTTCGGCGGTAGAGTCCTCGGGAGTTGACCGGAAGGAGCTCGTCACCATTCTTCGAAGAGGTCTCGAACTGGATCCCGCGGACGTCAGGGCCAAGAGTGATCTGGCTCGCGTCCTCGCAATGAACGGCGACTTGCAGGAAGCCCTGGTGCTGCTGAAATCGGTGAAGAGTGTGGATAAGAAGAACGCGTTCTTGTTCTTTTACACACTTGCGTATGTGACCGCGCAAGCGGGTGACCGGGCAGAGGCCGGAAAGGCCTCGGACCGTGCCGGGCAGTTCGCCGAGGATGATGGCGACAAACTGGCAATTGCCAAACTGAAGAGCTACCTCGATCAAGTCGCGGTGGCAGGCGCCGCGAAGCCGGTTGCCATGCGGCCACGTCCCGTTGAGCCAGCCTCTGCGGGTTCGGAGCAAGAACAGGAGCTCTCCAGGCCAACGATCCGAAGGGCGCCGGCACTCCAGGCTGAACCGCAACCGGTCCCCGCGCCGCCTCCGCCGTCCGTGGAGGGCAGCTTACTGGAGGTGGAGTGCCTCGGCAGACGTGCGCGCCTGCACGTCAGCAGCGGCGGACGGACGTTGCTCTACCTGGTTCGCGATCCGGATTCCGTGGTCATTCGGAGCGGCGGATCCGCGACGGTGGAGTTCACTTGCGGCAAGCAGAAAGGCCAGCC
>JAEUQE010000605.1 GCA_016789785.1 Bryobacterales bacterium
AGCGTTCGGCGTAAGGAAGAAGTCATCAATCGCGAGACCATCGTCGGCGCCCGAAGCGTCGAAGCTCGCCCACCGGATCCAGAATGTCGCGCCGTTCGCGATGTTCAATCCCGTGATGGTGAAGTTGATCGGCCGGCGATTGTCCGCGACATTCCCATCCAGCGCTCCGGTCGCAGGTCCGGTAACCGGCGCCGTGAAATCCAATCCGTCCACATCGGTCCACGTACCCGTAGTCAGAGAAGTTGCATTGGTGCTGATCTGGAAGTCCAAGCGGTCGACGCGAGAGAGAGTTCCCAGCCGCCACTGCTCTCCGGTGTAGGCGACGTTGAGCGATGTGATGGTAACGCCCGTGTTGTTGACGAAATTCGCACCGATCGTCGGTACGAGACTTCCACTCTGCAGACCACCAAACGCGCGGTCCGCGTTCCCCGAGGCGCCAAAGCTGTAGGTGTCACCCGTGGCGCTCGATCCCGTCCCCGCCGTGTACGCCAGGTTGGCGTTGCTTCCGGACTCCACGAAGTCCCATCCATTGGGAACCGAACTGGACGTCCCCGTGTTTGCCAGCGTGTTGAAATTCTCGCCCACGGCAACGCCAGCAGTTGTCAAGCTGATGGTTCCCGCCGCACGTACCGGTGCGATGCGGTAGAGACACAAGGCTGCGGCTCCCAGCACCAGAGCGGCCAGAAGTACTGCGGGACGGAATCTGTGAGACATGAAAGCACCTCCGTGTCGAACCTGTTAGTTTACCTGATCGACGCTTTCCATTCGGTGACAGAACGGTTGCGCGCGGCAAACAAAAGTACCGGCCTACCCGGAACTGTCCCGGCTTCGCGGTCCCACCACCTTCGGGCCACAGGGCAATGCCGCACGATCTGCTAGATTGTGGAGGAACGGAAGAAGAAACGGATCTTCCTCCGAATCTCTACGATCGCTGACATGCTCCCCACTTACGACATCCAACAGTCCTACGAGTGGAACTATCAAAACGCGCCGGATCCCGTCGAGATCGAGGTTCCACCGTGTCCCGGCAATTGGACCCTTTGCGGGCACCATATCCACTCCCCCATTGGCATGCCCGCCGGCCCCCTTCTGAACAGCCGCTGGATTCTCTACTACGCCGCTCTCGGTTTCGATGTGCTGGTGTACAAGACGGTTCGGTCTCGGTTCCGCGCATCCTACGATCCACCGAATCTGCTGCCTCTCCGCCACGTGGTTCTTGATGGAGAAGGCCGCGACATGCAACCTTCCGTCTCGGGCGATCCCTATCAATCGTGGGCCATCTCGTTTGGCATGCCGTCGCGCGATCCCGCCGAATGGCGCGGGGATGTCGAGCGAGCAAGAGCCGGCTTGAAGGACGGCCAGTTGCTGATCGTTTCCGTGGTCGCCTCACCGTCGCCAGGCTGGACCCTCGATCAGGTTGCCCGCGACTTCGCCGATTGCGCCGAGTGGGCTGAAGAGGCCGGTGCACACATCGTGGAAGCGAATCTATCGTGCCCGAACGTCTGCACCCAGGAAGCGGATCTGTACCTGTCTGGCGAAGCATCAGGCATCATCGCCGGAACCGTGCGCAGCCGTTTGAAACGTGTGCCGCTGGCTTTGAAAGCAGGCCTATTTCACAACGAGGATCAGGCCGCGCAGGTAGTCGATGCGGTTTCCTCCCATGCCGCCGCAATCAGCGCCACCAACTCCATCACCGCGACTGTCAGTGACCACGGCAATCCCCTCTTTGGGGGCTTGCGGCGAGGCATTGGCGGTGCTTCCACCACGGCTCGCTGCCTCGAAGAAACCCGCATGCTGAAACGAGTCATCACAGCCGCGCGCTCGCCCCTCGAACTGATCAGTGTGTGCGGTGTGATGAATGCACAAGATGTCCGCGACCGTCTGGCAGCCGGGGCACAGCATGTGCATCTCGCCACCGCTCCCATGATCGACCCGTTGATCGGCGTCAAGATCCGCCGCGAACTCGCGCAGGGGTAACTTATGCGATCTCTCCTTTT
>JAEUQE010000606.1 GCA_016789785.1 Bryobacterales bacterium
ATAGCGTTGCTGCTTTCCATCATCTTCATGTACATGATTCTCGCTTCGCAGTTTGAGAGCTTCATCGATCCGGTGACGATCCTGTTGAGTCTCCCGCTCTCAGTGCCTTTCGCGATCCTGTCGCTCTTTCTCGCCAACGAGAATTTTTCGATCATCTATAGCTCGGTCGGAATCCTGGTGCTCTTCGGCATCGTGAAGAAGAACTCGATTCTTCAGATCGATCACATCAAGACGCTACGGCACGGCGGAATGGCGCGGATGCCGGCGATTCTCAAGGGCTGCGAAGACCGCTTGCGCCCGATTCTGATGACGACGGCGGCGCTGGTGGCGGGAATGATTCCGCTCGCCCTGGGAACCGGTGCGGGAGCCGGGACGCGGCGCACCGTGGCGATCGTTGTCATCGGCGGACAGTCGCTCGCGTTGCTGCTGACACTGCTGGTGACGCCCGTTGCCTATTCGATCTTCGATGACCTGGCGCACTCCCGGGTATGGGGCTGGATCGGTGGACTGCTCCGGCTCCGAGGCACACCAGCCGCGCCGGAAGTCCGCACCTAGGAAGCCTACTGACAGGAACGATTCATGCGATTCTTGATTGCTACGATGTGTGTCTCGCTCTGCGCACAAACGCCGCCCCGTGTCGGCGTGGGTGTGACGCAGACCAGGTTGCCGCTCGAGGACGCGGTGCAAATGGCCCTGCGCAACAATCTCGAGATCGAGATCGAGCGAACCAACCAGGCCACCGCGCGTGAGGCGATTCTCGGTGCACGCGCGTATCTGGACCCGATCCTCCGTCTTCAGCCTTCCACCGAAAGGCGCAACACGCCGACCAGTTCGGTGCTGGCCGCCGCCGATGGCAAAATCGTGGAGAGTTTCTTCAGTACGGGTCTCTCGTACCGGCAGCGAATCAACTGGCAGGCGATGTCGCTCCATGCCGACTTCGATACGGTGCGCCAGTCCACCAACAATCCGTTCGTTGCGCTCAACCCATTCGTGACGCCGCGGCTGATCTTTGGTGTCTCCCTGCCACTGTGGCGGGATCGCGATATCGATCGTGAGCGTACGGAACTGGTGCTGCGCCGCAAGCAAGTCGACCTTTCGGACATCGAGTTCGAACTACGCGTGATTGACGTCGTCGCGCGCGTGGAGCAGGCTTACTACGACCTGGTGGCGGCACGCGAAGATCTCACGGTTGTGGGGGAAAGCGTGAATCTCGCCAAGGAGCAGTTGGATCGCACCAAGCGTCTGATTGATGGTGGGTCCGTGGCGCCTGTGGAACTCGCCGCCGCGGAAGCGGAACTGGAGCGCCGCAAGGACAACTACTTCTCGTCGCTCACACAGTTGAATCTGATTGAGAACAACCTGAAGCTGTTGCTGGCGGGTGGCCGGGACGAGGATATCTGGAAGGATGAAGTGATTCCCGCAACCACCAGCCGCGCCGAAATTCCATCGGAGGCAAAGGCGGAACTGCATGCGCTGATCGGCAAGGCGATTGAACGGCGGGTGGAACTGCGGGCCATCGTGATCCGTAAAGACGTCAACGATACGCAGCGCAATCTCGCTCTCAATCAACGCAAGCCTGCCGTGCAGCTCAATGCGAACTACGCGAACTCCGGCCTTGCGGGTACGGCACTGGTGACGCAGAATCCTTTCAGCAGTTTCAATCTACTGCTGCTGGAGAGGCTGAACCTGTTGAGCAAGTCGGCGGGACTGCCGCCTCTGCAGGGTGGGAACTTCGGCGGCGGTGTTCCATCCGATTTCGTCGGCGGCTACGGACAGTCGCTTTCGAATCTGTTCAGCGGACGCTACCAGACTGTTCAGGCTGGCGTAACGTTCGACTTCAATTTCCGCAACAGCGCGGCGGAGTCCGCGTTGGCCCAGACTGCAGTGGCGGAGCGCCGCATCAATCTTCAGCGAAAGCAGACGGAACAGGCGATTGAGGCACAGCTTCGCAACGCGCTGCAGGCGATTGAGACGTCGCAACAGCGCATGCA